>CAYRFB010000009.1:16761-28904 GCA_964423485.1 uncultured Bacteroides sp.
ATGCGGTCACCGCACATAGCGATTTCATCGGGGCGGTAACCATAGCGATCCATAATGCCTCGGAGCATATCGGGATTGGGCTTGCCGATGACGATGTCAGGCTTACGGCCTGTAGCGTGCTCGATACAGGCGCAGATGCTGCCGCAGTCAACGAGGATCACGGGCTGGTCGGTCGGACAGACGCGGTCAGGGTTGGTAGCGATATAGGGCACGCCCTGCGACGCCCACCAGGCAGCGCGGCAGAGACGGGGATAGACAAGCGTAGTGTCAAACGCTACGACGAGCACATCGGGACGGTCATCAGGATCGTCGGCACACATTTCAAAGCCTGCGGCTTCAAACTCGCCGATCATACTCGGCGTGCCGAGTACAAAAAGGCGCTTTGCGTCGGGGAAGTGAGTCTTGATATAGTCGATGGTCGCAACGGCCGTGGTGTAGACCTCCTCACGGGTTGCCTCGATGCCCAGACCGGCGAGCTTCTTGACGTAATCATCGAGCGAACGGGTCGGGTTGTTGGTCAGAAACGAGTATCCGATGCCGTTGTCAGTGAGTTTCTGCAGAAAGCCCTTGGTCCATGGGAAGAGCTTAGAGCCAAGATAGATGGTGCCGTCCATATCGAGGGCGACATGGCGTATGCGGCGGCAGGCTTCCTTAAGCTCGGCGTCGCTCATGGGCGACATATATTTATCAAATTCCATAATTGATCGTGTCTGAAAGGTTGTGTGAAAAAATTACATTGGCTCGTCAGTGGTGTCGCCGCCGTTGATGCGGTTTTGAGTGTCATCATCATAGCTGATGGCAGCTGCGCGGGCATAACCGTCGCGCGGAGCTTTCCACATCGACACAAGCACGAAGAGACCGACGATAGCCACGAGGATGATAGTGTCAAACACCGATGTCCAACCGAAGATGTCGGCCACATAGCCGACGAGCAGACCTGACGCGCCCGAACCGAGATAGCCGATGATGCCGGCGAGACCGTTAGCGCGGGCCGAGGCTTCTTTGGTGGCCTGATTGCCAAGCTCGATGCCGATAAGCGCCTGAGGACCATAGATAAAGAATCCGGCACCAATGAGCACGAGCGCCGTGAGCGTGATGCCCGCGCTCTCGGGCAGGAAGCGGAAGATGGTCATGAACAGAGCAGCGCCGAGCATGCAGACCACACACATGCGGTGGCCTTTGCCGTGGAAGAGCTTATCGGTTGCCCATCCGGCAAAAAGTGTGCCGACCACGCCGGCGATTTCAAAAGCAGCGACAGTCCAGCCGGCACTTTCGATCGAGAGATTACGGCTCTCGGTGAGAAACTTAGGGCCCCAGTCGAGGATACCCATACGGACGACATAGACAAAGAAGTTGGCAGCGCAGAATGTCCACACCCAACGATTGGTCCACACCATAACTTTTTCAAATTTTTTGCGGGCGCGGGGGTCGGTAGTTTCCTTGAGTTTGCCGAGGCCGGTGTCAGGCAGGTCGGGCAAGCCGGCGTCCTTAGGCTCGTCGCGGAGACCGACGAAAATAAATATCGCTCCGGCAGTGGCGATAGCGGCCGGAATCCAGAAACACCAGCGCCAAGCACCGGCGTGAGCGGCGTATGAGGCTGCCTGTTTCACGGCATCGGCCGCGCTGACACCGTTCTCGCTAAGATTGCGGACAATGCCGGCCACATATGACTGGTCGTTGCTTAAGTCGGAGCCGAGCGAGCCCATAACGTAGCCGCAGACGATTACCGCCAAGGCCGCGCCGATAGAGTGAGAGCAGTTCCAGATTGACATCTTGGTAGCTAACTCTGAGGGATGGATCCAGTGAGGCAGGATGCGGGCGCATGGAGGATAGCCCATGCCTTGGAACCATTGGTTGACGATGATAATGAAGCCCATGAAGAAAACGAGTCCCTCCACCATGCGGGGACCGTTTTCGATGCCTGTAAACCATCGGCTGAAGTCCGCACCCCAGCCAAAGGCAAAGTTAGCAAGCGCGCAGAGCAAAAGGCCAAGCGCCATCACGATGCGGCCGCGGATGCGGTCGACAACATAACCGTTAACAAAGCGTGAAATGCCGTAAACAAGCGACCCGGCAAAAATGATCCAGCCAAATGACTTGTTAGAGATGCCATATTCGGCTGTCAGGCCGGGCATTGCAACTGAGAAGTTTTTACGGACGAAGTAGAAGATGGCATAGCCGACCATTGTTACCAGTATGGTCTTCATCTGCCAGTTGAGAAATCTTTTGCGCGACGATCCAAGGACGTCATAAGCACTGTTTGCCATAATGTGATTGAAAAAGTTATGGTGGTGATTAGATATTTGATGTAAAAATAGAGATAATTTTCTAATTAATCAAATTATTTGCCCGGCGGGTGGCGTCGAGGTCGAGGGCCTCGAAGAGAATTTCGATCGGGTGCTTGACTTTTACGCCGGCCGACATCTCGATCTGCCACTTGCAGGTCTCGCAATCTGTGGACACGAAGTCGGGATGCTCGCGTTCAATTTCAGAGAACAACGCCGAGCCGATGGCTTGGGAGGTCTCGTAGTTTTCTTTCTTGAAGCCGTAGGTGCCGGCGATGCCGCAGCAATTGGGCCCGAGCTCGACAAGCTCAACACCCGGGATTGATCTCAGCAGCTCGACCGAATAGTGAGTGAAGCCCATGCGGTCCATATGGCACGGCGTATGATAAGCGATGCGGCGGCGAAAATCGTCGCGGAACACTAACTTGACATCGCCGCTGTCGATAAGTTTTGACAGATAAGCTGTGGCGAGAGTGATCGAGCGGCGCACATCTGAGTTGTCGAGACCGAGGACGTGAGGATACTCGTCTCTCATCGTGAAGCAGCATGTCGAGCTTGTGGCTACGACGGCTTCACTGCCGGAAGCCACTGCCTTACGGATAGCGTCGAGGTTGATCTTGGCGTCGCGGGTGGCCTCATCCACAAGGCGGTTGGCGATTTTTGCCACGCCGCAACAGCGCTCGCGGTCGAGAAGCCGGATGCCGATGCCGGCGGCGTTAAAGACCGAGACCATCGCCTTCCCAAGGTCTGGATTATTGTAGTTGACATAGCAGCCGTGGAAGTAGCTGACCTGACGGCTGTACTTTGCCTGCTCGGCCTTTGCGTGGCGACGAAACCAGGTCTCGAACTTTGTTGACGCATACTTGGGGAACTGACGGTGAGAGTCGATCTTCAGGGTGCGGTCCATCACAAATTTGACCGGCTTGAGTGCGAGTGAAGCATTGACAACAGGGGCGCAGAGTGTGGCCAGCGAGCCCATGACATCGGTCTCGGCGAGCATAGTGTCGCGCAGCGACGGCTTGCCTTTGGAGTAGGACAGGCGCGCAGAGAGGATGAGATCTCCTATGCGGACATCTGACGGACAAGCCACCTCACAGCGCTTGCAGTTAAGGCAATATTTGAAGGCTTCGTCAAAGAAGTCGGGATTTTTCAGGCGGTAGCGCTCGCCGTCAGGACCGGCCTGCTTGGGGCCGGGGTATTTCGTATTGATAGGCGTGACCGGACACACGGTGGTGCAGATGGTGCATTTGGTACACTGCTCGAAGTTGTGTCGGCTTTCAAGTATGTCTTGGAATTCCATAGGTTATTGATGTTTAATGATTTTGTCGGCCACGGCGAGAGCGGTGAGCATTGCCACGCCGGCGCCTGAGTCGTTGCGCAAAGAGTCTGCGCCTGCGAGCACTGATCCAACGGCGTAAAGGTTATTGACAGGTGAGCCGGAGCGCAAGGCTCGCAATGAAGCATCTGTGGCCACGCCGGCATCCATAATGGGCTGAACACCGAGCAGGTCGGTTTCAAACCACTTTGAGCGGTCGGCAGGAGCCATTGTGTCGAGACCGAGCACGGGTTGGGTGACGGCGTCGGGAGTGGCGACAATGCCGCGGCTGAAGAAACTGCCGCCGGCAAAGATGAAGTCATCAGCGCGAAGGGCATAATCGTCAAGCTTATCGGTGTAAACCGCGTCCAGACGATCTTCTTTAAAATCTGCCCCGGTGACGCGGTGACCATTGAACAGCCGTCCGCCGAGCGCTTTGAAGCGCCGCATGAGGCGGGTGTGCATAATTATGCCGGGAACAGATACGCCCATTGTCGTGGCGAAAATCACCGGGCGGCCGACTGCGCTGTTGAAACGCGCTGCCTCGTCTTCATCTGATAAGTCAATCACCGCCGGGATTATCAGGGCGGCAGCGTCAGAAGATTTTGCGACGTCATGCAGAGCCTCGGCAAAGCGGATGAGTTTGTCACCGTGAAGGTTGCGGGCGATGTTGGCGGCGCGCATTTCGGTCTCTGATTTGCGCAGATGGCGCAGGTCAGGAGTGTCGACCGTCAGCAAGTCGCATTTGCAGCCTTCTTTTGTGAGCGAGGCCGCTATAAAGCGTGGATAAAAGTCAAGAAATCCGGCGATACCGACTATGGCCACATTGGGGCTGGGCAAAGCCTTCAGCCAGTCGAGCGTCAGCAGACCGTCGAGCGTGAGCCATGCCGGGCGAAGGATGCCCAAAGGAGACACACGCTGATGGTTTTGACTGTGACTGCCGTCAGTCTTGATGCCCGCACGACTGAGCAAACCCGCGGCCGCCTCGGCATAGCACGCGAGCGACTGCAGGCCGATTTTGTTATATGGATGAGCTGCCGGGAGCGATGCCGCCGCATCTGCGGGTGACACTACCGGTTTATGCTCTGCGTCAAAACCAAGCAGACCCAGAGAGCCCGAATTGAAGTGCAGGGCGCTTTGGCCGGCTGAAATTATGGCGACTTTACGACCTTCCTCGGCAAGTCGGATTGACGCTGTCAAGCCGGCGAGTCCGGCACCTATTACTATAGTTTCAAATTTCATAATCGCAAGCGTGTTATTTCATCTCTTCGCCTTGGGGTAAAACATCGAGTCCGGCAACCGATCCATAGAGCCAGGCCGTGAATTGTGCTTCGGCGAGGTTATCGCCCCACGCCACGGGGCGCATGCCCTTCCAGCGCTCGTTGACAAATTGTCGTATGCCTTCGAGGTGGCGCTGAGCGCAGGAGTCGTGTTGCTCGAGGATGGCCGCTGCGCGACAGATGCAGAGTTGTCCCTGGCAGGTGCCCATGCCGAGTCGGGTGCGACGGCGCAGGTTGAGCAGGTTGTCGACGTGCAGGCGGTCAATGGCATATTCGATTTCGCCAACGCTGACCTCTTCACATTCGCAGACCAGGGCGCGGTCAGCGTCGGTCGTGGCCCGGATGTTGGCGGCGAGAGTGCCATGACGGCCGACAGCCGCTTTGGCCCCTGCAGTTGCAGGGCGGCTTTCTTCAGTCACTGGCTCACTGCCCGGCAGAGGACGCTCGGCGGTGACACACTTGACACCTTCGCGGCCGAGCTTGCGGCATACTGTGTCGGTGGCCCACTCAGCCATAAGGCGGTAGGTCATCAGTTTGCCACCGGTGATGGTGACAAAACCTTCGAGGCCGTCGCGCTCAGCGTGGTCGAGACAGACGATGCCGCGCGAGATGCTTCGTCCTGAGGGGTCATCGTCAGAGGCAACCAAGGGGCGCACACCGGCATAGGCTCGGAGTATGCGGGTCGAGTTAAGCGAGGGAGCGAGTTTTATGCCCTCACGGAGCAACACTTCGACCTCCTCGCTGGTAACCTCCATTTGGTCGACGCTTTCAAAGGGCACACGGTCACTGGTCGTGCCGATTACACAGACCGTGTCGCCCGGCACGAGGATGTCGGCGTTGGCCGGTTTGCGGCAACGGTTGATCACTATATTGTTGACTCTGTGGCCGAACACAAGTAGCGCGCCCTTGGCAGGGAACATCTTGACTGACACTCCGGCCTTCTCGGCCAAGAGGTGGCCCCATATGCCGCCGGCGTTGACCACGACATCGGCTGTAGCCTGAACCTGGTCGCCACCGTTGCGATGGTCGCGCATGATGATGCCCTCGATGCGGTTGCCTGTACGGAGATAGTCGGTCACCTCGTGGTAAGTCAGCACGTCAGCGCCATTCAGACGCGCGTCATAGACATTAGCCATCGTAAGTCGGAAGGGGTCGATCGAGCCGTCGGGCACCTTCACGGCGCCGATCAGGGCAGGGTTGACCGAAGGCTCGAGACGACGCGCCAATGCGGGGTCAATAGCCTCCGCCTCGATGCCGGCCGCGCGGCAGGAGTCAATGAATGTCTGTTGATAAGCGAGGTCATCTTCGGGCAGGGTGATGAAGAGACCTCCGGTTTCCTCGACGCAATTTGCGGCGATGCGGCGCAAAATCATATTTTCTTCAATACACTCAGTGGCCGACTCTCGGTCAGTGACCGCGTAGCGCGCACCGCTGTGCAGCAACCCGTGGTTGCGGCCGGTCGCGCCGTGGGTAAAATCGAAACGCTCCACAAGGAGCACTTTCAATCCTCTGAGAGCACAATCACGCGCAGTGCCTGCACCCGTAGCACCACCGCCAATCACTATAACATCATAGTGTTTGTCGAGTTTTTTCATTTATAGGATGTAGTTATTATCAGGTTTCAATTGGTTTCGTTTTGCTCCATTGCAATTTCGCAACAAAAGTACAACATTATATAATAATTTCAAAAGAAACTCTTGTAAATTTCATTGAGAAAAGAAAAAATTGCGTTTCAGGTGGTGGGAGATTAGCGGGGTTTTTATTACCTTTGTGAGTGAGTAACGTTTATGATTATCGTTAAATAGTATTTGTATGACAAAGGAAGAACGCCACGAGATTATACTTGACAGTCTGATGAAGCACGAGCGGGTGCAGGTGTCTGAACTGTCTGAAATGCTTGACGTTTCGGCTGTGACGATCCGCAAGGATCTAAGCGAGCTCGAAAAGCAAGGACGTCTTTACCGCAGCCACGGCCACGCTATCAAGACTGACCCGTATATCAACAACCGGTCGGTCATCGAGAAGGAGAAGCTGATGCCGTCGCAAAAGATGCTAATTGGCGCCAAGGCTGCCGAGCTGATCACTGCCGACGACTCGATAATCATCGCGTCGGGCACCACGATCCACGCTTTTGCACGGTGCATCAGGCCCAAGCACCATCTGACGGCCATCTCGGCCTGCCTGAGGGCGACCGAGATACTCGGAACGATGGACAATGTGGATATCATACAGTTAGGGGGCATTCTGCGCCACAGTTCGCTGTCGGTCGTGGGTGAGTTTGCAAAGGCTCCGTTTGCTGACTGCACATGCTCTAAGCTTTTCTTGGGCGTGGACGGCATCGACCCAGACTTTGGCATAACTACTACCGATATTCGCGAGGCCGAGCTCAATAAGGTGATGATGCGCGCGGCTCAGAAAGTGATCGTACTCGCCGACTCGTCAAAATTTATGCTCCGAGGCTTCAGCAAAATCGCCGACATCAGCGAGGTCGACCTTATCATCACCGATAACGGTGTGCCCGAGGCAATGAGAGAGCGCCTCGAGGAGCGAGGCATCGAATTAATAATTGCAGAGTAAGTCGACACGCTTAGCAACATAGTAAAAAGCAACGGCGGCGGAAACAAACCACAAAGTTTCCGCCGCCGTCATTATTTAAATTTAACCTTATATTATGCCTGGTTAGGGTTTATGCCGAAGTACTCGCAGTAACGGTCGTAGAGATGACCGGCCTGAAGATAGGCTGACTGCGGGCTCATGAAGTGGCTGAACTCAAATGTGATAGCCTTGTCATAGCCTGCGCGCTTGGCTGCTTCGAGCTTCATGCGGAGTTTGTCAAACTTGATGGGGAGGAACTTGATAGGCATATCGCGGTCAAACGACTCAGCGTTGGTCCAGCACTGCATGCCGTACTTGTCGGCGAGCTTCTTGTTGACGGTGAAGAAAGCGTCAAGCTCGTCATAGTCGATATGACCGTCCTGGAAGGCGCAAGCGTCAACCACGTCATGGATGCCGTCGAAGATTTCGTTCCATTCCTTCTCGTGCTGCTCAACTGACACACCTTCTTCTTTAGAGAGACTTGAGCCTGCGGCGGCAACGGCTTTCTTGCCGTCGATCCACGGAGAGATGAACGTAGGCAGTCCGCCCGAAACGTCCTTACACTGCTTGCCCATGGTGTGGAATGAGTCGATGGCGCCCTTGGTGGCACGGCTGATCTCACCGCTGATATACCAACCCTGGAACGACGGGTGCTTCGAACCATATTTTTCCCATACTTCGTCGATGACATACTTGTTGTCCTCAACTTCGTGGCTCATATCGCCGGTGTCCCAATAGTTACCTGAGTCATAGAGACCGAAGTAGAACTTCATATCGTATTTATCAGCGAGGGTCAGGAACATGTCAAGAAGGTCGACCGAGGGCATGTAGCAGCCCTTGCCGAGAAGATATTCCGAGGGGTAAGTGATAAACTTACGATAGCCCGAACGAATCATGATGACTGTATCGATGCCGATGGCCTTCATATTGCGGAAATCCTGATCCCACTCAGCGAGACCCCAGTTCTGGTGAGGGATGTCGTGAGAGATTTCATCAAGGAATGCACCGGTGATCGGAAGACCGCGCTCTTTGATGAGGAGCTCAGCCTGGTCGCCGGTAAGGGGAACGTTTGAATCCTTAGAATCAGCCGCCAACAACGAAGGAGCGGCAATGGCGGCAGCAGTGCCGGCCATCATTTTTTTAAGAAAATCGCGACGATTATTCATATCTTATATTGTATTTTCAATTTTTCAACTAACGAATTTGTAACGCTGAGAGTTTCGGCCGATCATACAAATTTGGGACGCTCGATGCCGAAGTACTCACAATAACGGTCATTGAGATGGCCGGCCTGCAGATAGGCTGACTGGGGGCTGAGGAAGTGGCTGAACTCGAATGTGAGGGCCTTTGTGTAGTTCTGGCGCTTGGCAGCCTCGAGTTTCATGCGCAGCTTATCAAACTTGATCGGGAAGAACTTGATCGGCATATCGCGGTCAAACGACTCGGCGTTGGTCCAGCACTCCATGCCGTACTTGTCGGCAAGTTTCTTATTGACAGAGAAGAAAGCGTCGAGCTCATCATAGTCGATGTGACCGTCCTGGAAGGCGCAAGCGTCAACCACTTCGTGGATGCCGTCAAAGATTTCGTTCCACTCTTTCTCGTGTTGCTCGACTGACACGCCCTGCTCTTTTGTGAGAGCTGCACCGGCAGCGGCCACAGCCTTCTTGCCGTCGATCCACGGAGCGATGAATGTGAGCATGCCGCCCGACACGTCCTTACACTGCTTAGCCATAGTGATAAACGAGTCGATGGCACCCTTGGTAGCGCGGCTGATTTCGCCTGTGATATACCAGCCCTGGAACGAGGGGTGCTTAGAGCCATATTTTTCCCAAACCTCGTCGATGACATACTTGTTGTCCTCAACCTCCCAGGTCATATCGCCGGTGTCCCAGTATTTGCCTGAGTCATAGAGGCCGTGGTAATATTTCATGCCATACTTGTCGGCAAGGCGGAGAAACATATCAAGCAGGTCGACCGAGGGCATATAGCAGCCCTTGCCTAAAAGGTATTCTGAAGGATAAGTCACGAACTTGCGATAGCCGCAACGACAGGTGATAACGGTGTCGATGCCAAAGGCTTTCATATTCTGGAAGTCCTTGTCCCACTCGGCTTCGCCCCAGTTCTGGTGAGGGATGTCGTGAGAGATTTCGTCAAGGAAGGTGCCGGTGATAGGGAGACCCTTCTCTTTGATGAGGAGCTCGGCGTGCTCGCCGGTGAGGTCAGTAGCAGTCAGCGAAGGATTATTGCGAGTCTGGACGACCTGGGCGTTGGCCTTCTGGCATCCTGACAATAAGGTCGGCGCTGCGACAGCTGCGGCAGTGCCTGCAGCAACGGTTTTAAGAAAATCGCGACGGTTGGTCATAATATATTAATGTGTAATTGATTTTAAAGATTAATTGATAAAAGCGCCGGTGATGTCAACTTCACGGGCATCAAAGGGATTGAGAATTTCATCGACAAGCACTGCAAACTGACCGCGGTTCATGACGGCCTTGCGGTTGAGTTTGCCGAGATCATATTTTTTCCAGATTTCGGCTACGGTCTTGTCAAATTTCTTGACATCCTTGCCCTGGACTTCGGCAATAGCCTTGATAGATTCGAGAGCCGGGCCGACCTTGACTTCGGCGTCACCCTCGTAAGGAGTGTCCATCGAATAGAACTCATAGAGGCGGTTGAGGTCAGTTGCGACGAGTGGGTTCTCGATATAGAGCCATGTCTGGTTGCTCCAGTCGACGTTGAAGCCTGTACCGTGAAGTATGCCTGTGGCGCCGATTCGCTGCAGGGGCTTGAACATCGGGGTGCCCACGGCGACATCAAGATAAGGCAGGATATAGCCGTTGGCGTCGAGGATCACGCGCTGGACGTCGCGCACGGGCACATCGCTCACCTCCTTACCGTCGGCCAACGCGAGCGAAGCGAGCGCTCCGGCAGCCTGACCGATCTGGAGCACAACGGGCTGAAGGCGGGTTGCGCCGTTGACGATATTAGAGACTGAGATTGATTTTTCAGCCACGATGAGGTCTTCGACGTCCTGAGGGATGAGGGTGCCGAGGGGTAGAGAGAACGAAGGCACGGGGTGGAAATGGAGGTCAGGCAGAGAGTCTGCACCGGTGTAGCGTTTGTGGTGATGATCGACAGGATAGTCACCAACGGCGATGCCTGTGCGGTAGAGGGCCTGCTCCTGGTCGTAAGGCTTGTCCATATCATTGAGGTCAAATCTCACGAGGCCGTGAATGCGGCGACTTTCACGGTGATATGGGATAAGGGCGAGCTGATGATCGGTCGGAAATTCGTCGTCAGCGAGACCGAGATTCTTGAAACCGAGCTCTGTCTGAAGGAAGTAGACAAAGCCGAGGGCGAAATCGCGGGCCTTGGCAAACTCAGCCTCACGCTGCTCGCGGTCGAGCTCGATGACATTGGTATAGTAGTCATTGCCTGAGATCGGCCAGTTGATCATATATTTATTGTTGGGGAGCTTGCCATAGGTGATCATAACCTCCGGCACACGCATGCGCTCCGGCTCCTTGGGGTCGGTGCAGAGAGGGTTGAATGTGCTGCACACGTAATCTTCGCGGTTATAGTTTGCCGGCTCGGGGATAGTCATGTCAGCGCCCTCGCCGTAATCCTTTAGGACAGCCACCCAAGTGAGGTCCTGGATGATGCCGTTAGCGTGCTCGGGAGCGATATCTTCGTGAGTAACAGAGCGTGACTCCATGCCGATGTCATATTTTACGCCGGCCATCTTTGCGACGTCGCCGAGCTCAGTGGCGTCGATGACAAGGCGAGACTCGATATTGTGCAACTTGCCGTCAGCGTCTTTGACAGTCGCGATCCAGCGTCCTCGGTCACGGCCAATCGAGATGAGGGCCACATCGGTTTCGACCTGAAGGTTCTTCTCGGCATTGACAAAGTCGCGGAACACGCTTTCGCCGACTTTAGGCTCAAACTCGACCATGCTCACCCAGCCGGTGTGGAGGGCGTCCATGCTGCCGTATTTGTCGGCGAGATTATTGAGAAATTCACCCCATAGGCCACCTTGCATGCGGAAGTTGCCGTCGGTGCAGCACACACCGGCAGACGTCAGCATGCCTCCGAGCCAGGGCTGCTCTTCAATAATGAGGGTATTTGTGCCCATACGGGCAGCCTGGACACCGGCAGTGACACCGCTTGCGCCACCTCCTACAACCAAGAGGTCAACAGTCTCAGGGAGAGCCGCTGATGCAGCCGAGGAGAAGAGGGCAAAAGATGCTAAAGCCAATTGGATTTTTTTCATGGGAATAAAAACTGTTACTATAGTTACATTTGATTTTACAAATATAGCTATTTTTTTCATTACCACAATGAAGTTTCGCAATTTTTTTATTTAACACAACCCAAAATAAAAATATATTTAGCTACACACTGAAAAAGTAAGAATCCGCAATTATCAATTTGCAAGTACACTTATCTCAAGATCTGTATGAATGAAATGCATAGTCTAAGTTTATTGTCCGTTTTTTTATTTTTTATTTGATTTTATAATTTAATTAGATTATCTTTGGTGCCAAAATATTTACATTTAATCTTTTTAATTTTGAAGAAATGAAAAAGCTGTTTTTCCCAATCCTTTTATAATAAATCAAGAATATGAAATTGAGCTTTATCAACAACCTCAAATTAACTCATATA
>CAYRFB010000010.1:0-10802 GCA_964423485.1 uncultured Bacteroides sp.
ATAGCCGCCGCGTATCGACACGCCTTCGCTCACCTCATCGTTAGCCAAGACTGTGCCGAGCTTAGGACACCAGTTGACCATCGTGTTGCCTAAGTAAGCGATGCGATAGTTCATCAGCACATCGCTCTTCTCTTTCTCGCTCATGGCCTTCCATTCCTCCGCCGTGAAGGTAAGATCTTTGCTGCCCTCGGCCGTGCAGCCTTCGCTGCCGTGTTCTGCGAAATAAGCCTCAAGCTTCTCTATAGGCTCTGCCTTGTCAGTCTTGGTGTCATAGTATGATCCAAACATTTTTATAAACGCCCACTGCGTCCACTTATAATACTCCGGATCACAAGTCTTGATCTCGCGGTTCCAGTCATATGAGAAACCGATTTTGTCAAGCTGACTGCGATAGCGGTCGATATTTATGCGGGTGGTCACCTCAGGGTGCTGGCCGGTCTGGATAGCATACTGCTCAGCCGGCAGACCGTAGGCATCATATCCCATCGGATGGAGCACATTGAAGCCCTGCAGTCTCTTATATCTGGAATATATGTCGCTTGCTATATAGCCCAACGGGTGACCAACGTGAAGACCTGCACCTGAAGGATAGGGAAACATATCGAGCACATAAAATTTCTTCTTCGACTTGTCAATGTCGCATTTATATGTCTGGTCATCGCGCCAGCGCTGTTGCCATCGGCTCTCTATGTCTTTGTGATTATATTCCATAACTATATGTTTTTGTTTTATTATTTTACCTTATTATATTTAATGTTCTTATTATTTTACGAAAGCTCAAGCATGCGCTCTATCGGCTTTCTCGCTGCCTCGGCAATCTCGGCATCAACGTTGATCTCCGGCTTCTCGTCGCGCAGACAATCATAAAGCTTTTCGAGGGTGTTGAGCTTCATGTAGCCGCACTCGTTGCAGGCGCAGCCGCCGTCCTCAGGCGGGGCTGGGATAAAGCGCTTGTCGGGACACAGCTTTTCGAGCTCGTGCATGATGCCGCTTTCGGTGACCACGATAAACTCCTCGGCGTCGCTGTAGCGGGCATAGTCGATCAGCGCTGCCGTCGATCCAACCTTATCGGCAACGAGCCGCAGGGCCTTCTTGCATTCCGGATGCACGAGCACCTTTGCCCGGGGATGCTCTTTTTTGAGCTCAAGCAGCTTCTCCATCGAAAACTGTTCATGCACATGGCAGGCGCCGTCCCACAGCACCATATTGCGACCCGTAAGTGAATTGATGTAGTTTCCCAAATTTCTGTCAGGCCCGAAGACTATCTTTTCATCCTTCGGAAAGGTCTCTACAATCTTCACGGCGTTGCCCGAAGTGACGAGCACATCTGTCAGGGCTTTCACCCCCACTGACGTATTGACATAAGATATGACCGTGTGATCGGGATATTTTTCGAGGAAGCTCTTGAACTCTTCCGCATCACAGCTGTCGGCGAGCGAGCAGCCGGCTGCCGAATCAGGGATCAGCACCTTCTTGTCCTGCGAGAGGATCTTGGCGGTCTCTCCCATAAAATGAACGCCGCAAAGCACTATTATATCAACGTCCTTGAGAGTTGACGCATATCTCGCCAAAGCCAGCGAATCTCCGATGTGATCAGCTATATCCTGTATCTCGGGCCGCTGATAGTAGTGGGCGAGTATCACTGCCTTTTTTTCTCGCTTGAGGCGCATGATCTCTTCTTTCAGCTTTTCCTTTTCTTCGGAAGTCATGCTCTGTTTTTCGACACTCATTTTATATCTTATGAAATTTTAAGTCTTAAAAATTTATTTATACCAAGAAGAATAATGGATGTTGATAGCAGCAATAACTTTTATGTCATTTTTTTGCTTTTCTGACTTATTGAACTCGCTCTCGATCGTATCAATAGTTTATCAATATATTTAATTTTTGACTTTCAAGTATTTCTGATAGTTATCAACATTATGTTTATAATATGCAAAGTTAATAAATTTCTTCTATTGATAACCTCAATTATGCTTAAAACTATATTAGCAATGCTGCTTTAATTTGATAGTATGTTTGAATTGTTTATCCGGGTATTTTTCTATACGATTCTCGGCCTTCACTCTCCAAATTTTTTTCTTGAAAACTTACTCAATACTTATCAACCCTTTTCAACAATTTATCAACATTGTTTCATCATTCAGTCTTCGTCGCTTTCAAAGTATCTCATATCCTCGGGCGTGGCAAGCAGTGATGCCTCATTATAATGCTTTCCAAATGAAAGGCTTATCCTCTGCCCTATAAGCTGGCGGGCGAGCTCGGGCTTGCCTCTGAAACCGTGGATGATCCAGGCTTGCGCAGGCTTCATTTCCTTTTTTATCCTTATTACCCTGTCAGCCGATTTTACTGCGTGGATGATTAGTGGCAGCTGTAGCCGTTCACTCAGCTCTGCCTGGCGACGGAAGGCATATTCCTGAAGCTGCGGGTCGCCGCCGCGCAGCATATCGATGCCACACTCACCGATGGCCACAATCCTTTCATCGGCCGCCTTGGCGCTCATTGTCATTAGAGCTTTGTCAATATCTTCTTTGCTCAGCTCAGCCGTGGCCCACGGATGGATGCCTATGCTGTAATAACCTTGGCCGGGCAACCGGTCGTTATAGTTTAGGTTGACTATCCGGCGGTCGTCATCATTGTCAGCCGGGTCGATGCAATGATGATGTATGTCTTCAAAATCTCTGAGCTTCCGTCTCATGGCACAGGGTCATATCCACTGCCTCCCCAAGGATGGCAGCGACAGATTCTTTTAATGGTAAGCCAGCTCCCCTTTATCGGGCCGTGACGCTTCAGGGCCTCGAGCGCATACTGGCTGCACGTCGGTGTGAAGCGGCATGATGCAGGCAGCATCGGCGAAATCGCATATCTGTAGAAATAGATAGGCAGGCTAATCAGCCACGCTGTTGCTTTGCTCAAGGCTTTTATCATCTGTGATCTTGTGAAGTATTCTTATAACTGCTTTTTCTATGGCTTGATAATCTTTGAGACCATCGGCGACGTAAATAAAAGCGAGATCTATTTTGCGATCCTCAGCCGCAAGATAATCATTTTTGTTAAGGCGGTAGGCTTCTCGTACACGGCGTCGCATCTTTACCCGGTCGACGGCGTGACGCAGACGTTTTTTAGGTATGGAGATGAGAAATTGCACCGCCGAGCCCTCTGTGCGCTTTTCGTTGACTCTCCACACGGCTCTCAGCGGATAAGCCATTACGGATCTTGTAGCCTGATGGTGTAAATCATCAGCTCCACGGCTGAAGAGTTGGTCTATTGCCGTGGAGCTGCATAATTTGTCATATTTATTTAATCCGTATTGTTTCACTTTTTGCTTATTGTTCGGGCTCCGGCTCTGTTTCTGACTCGCTGACGTTTTCAACGATCGGATTAGTCTTTGACAGATAGAGGTCGAGGGCCCCGGTCATCGATGGTGCCTCTGGCGAGGGGGCGCTGATGTCGAGTCTCAGGCCCGCGTCTTTCACGGCCTGGGCTGTCGTAAGGCCGAAAGTAGCGATCTTGATGTCGCCCTGGTCAAAGTTGGGGAAGTTTTTGAGCAGCGACTCTATGCCCTGCGGACTGAAGAACACCAGCATGTCATAGTCAAACGCTTCGTCCTCGCTGAAGTCATTGCTGACCGTGCGATACATTGCTGCGCGGGTATAGTTGAGATGATTGTCGTCGAGGATAGATGCGTCAGTGCCGTTGTTGACGTCTGACACTGCAAACAAAAACTTCTCGTTTTTATGTTTGAGCATATAGGGCAGCAGATCGGCGAGTTTGCCGGTCTTGGCTGAAAAGATCTTGCGCTTGCGGTAGATGATATATTTCTGCAGATAATTGGCGATAGAGTCACTTGTGCAAAAATATTTCATAGTGTCGGGGATGGTGACGCGCATCTCTTCGCATAGACGGAAGAAATGGTCTATGGCCGTCTTGGCTGTAAAGATTATGGCGGTGTATTCAGGGATCGCTACCTTCTGCTGCCTGAATTCTTTTGCCGTCAGTCCCTCTACCTTGATAAACGGTCGAAAAACTATGTCAACCCCATATTTGTCTGCTATTTCATAATATGGTGACTTCTCTGAAGAAGGCTTGGGTTGGGATACTAAAATCTTATTAATCTTCACAATAACTTTGGTGGTTTATTTAAAAAATTCACCTTGCTTAATCAATAAGTAAGGCGAGTTTAAACACAATGATTACTGGTATAATTTCCAGTGCGCAAAGGTACAAAATAAAATAAACCAATGAAAATATATTCCTATAAAAAATACTAAACCCGTTGGAAATAAACGTCAGACGGCTCACCGCATAGATCGTGGCGCCTATAGCCACAAGGCTTTCGAGCTCCTGAGGATAGAAGAGCATCAGCAGCGACGGCACAATCAGCGCCAAGCCGCAGAACGACAGCGACGCGTTGAGCGATCGCAGGAATCTGCGCGTGTCTTCGGTGTCAGTAAACGTATATCCGACCACGCCGTATGCACACAATTGAAATATATAGTAAGCCGTCAGCAGCGCGCAGTTTTTCATTATGTCACCGAAGTCTCCGATATAACCCTCGGTCTTGCCTCGGTAGATCAGGCAAAGCCCGCTCAGCAATATTCCCCCATAAATGATACACTGTATTATCATCAGTCCCGTCAGGCTCTTCTCATGGGCCGTGTGCTCTTCAAATGTGTTTTCGCGTTTGCGGTAATCAAAGAGCTGGACCGCAAACTTCGCCAACAGCTTCCTGCACTCTTTGAAATTGATCGATATCAGCAGAAATATTACCACGATTATCGTCAATATGCCCGAGTTGCCTATCAGCGACCCTTGTCGCGAAGCGCCCTCCATGCCGTGGAGCCATGTGTCGGGATCTTCGACCGCGGTCGAGGTGAAATTGATCGAGTCGACAGCCTGTGCATTGCTGCGGTCATAGAGAGCCGTGTCAAGCGCAAAGTTAAACTCTTCGGGCTTGTCCGCTCTCATGATCACTTCGTTATATATGCTGTCGTATAAGGCCATTATTGTTAAAACTTAGCTGAAAAATTTTTAACACTCTCTGCTGCCAGCGCCTGATCGACGGCTTCGCTTGCCGTTGAGGCTACGCTCCATAGCTCGCGGTGGTCGGCCTTCATAAAGTTCTGGCTTATGGCCGTGTCAAGCATTGCCAACAGATTGTCATAGTAACCGCCGACGTTAAAGATCACCACGTTGCCATCATACAGTCCTAACTGTCGCCAGGTGATGATTTCGAGCAGCTCCTCAAGTGTCCCTATCCCGCCCGGCAGCGCAATAGCCGCCCGGCTCAGCGAGGCCATGAGCTCTTTGCGGCTGTGCATGCTGTCAGTGATTTCGAGGCGCGACAGACCCTTGTGGTGCCACCCTCGGTCGACCATAAACTGAGGTATGACCCCGACGGTCACGCCGCCTGCAGCCATCGCCGCATCGTTGACCGCACCCATCAGACCCATCGAGCCGGCCCCGGTGACAAGCGTCATTCCCCGGCGCGCAATCTCGGTGCCCAACTCTTTGGCCGCGTCAAAATAGACCGGGTCAATCGTCACGCTCGACGCGCAGTAGACGGTTATGCACTCTCTGTCTTGCATCGCTATTCGAGGGTTTCTTTTAATGAAAACTTAAATTTATCGCCCTTCGACATAAAGTCAGCGATGCTTACATAAATTGTCGGGTTGACTTCATATAGCAGTGTAGCCTCATCACTGCTCCCCGGGCCGCCAAAAATGTCTTGATATAAAGTTTGCCTTGTAAGGGTGGCGCAGTCTTTGGCTATAGACCGTAGCTCTTCTTTGCTCCGGCTGCTCTTGTCGGGGTCAGTTACTATGATGTATAGATCATTTTCTTCTTTATCATAAAAGACCATGGCTATATTATAGTCGTTCAGTCTACCTTCCCAGATATTATATAATTCCTCCGTCCGGTCATGAAATTTATTTCTTAATTCGCTGGTAGATTGCTTTTTAGTCGATTCTTTAACCTTAGCTTGAGCCGGCTCTTTTACTTTACTCCTAACTGGCTCGGCTGCAGGTGTTTGTTCGTAAGTTTCTACTGAAACATCTTCATAATCAACCGTGTAGTAAGGATCATAAACACTGTCCATTATCGCCATCATCGTCGTGTCCCAGTCGACATACTCGGCGTCATAATCCTCGACTGCCTCGACGACGTATGTGCTGTCATTCTCCCAATAACCTCCGTATTCATCCAACTCCGGGCCCTGCTGCTCCGACGATTTGCCGCCGCATTGCGCAAACGCAGCCGTCACTGCGATGCAGGCCGCCAAGCGGATTGTGGTTTGCAATAATTTATTCATTTGGACAAAAGTGTTTCAATATTAAACTGTCGCAAAATTACAAACAATTCTACGACTTCGCATAAAATCACCCAAAAACTCTCCCTATATCACATATTTTATCTATTTTTGCAATTATCTAATTCTAAAATATCTTTCTGATGAGAACTAAATACTCAAGAGTGCTGCTCAAGCTCAGCGGCGAATCACTGATGGGAACCCAAGGTTATGGCATTGACACCCAGCGCCTCTCAGATTATGCTGCCCAGATCAAAGAGATCGTCGACGGCGGAGTCCAGGTGGCCATAGTCATCGGCGGAGGCAACATATTCCGCGGCCTTCAGGGCGCAGCCAAAGGCTTTGACCGCGTAAAAGGCGACCAGATGGGCATGCTCGCCACAGTCATCAACTCTCTCGCCCTCAGCTCTGCCCTCGAAGCCATTGGCCAGCCTGCCAAAGTGCTGACAGCCATCAATATGTTCCCTATCGGCGAGCAGTACAGCAAATGGCGCGCCATTGACGCCCTCGACAAAGGCCAGGTCGCCATCATCTCTTGCGGCACCGGCAACCCCTTCTTCACCACCGACACCGGCTCAGCCCTCCGCGCCATCGAGGTCGAGGCCGACGTCATGCTCAAAGGTACACGCGTCGACGGAGTCTACACCGCCGATCCCGAGAAAGATCCGACCGCAACAAAATTTGATGAAATCACCTACGACGAAGTCCTCGCCCGCGGCTTGAAAGTCATGGACCTAACCGCCACTGCCCTCTGCAAAGAAAACAAAATGCCCATCGTCGTCTTCGACATGGACCACGTCGGCAACCTTGTCAAAGTCATCGCCGGCCAAAACATCGGCACCCTCGTTTACTGAAAAAATATTCAATAACATAACACCCCATTCAACTATGACCGACGTAAAGACCTATCTCGCTCCGGCAGAAGAAAAAATGGAACTCGCCGTCGCCTTCCTTGACGACAGCCTCTCACACATCCGTGCCGGCAAAGCAAGCACCAAACTCATCGACGGCATCCGCGTAGAGTACTACGGCAGCCTCGTGCCCGTCTCAAACGTTGCCAACGTCTCAGTCCCCGATGCACGCACCATCGCCATCACCCCCTGGGAGAAAGCAATGTTCAAAGAGATCGAAAAAGCCATCATCAACTCTGAGCTCGGCATCACCCCCGAAAACAACGGCGAAGTCATCCGCCTCGCCATCCCCCCGCTGACCGAAGAGCGCCGCAAAGCCCTCGTAAAGCAGTCAAAGGCCGAAGCTGAGCAAGCAAAGGTATCTGTCCGCAACGCCCGCCGCGATGCTATCGACGGCCTCAAGAAAGCCGTTAAGCAAGGCATGCCCGAAGACGTCGAAAAAGACGCCGAAAACCAAGTCCAGAAACTCCACGACAAATACCTCAAACAAATCGACGACATCTTCGCCGCCAAAGAAAAAGAAATCCTCACCGTCTGATTTCAACTATCCCCCTATAACCAAAGTCCGGGTCCCAAAAAGATTCGGACTTTTATATTATGCGATTTGCATAATGTGATTTACATAATGCAAGGAAAATTATTACTTTTGTGGTAAATAAATATTTATAAGTGAGTGCGGTGCGTTCTATTTTCGGGGCATTTGATTTTCTTTGGGGTGATACTTTTGGAGGGAAGTTTGTTATAAGTTTGAATTGTTATAACTTTGTAGTGTTTAATTATGAAGGTTTGGTGGCGCATACTGTTGGTTGGGTTGTCGGTGGCTATAGGGCTGCCGGCGGTGGCTGAGCGCACTATTGACGACCCCGGATCGGTGCGCAAGAAGTTTATCCAGTCTTACTCCTGGAAGGTCGATGAGGAGGGCGACACTGTGCCGGTCTTCAATCTGCGCGGCATCACGGTGTTTAAGAAACTTGACTTCAAGAATAAGAAGGAAGAGGATTTCTATTGGCGCACGGTTCGCGACGTGAAGCTCACCCTGCCCTACGCCAAGCTCATCTCCGAGACCCTCATCGAGACTTATGAGTATATCGAGACTTTCCCTACCCAGAAAGAGCGCGAGCAATATCTGAAGGCAATGGAGAAGTCGCTTTTTGAGCAGTATAAGCCTGTGCTCAAGCGTTTTTCGAAGCGTCAGGCCAAGGTGCTGATCAAGCTCGTGCAGCGTGAGACCAACCAGACCAGTTATGACATCGTCAAAGCCTTCCTGGGGTCGTTCAGGGCCACTTTCTGGCAAGGATTCGGCAAACTCTTCGGTGTAAGCCTAAAGTCGGAATTCCGCCCTGCCAAAGACCGTGAAGACGCTATCCTTGAGCGAGTGGCTTGTGCCGTCGAGGAGGGCATCATCTGACCGCGCCTATGTCAAGTGTCGCCATACCCGAATACCGCACCCTGCGAGCCCACTATCAGGCGTTTCTGACGCTTGAGCGAGGTCTGTCGGAAAACACCCGCATCAACTATCTCGCCGATGCCGACCGCCTCGCCGACTGGCTCGATGATATCGGCCAAACCCTCTACACGGCGACTCTCGACAATCTCCAGGGCTTTATCATCGACCTCCACCAGCTTGGCATCGCCCCGCGGTCTCAGGCGCGCATCATATCGGGCATCAAGTCGATCTACAAGTATATGATGATCGAAGGTCTTATCGACAATAACCCCACCCTTTTGCTCGAAAGTCCGCGCTTGGGTCGCAAACTACCTGATGTGCTGACCGTTGAGGAGATCGACGATATGGTCGCCGTCATCGATATGACCAAGCGCGAAGGCCAGCGCAACCGCGCCATAATCGAGACTCTCTATGGTTGCGGGCTGCGAGTCAGCGAGTTATGCAACCTCAGGATTGATAATATCAACTTCGACGAGGGCTTTATGATCGTCATCGGCAAGGGCGACAAGCAGCGCTTGGTGCCGATGTCAGAGAGCGCGATCGACGAGATACGCCTGTGGCTCGAAGACCGCGCCGACATCCCGGTCAAGCGCGGTGAGGAGGGCATACTTTTTCTCGGCCGCCGTGGCAAGCGCCTCACGCGTGTCATGGTCTTCTACATCGTCCGCGACCTTGCCGCGGCTGCAGGAGTCAGAAAGGCGATCTCGCCTCACACTCTCCGCCACTCCTTTGCCACCCATCTGCTCGAAGGCGGGGCTAATCTCCGCGCTATCCAGCAGATGCTCGGCCACGAGTCAATCGCCACGACCGAGCTCTATCTCCATCTTGACAAATCACACCTGCGCGAAGAGATCCTCAACTTCCATCCCCGCAACGCCCGCTGATCAGGCGAGGCTTAGTGTGTGGCGACGATTGTGATGTCTTTTTTTGCGAGGCGGGCCTGGAGATATTCTTTAAACTTCTGAGCCTGGGCTGCTCCCATCGGGCGGTTGTAGCTGACAAGCGCTACGTTGAGAGTGTCGAGGCGCAGTGAGTCGACGCTGGTCGATATGGCGCGCGTGATGGCGATGTCCTTGACCTCCGGGAAGAGCACCTTTATTTCGGGCGCGATGCGGGCGGCGATGGTGTCGTTGCTGGCCGCAATGGCGTTGACGGCCCTCAGAGAGTCGATGGTCTCGCGCTGGGAGTTGATGGTGTTCTGGGTCACCTGATACATATCGCGCAGCATAGTCGACGTAGCTTGGGTGGCGTCAAACTTACCGTCGGGGTTGTCACCCTGGATTATGCGCAGCCGTGTGCCCCCGAGATTATACTCCGGCAGACGGTCGGTCAAGGCGAGCACCAACGAGTCGTTGGGCAGGATGCGACCGACCAAGCTGACAGTCAGAGTCTTATGATTGCCGTCCATAACTGCGCTTGAATGAAGCACTTGAGTGCCGTCAAAGTTAAACTGCTGCTCGACAAAGCGGTCGCAGTTGGTCAGGAACGTCGATTGCTGATACATGCGGTAGGTCAGATAGCAGGCCGGTATCATCGTCAGCACGGCAATGGTGTAGACGATGTTTCTGACCTTGCGGGCCCTCTCGGGATTGGAGAAATCCTTGATGTGATAGTGCATCAGCTTGACCCCGACAGTGGTGGCACAGGCGATAAACACCGAGTTGATGAAGAAGAGAAACAGCGCGCCAAAGAAGTAGTGCATCTGAAAGGTAGCCAGTCCGTAGCCGACCGTGCAGAGAGGCGGCATAAGGGCAGTGGCGATAGCGACACCGGGGATCACGTTGCCCTTGACTTTGCTGCCGATGGCCAGGATGCCCGCTGCGCCGCCAAAGAGAGCGATGAAGACGTCGTAGATCGTTGGCGATGTGCGCGCCAAGAGCTCGCTGTGACCCTCGTTGACAGGCGATATCAGGAAGTAGATACACGATGTGGCGACGCTGAATATGGTCGCCATCATAAGATTTCTGAACGCCCGCTTCATTAGGTCAAAATCGTGGACGCCGACGGCGAGACCGATGCCGATGATCGGCCCCATCAGCGGCGAGATGAGCATGGCGCCGATAATGACGGCTGTCGAATTGGTGTTAAGTCCTAACGAAGCAATAAAGATTGCCACGATAAGTATGATTATATT
>CAYRFB010000010.1:10902-28829 GCA_964423485.1 uncultured Bacteroides sp.
TGGTGTTAAGTCCTAACGAAGCAATAAAGATTGCCACGATAAGTATGATTATATTGATGCCTCTGAACGACACCCCTTCGCGGATAGTCTGCTCAGCCTCAGCCTGAGGTATCAGAAAGTCAGTCAGGTCAAAATATCCCTCCAGACTATTTTTCCAATCTTTAATATCACTAATTTTCATAAGGGTAATATTATTTTATACAGTCAATACCTTTGGTGTAAGCATACAATGCAGTCGGCACAAACTGCAGCACTCCGCAGTCCATAGTCTTTGATCCGGCTCCACTTACAGTCGTAACTACGGCGCGCGACAGATTGTTGGTCTGCATAAATGTAAGAAGTGACTTTAATTCAGCCGGTTGCTTATAATAGCGGTCACTCCATTTTATTTCGGTGGCCCTTGCCGGTTTTTGGCTTAAGATGTCGAGTTTTACAAAGTCAACTTCACCGTTGAGTCGACCTTTTTTCCAATTTGCGTAATACAACTCATCGTCATTGCCAAACTGGCAGAACACGGCAGTCTCTACCAAGTGATTGAAGGCCGCGTCTGACTGGGTTACAGGAGAAAAGACAGCTGCAAAGATAGATGGGTTTGTCACATATATCTTAAACGTCGTGACTCTTTGGAAGCGCCGGGCATTCTCGTCGATCTTATGAAGAGTCTTGATGAGAAAGGCCGATTCGAGATAGTCGATATATTTTCGTATGGTCTCTTTGCGGATGCCTGACTCCTTTGAGAGATCCTCAAATGTGAATTCCTCGCCAGAGCGGAAAACTATATGAATGAAAAGCCGATACAAATCGCGACTATCGTTGATGCCATAGAGGCCGGGAAGGTCTTTCAAGAGCACTTTATCAATAATGTCTTCTTTGATATATCGGCCGGGATTTTTGCGTATCAGCATAGAGGTGACGACTTCGGGATACCCTCCAAAATTGATGTAGTCGATGAATCTTTCATTAAGAGTGGAGATGTCGACAGCATCGTAGCCCGGAGTTGTCTGCCCAAACCAGTTCACATTGGCGGGCGTGACTAAACCGGTTGCGTCGACCATCGCCAGATATTCACAGAAGAGGAGCGGCGGTAATGAAAAGTGGGTGAAGCGGCCGGCACCGCTTTCGACAGATTTCATTTTGAGGGCAGCCGCTGCTGAGCCTGATGCGACAAAGCGGATTTTGCGGTGAGTGTCGCAAAGCACCTTAAGATGTATCTCCCAGTCTTTAAGATATTGTATCTCATCAAAAAAGACATAATAATCCTCTTCGCGGTCGTCGGTCTTGGAGGCTCTGAGGAGAAGATCGACCATCTCTTCGAGGGTCATGCCGCTATATAAAGGTGAGTCGACCGAGAGATACAGTATCTTGCGCTGATCAACTCCGAGCTTGAGCAAGTGCTTGATGGAATGAAACATCATGACCGTCTTCCCTACCCTTCGCGGCCCAAGCAATATGACGCTGCGACCCTTAGGGAGATTTGTTATCAGCTCCATAAAAGGTTGTAGAAACATGCGTGGTCTCATACCTTCGAAATCTTCAAATATCTCTCCGGTACTCCACCACGGATTGTCGACGACCATCCGCTTTATAATTTGATCTTCTGGAAAATTTATCATTTAGTAAGTTGTTATTTTAAGCGCAAAGATAAGCATAAAAAATGCTTATTACAACAATTTTGTCGAAATAAGATGGTTGTAGCGCGCTTATTTTTACATTTTTGTCAAAATAAGACTGTTTTGGATGATTTTAAAGACTTATTTTTACAATATACGGGGTAGGGTCAGAAGGGGAGGTCTTTGGTGGCGCCCCAGGAGGAGCGGTCGAGGTTGCGGTAGGAGACGGCTTCGCGCATGTGGGCGGGGCGGATGTCGGGCGAAGCGTCGAGGTCGGCTATGGTGCGGGCCACTTTGAGGATGCGGTCGTAGGCGCGGGCGCTCATATCAAACTTGGTCATCGCTATCTCGAGGATGGCCAAGGTCTCTGCGTCGAGCTTGCACCACTGCTTGATCAGTCGTGAGTTCATCTGGGCGTTGCTGTTGACCTCAGGCTCGGAGGCGAAGCGCTCTTCCTGAATGGCTCTGGCCTTGATAACGCGCTCACGGATGGCCGCACTTGACTCTGCCACTTCTTCAGATGACAGCCTCTGAAACGGCACCGGCAGTATCTCGACCTGAATGTCGATGCGGTCGAGCAGGGGGCCGGAGATGCGGTTGAGGTATTTGCTGACCTGACCGGGCAGACAGGTGCACGGTTTTGTCGGGTGATTGTAGTAACCGCAGGGGCAGGGGTTCATCGACGCCACGAGCATAAATGACGCGGGATAGTCGATTGAATAGCGAGCTCGCGACACAGATATGTGCCTGTCTTCGAGCGGCTGACGCATCACTTCGAGTACGGGGCGAGAAAATTCGGGGAACTCGTCGAGAAATAAAATTCCATTATGGGCGAGTGAGATTTCACCCGGATTTGGCGACGAGCCTCCTCCGACCAGAGCGACGGGAGAGATGGTGTGGTGAGGGGAGCGGAATGGGCGGTGAGACATCAGCATCGAGCCTCGGCGCAGCTTGCCGGCGACGGAATGGATTTTAGTTGTCTCGAGAGATTCGCGCAGGGTGAGCGGCGGCATGATCGACGGCAGACGCTCGGCCATCATTGACTTGCCTGACCCGGGAGGGCCGACAAGGAGGATGTTGTGACCGCCGGCACAGGCCACCTCAAAGGCTCGCTTAACATTTTCCTGACCTTTGACCTCAGAGAAGTCAAAGTCGAAGACCTGACGGGCTGCGGCAAACTCCTCGCGAGTGTTTACGACCGTCGGCGTGATCTCGGCTCTGCCGCTCACGAAATCAATCACTTGCTGAAGATTTTCGGCTCCATAGACGTCGACGTCATTGACGACGGCGGCCTCGGTGGCGTTGGCTTTGGGCACGATCATTGCCTTGAACCCGGCGCGACGGGCTTCGATGGCCATCGGGAGCACGCCGCGGACAGGCAGCAGGGTGCCGTCGAGCGAGAGCTCGCCCATCATCATAAAGTGGTCGAGACCCGGGGCCTCGATCTCTTCAGACGCTGCGAGGACGCCGATAGCAATGGGTAGGTCGTAGGCCGAGCCTTCCTTGCGGACATCAGCCGGAGCGAGATTGACCACCACCGATCTGCGGGGAAACTCGAACCCGGATTCGCGCATCGCCGAGCGCACACGCTCGTTGCTCTCTTTGATTGCAGTGTCAGGCAGGCCGACTATAGTGTAAGCATATCCTCGGCTGACGGCGACCTCGATGGTGATAACAATAGCGTCAATGCCTTGGACGGCAGCTCCGAATGTCTTGATAAGCATAGTTTTTCAGTCGTGTTTTTTGTCGGTTATACAACTGTCGATAAATGTCTCGGCGCGCTTGATGGAGTTGGTGCGCAGCAGCTGGGAGCCAGCGGAGTCGGTGACGATGAAGTAGGGCAGCCGTGTTACTCCGAGCCGATCAATGCCCGGCGAAGCAAGCGAGCCGGCAACCCATAGCTGAGGCCAGGTTGCCGAATCGGCCCTGACAGAGTTGAGCCAAGTGATGGTGTCTCGGTCAAGTGCAATGTCGGCTAATTGGAGACTTTTGCGAAGCGACTTGCGGTTGAGGCGCTTAAGGGCCGGCGTGATAGAGTCGGCGCGGCCTGAATTTTTGTCGGAGAGCACGATCAGAGAGTAGGGCGCCTTAGCCGGATCGACCTCAGTCAGCGAATCGCGCTTATTGAGTGTGGTAAATGGCTCAACGGGTTGGAGGGTTGACTCATCGACAAGTCGCTGAAGGAGGCTGTTGAAGCCGTCGACCAGCACAGCCGGGCGAACGGCGGTATTGATCATTCCCATCACCGAGTCGGCGCGGTAGGCGTCGGCCGACGCATCGTAAGACGTCAGCATCAGCAGGGTCGACACTATGTCGTCAGGGTTAGAGGAGATATAGTTTTCGATGATCTCATTGGCTTGGGGCGAAGCGAGTTGAGAGGCGTTTTTGTTGAGGAATGAAGCCCAGCGCTCGCTCACATCGTTGCCTGTTACGGTCAGATCGTTGGGGGCGTTTCTTGTGAGATGACACTCAATCTCGTCGCCGTTTGAGACGAATACGCGCCCCATCACACGATAGTCATTATCAAGGATTTCGACAATGGTCGGGGCCGGGCTGACGCCTTTGTACTCAAACTTGCCTTCGCGCGCGGCAGTAAGACCACGGACGAGAGTGCCGTTAGCGTAGTAGACAAAGCGGAGGTTGATATTGGCGTCGCCGTCGACTGAGCCTTTGATCGTGAAAGATTCGCTGTCGCCGCAGGCAGCTGTCGAGCATGCGACAAACAATATGAATAAGAGGCGGATGATTTTACGTTTAATTACCGGCATTGCAAAAATGTGAGAAATGGTTGTTGCAGACAAAGGTAGCTATAGTTTTCGAAAAAGTCGACTAATGAAGTCGAAAATGCTAAAATTTTGGACTACATTGGTTACATTGGTTTATATTTACTAATTTTGCAATTCAAAATTCTAACATACACGTTATGCGTTCTCATTTATTATCTCTATTTCTGACTGTCATCCTTTTAGGCACTGTATCAACTTCTCAAGCCCAGATACTGTCGCTTGAGGGCAAGCCCTTTGATGTCGACAGTGTGAAAAAAGATTTTGAGGAGCAGCCTTACTTCGGCCTCTACAAAGACAATTACTTTATCTTCGGACCGTCGCTTAACCACGCAGACAAGAAAAATACCAACATCAAGTTTCAGATCTCTATCGCCCAGCGACTTACGAGGTCGGTTTTGCCGTGGGGCACATATCTCTATCTCTTTTATTCGCAGAAGTGTTTCTGGAACGTTTTGGAGAACTCCATGCCGATGACCGACCTTAATTTCAATCCCGGCATCGGTCTGTCCAAGCCTCTCTATGTCAAAAACCGTTTTATCGGTAAGCTGACGCTGCTGCTCGAGCACGAGTCAAACGGACGCGACAGCATACAGTCGCGCTCATGGAACAAGGTTTCGCTCGCCGGCAACATTATGATCGACCGCTGTCTGATGGTACACGGCAAAGTGTGGGCGCCGATAATCGACGGCATGAACAACAAAGACATACTCCACTATTGCGGCATCTATCAGATCGGTATGACCGTGAGCTCGCCCAATCAGCGCATGCAGGGCAGTGTGATCCTGACAAAGCGATTAGGCAACTTCTTCAATTACAACACCGTAATCGAACTGTCATACCGCTTTTTCAAGCGCGACAATCAGTATTTCTTCCTGCAATACTATAACGGTTACGGCGAGGGCATGTTAGACTATAAGGTGTTCAAAAACCAGATCAGGGTGGGCATCGTCATCAAGCCGAAATTCTTCAGCGAGTTCTAAGTCGCGGTTTATTTTGCCATGACGTCATCGACGATCAGTGCATAGCCGGCTTCGTTGGGGTGGAGTCCGTCAGTGAAGAGGGCTTCGTTGAGAGAGCCGTCGGCATTGAGCATCTTCACGCCCGGATTAACGTATACACAATTTTCTTCGGCAGTCATCGCGGCAATCATTTCATTGGTCGACGCTACCCAGTCAACGGCTCCGCGGCGGGGCAGGATGCCGACCATCTTGATCGTGGCCTGAGGCTGGCGGTCGCGGATGGCGCGGATGAGGAAGCGCAGCCCCTCGGTGATCTCCTCGGGTGAGTTGATGCCGTAATTGTTTGTGCCTATCATAATGACCACTTGATCAGCATTGTAGCCGTCGAGTTCGCCGTGATAGACGCGCCAGAGAGCGTTCTCGATACGGTCCCAGCCGAAGCCGAGATTTCCGAAACCGGCTTTTGAGAGTTTGGCGTCCCACACTTTTTTGCCGTTGACGACGTGACCCACAGGGTCGCCACCCCAGAAGTGAGTGATCGAGTTGCCGATGATGACTGACTTAGGCGGGTTGGCGCTGTTACGCTTCATCACGGCGCGGTGGCGCTTCTGCCACTCATAGCTTGCGGCTTCGCGGCGCTGAGTGACCGGAATGGTGGTCGACAGATTTCCGACAGGCATATGAAGGGCCTCACGCACAACCTTTTCGACCGCTTGGGCAAAGTAGGTCATACCCAGGTCAGATGGGTGAACATCATCGACCCAGCCCTCGTCGGGGATGCCTATCTCCTCGCGGGTGATGTAGTAAAGATCTTTGACTCCTTCATCTTTGAGGCGGGCGATGATGCTTTTGGCTGACGAGTTGAGGCGGTCGATGATCTCTTGCTGAGACTCCCTTACGGGCGCATCGCTGAACCCCGGATGCTCAAATATGATGATCGGAGCGTCGCTCGAACGTCGGAGCGTGGTGACAGCATTGGTGACGATAGAGTCGAGAGCTTCGGGGGTCTCCTCGGTGAGGTTGGCAAAACAGCCGAGTATGAAAAGCCGCGCATCGAGCTCACACATAAGGTCGAGTATTCCTTGCTCCAGGCGACCGTTGCCTGAAAAGCCAAGATTGATGACGGGCAAGTCGACCGAGCGTTGCAGCTGAGTGGTCCAGGCCATGCCGGGGCGCGACGCGCAGGCACCGTGCTCGATTGATGTGCCATAGACCACGATAGGCCTCTCGGTTGACTTGGGAATAAACTCTATGTAGCACGAGTCAGGCACACCGATCTCGAGGTTGTGGACCTCGTTGTAGAGCGGGAGGTAGAGTCGGAACTCATAGCCTTTGTCGTGATATTCGTGCATGCGGTCGTTGACAAAACGGGTCAAGACTGTGTCGTTGCGGTGGTTGAGATAGCCGAAGAAGCGGCGCGATTTGCCGTGCTGATCTATGCCGTAGAGATCATAGCCGGAGACGCCGGTGGCGGGCATATGGTGCATATCGATCGGGCCGGTAACGGTGTAACGCAGTTTTATCTCGGGGGCGTTAGAGTAGAAGTATAGAGCCAGGCCTGCAGAGTGACGCGAAAGATTCCAGACCGGCCCTCGGACATTGGCTTGAGCTCGGTCAGGCAGGCGATAGTAAGTCTTGCCGATCTCGTCGGTAAAACCTTGATTTTGAACTACGGGATAGCCTACTTCAAAGGGGTCGATCCATTTGTAATCATCGGCATTAGCAATGATCGAACACAGCAGTGCAGCAATAAGCGCCAAAGCGCGGCAGGTCTTTGTCATGTCTGAGATATTTTCTTTAAGTAATGGCAAAGTTAATGAAACTCTGTCAATAATCCTACACCTCTGAATTTTCGAGCCACTCGAAGAATAGCTCGTTCATGATATATTCGTTGAGGCCTTTCCTGTCTTTGAAGTGTCTCTGCTTGCCGTCTCTGTCGATGATCATATATCCGTTGTCGGTTTTGTCGATTAACTTCTCGCGCTTTGCGCGAGGGTCACATTCGCAGCTTTCGGCTTTGGGTTCAGACTTTTGGCGGATACGGGGCGCATAGGGCTTTTTGCTTTGCTCTTCGGGCAGAGCGATTGCGATCTGAGAGTCGGCGAGGTTGATCAGACTGCGGTTGGCCGCCCGGGTCGCATCGTGAGCGAGGACGAACAGCGAAATTTTATAGCGCACCTGGAGAGCGACCAGGCGCTTCATAATGTAACTTGCCGACGCATTTTTGCCGAACGACAGCGCAGCGATGCGCGACAGTGAATCGATGATAAATATGCGCGCACCTGTGACGGCGACAGCTTCTTCGAGATCGGCGATGACGATGTCGGCATAGTCGGTTTTGTCATCCTTGTCCTGGCTGAACTCGGGGGTGTGGACATAGAGGTCAGCGTTGCCGGCGGTCTTAGCCAAGTTTGCGTTTGAGATGCGCTGGGTGGTGAGATAGAACACTGTTCGACCCTGAGAAGTGAGGCCGAGGGCGATGTCGATGGCCTTAGCGGTTTTGTCGACCTCGCGCGGCGAGATCATAATAGCTGTGGTGTTTTCCTGCCATTGATCCTCGAATAAGTCAATGGTGTTGCTGTTAGCGGCGATGTAAGCGTCGACTGTTGAAAACCGGTTTTCCATAAGATTGTGTGTGTTTATTATTAATGATATTGCAAATGTATAATAATAATTTAATTTATGCAAATACAGATAGACTGTTTTTAAAAATTAATTTTTTGGGAATATAAGATTAATGTGCTATCTTAGCGCTTGAATTATATATAACTAAATAGATGGAAAATAATCATAGATATTGCGTGATAATGTGTGGTGGCATCGGTAGCCGTTTCTGGCCCTATAGCCGCGCCAATATGCCCAAGCAGTTCATTGACTTTCTTGGCACAGGCCGTTCGCTCCTTCAGATGAGCTATGACCGCATCTTGCCTATCGTGCCCAAAGAAAACATTATTATTGTGACCAATGCTGCTTATGCGCCTTTGGTCAAGCATCAGCTACCCGAGCTTAGCGATGAAAGCATTCTGCTCGAGCCGGCCCGTAGAAACACGGCCCCTTGTGTGGCATGGGCGGCTTATCACATCGCGGCCCGTGACCCGCAAGCATCAATGATTGTCACTCCGAGCGACCATCTGATCACCCGCGAGCGCGAGTTTGAGGCGAGCGTGAGACGCGGTTTTGAGTTTGTTGAGAGCCACGATGCGCTACTTACGCTCGGCATTACGCCGACTCGACCCGAAACCGGCTATGGATACATCCAGATCGGCCCGGAGGTGGAAGAAGACATCAATAAGGTGAAAACTTTTACCGAGAAGCCTAATCTCGATCTGGCCAAGGTCTTTCTTGCATCGGGCGAATTTTTCTGGAACTCGGGCATATTCCTCTGGAGCGCTGAGGCGATATGCAAGGCTTTCCACGAGCATGCGCCTGAGATCGCTGCCAAGTTTGATGAAGGTAAAGAGACATTTGGCACAGTCGAAGAGACTGAATTTATTAAGGCAAACTTCCCGGCATGCATGAGCATATCGATTGACTTTGCCGTTATGGAGAAGGCTCAGAATGTCTATGTCGAGACCGTGCGTTTTGGTTGGAATGACCTCGGCACATGGAGTGCGCTCTACGATCAGTCGCCCAAGAACCGCGACGCTAACGTGACGCAGAATTGCAATGTGCTCGCCTATAATTCGACCGGAAATATTTTTGCTGTCCGTGGTGAGAAACTCGTCGTGGTCGACGGCCTCAAGGATTATATCGTGGCCGACGCAGGCGATGTGCTGTTAGTTTGTCCCAAGGCTGAAGAGCAGCGCATCAAGCAAATGGTCAACGACGCCAAGCTCAGCTTCGGCGATAAGTATTTGTAACCGATACCCAAAATGAAAGCAATATACGGTCTGGTTTTCAGCGCTGCGATTGTAGCGCTGAGTGGATGTAAGCAGGCACCTTCGCAAACTGAGGCATGCCTCAATCTCAATGTAGGAGTGGTGGTAGAGATTGACAGTGTCAGAACTGACTATCCTCTTAGAGGATGGGCAATGACAATCGTAAATGATACTCTGATATTAGGTAACGAGAATGAAGATGCTTACTTTCAAACGTATGAATTGCCTTCTTTACGATATATAGCAAGTGGCGGTATGAGGGGTCAAGGTCCAGGGGAATTGGTTGACCCAATGATAGCGTCGATGAAGCCTTATTTTGAAGGGGATTTCATAGTCAAATCATCTACTGATTTTGTATTTGATGTCGTCGAAGTAGCCACACTCACAAAGATTGACCAATTATCACCGAAACTACCTGAAGGTTGGAGCTACGTTCAGGATGCATTTTATGTTGATAAAAATCTGATTGCGGCCGAAAATGGTCTCTCTCCGCATATCTGGGCATTTTTCAATCAGGATGGCGAGATAATTAAAGAATTTCCCCAGTCCATACCTGACGGTGTAAAGGCTCTGGCAACAGATGATTTTTCGAAATTGTTGATGGATGCTTCTTTTGGAGCATTATCATCCAAAGAAAAGGTGTTGGCCATTGGTTATAGGTCATTCCCTTTGGTAGAATACTATAATTTTGAAGGTAATTTAGTAGGTAAGTTGGAGAGTCATTACGTCTTAGGTGACAGACTTGATTGTTGGCTTGGGGCAATGGTGGCCACAGATGATTATCTCTATATTGATTTTGTTAATCTTACGCCTGATGCTAAGAGTAGTTGCACAATTGTCAAAACTGATTGGGATGGCAATGTTAAAGCAAGTTATTTAGTTGATAAGCTTGTGTTTAATGTTGCTGTTGATGAAGAGCACAATAAATTGTTCTTCCGATCGACCTCAGTGAGCGATGATGATTATATCTATTTCTTTGAGATGTAATGCGATAATTATTTTTGCTCGGTTTTTAGGCAAAAAATGTAAGGGCGTGCCTTTGGCACGTATCATAACCATTTGATTATTAGCCTACATCGCAAAGCGATGTCCCAACATTTTTTGCGTTGCTGCGCCTTTTGCAATTTTCATTTTTGAGACCGGCTCTTTGGCTACTTTGACTCTTTGTAGTCGCGGTAGGGGTGGTCGAGGTCAAGGTAGTGGAAGTTATGCTGCCAGCGGTCTTCGACGGGCGGCACGGTCATATAGTCGCCGTACATACATTTCAGATATGGGTCGTAGTGCTTGATGCCTTGCACGGGGTGTCCCTCGAAGTCGTAGGTGGTGTATTCGTCGATGATGTATTTCGGGAGTATCTTTTTGTAGCCGTCGGTGTAGCTGGCTGCGTAAGGAGCAGTGGCGTAGTCGTAGCGGGTAAGAACCTTGCGTATGCGTCGCTGTAGGCCTTCCATAGTGTAGAGTTTGCGGACGATGCGGGGCAGCCAGCTGCTCACGCCGTGGCCGTGCTTATAGGGGTCGCGGTGGACGAGGTACAGGCACTGCTTGAGATAATGATACTGCATGCACTGCCAGCGGCGCTTGAGGCTGCTTTTAGGGTAGGCGTCAAAGGGGAATATATCGATGTAACAACCGCCGAGGTAATAGAGATGGCTGCGCTCGATGAGCGTGGTGCGCGCATCCTGAATTTTGCCAAAGGGTAGGGGGTATGATGAGTCGTTTTCGGCGCATACAAATTCGAGATATTCAGGCAGCCATTCCTTGGAATGCTTGATGAGCTGCTCATAGCTATCGCGGGGCATCGACACGTCGAGATCGTCGTCCCAGGGTATGAATCCGCCGTGGCGCACGGCTCCGATCATCGTGCCGCCGCAGATGCAATAGCGCAGGTTGTGTTCTTTACAGACTTTGTCAAATTCGAGGAGGATATTGAGGATCCGCTCGTGAAGTTTTTCGATATCGTAGTTGGCCATGTCGGCGCGAGTTTTATGTTTTTTGCTTTATCTAACTAAGACGTGCGCAAAGTTAGCGAAAATTTCTCAACTTGCGCCAGGCTGTGCGCTCGTCGGGCGTGAATTTTTCGATGGCGTAGCTCAGTGAGATTGCCGAAATGTCGGCGATGTGGTGTTTAAGGAAGGCTTCGAGTCGGCCACGGTCTTTCTTCCCGCACTCGCGGAGCACCCAGCCGACGGCCTTTCGCATCAGCGGTTCTGGATCGGAGATCAGACGGTGGCATAGGTCGATGGCGAGGTCGAGCTGAGCATTTCTGACCGGTGTCAGCGTGGCGACAACTGCACTACGGCGTTCCCAGATCGAGTGCGACCGGCTCAGCGAGATTGCATCGTCGATGTGGCGGCTTCGTAGCAGTTCCTCGCCTAATATATATGGTGTCGATAGGTCGACGAGGTCCCAGTTGTTGGCAAGGTGGCAATTTGAGATGAAGTAGCGGGCCATGGTTTCTCGGTCATCATCTCTTTTTGAGCGTTTGTATTTCTCGACCAAGGCGAGTAGGGCGGCAAGGCGAAACTCGTGGGTGGGGTGGGTGAGCATTTCTGAAATTTCGTCGAGCGACGCATGGTGGTAGTTCTTGCTGATTTTCCGGTTGTCTGGTACTGTCAGTCCGATAAAGGTGTCACCGTGGCCGTATTCTCCGGGTGCGGTTTTAAAAAATCTGTTGAGCGTTTCGATTTTGACGGGGTCGGCTGCAGCGATGAGTTGACTTTGCCAATTTTTGATCATTTGCCTTGGTTGAACGTTTGTTAACAATTTCTTGCTCAAAGATAGTGATTTTTCGGCTGATTATTTCCGTATGGATGATCAAATGAAATAGAATATTCGATTGTCAAGTGTCATATTTTCAGCTAAGATTAGAATTGTCAGGGTTTTATCATCGTTTTGCGCTCCTCTGTTTTTCTTTCAGATAAGTTGCCGAAATCTGCTTAGACGTGTATTTTGGTCTTTCATTGAAAATATTTGCTATATTTGTAGTCTTAATATTGAACCGCAAATGAAAAATAGGTTTCAGTGGATCAACGATGGGGTAGGGATGCCCCAATTGGATTTTGACAAAGTCGAGATGTGGATTGACCGAGTTGCCAAAGCTCATGATCGCATACTCGGCCCGTTGACTTATATTTTTTGTAACGATGATAAGATTATCGAAGTCAATCGTCAATTTCTTAATCACGATTATTATACCGACATCATCACCTTTGATTATTCGAGGGGCAAGTTGATTTCCGGCGATATGTTTATCTCGCTCGATACGGTCTTAACCAATTCGGAAACGGTTAATGCAGCTTATGATACTGAACTGTTGAGAGTTATTATTCACGGGGTGCTTCATCTCTGTGGTATTAATGATAAGGGACCAGGCGAGCGTGAGATTATGGAGGAGGAGGAAGATACTGCTCTTGCTATATTTAATTAGTTGAATGACAAGTAATTCTACAATATGCAGTTTGATTATGATGTGATAGTCGTAGGTGCCGGTCACGCAGGATGTGAAGCGGCCGCAGCCTCGGCGCGTCTTGGAGCGTCGACCTTGCTGATCACTATGGATATGAACAAGATTGCGCAGATGAGTTGCAATCCGGCTGTCGGCGGCATTGCCAAAGGTCAGATTGTCAGAGAGATAGATGCACTTGGCGGCCTAATGGGTATTATTACTGACAAGACTTCAATCCAGTTCCGCATGCTCAACCGCTCAAAAGGTCCGGCGATGTGGAGCCCGCGTGCGCAATGTGACCGAAATAAATTTTCAGCGGCGTGGCGTGACGCTCTTGAGCATATGCCCAATTTGTCGATGTGGCAGGGAGCTGTTGTGGAATTGATTGTTGAGAATGGTAAAGCAGTAGGTTTGAGGACAGCTGATGGGGCTGAATTCAGAGCTAAGTCAGTTGTGCTGACAAACGGAACTTTCCTTAATGGCCTTATGCATATTGGTCGAGTTCAGTTGGCCGGGGGCCGCATCTCAGAGCCGGCAAGCTATGGTTTGTCAGATCAATTGGCCCGACTTGGATTTAAGGTCGAGCGAATGAAAACCGGGACGCCGGTCAGGATAGACGGGCGATCAGTGAAGTGGGAGCTAACTACTGCGCAACCCGGAGACGCAGATGATCACAAGTTCTCTTATTTGCCTGAAGTGCACCGCGAGCTGAAACAACGCGACTGTTACATCATTTACACAAGCGAAAAGACTCACGATGTGTTGCGTCGCGGTTTGCCTGATTCTCCCCTCTATAATGGCCAGATCAAAAGTATCGGGCCGCGCTATTGCCCATCGATCGAGACAAAGATTGTGACGTTTGCAGATAAGACGGAGCATCAACTTTTTCTCGAACCCGAGGGCGAAACGACAACAGAATTTTATCTAAACGGCTTTTCTTCGTCGCTTCCGCTCCACATTCAGGTCGAAGCATTGGAGACAATTCCGGCCTTGAGCGATGTGAAGATTTACCGCCCGGGATATGCTATAGAGTATGATTTCTTTGATCCGACTCAGTTGAGACACACACTCGAAACGAAACTGATCGATAATCTATATTTCGCCGGCCAGATTAATGGTACGACCGGTTATGAGGAGGCAGCAGGGCAGGGTCTCATTGCTGGTGCCAATGCAGCTTTGAAGGCGCTCGGCAAATCTCCTTTTGTGCTTGCCCGTGATGAAGCATATATTGGTGTTCTTATAGATGATCTTGTCACAAAAGGTGTCGACGAGCCCTACCGTATGTTTACTTCTCGAGCTGAATATCGCATTTTATTGCGTCAGGATGATGCCGATGTCAGACTCACGCCTAAAGCTTATGATGTCGGTCTTGCCGACGAATTGCGTATGGAAGTTCTTAGCACAAAGTTGAAATGGCGCGATGCGTTGATTCAATTCTGTCAGGATTTCTCAGTTAAGGCTTCGATAATTAATCCTTATCTTTCGGAGATCGGAGTTGCTGAATTGAAGCAGGGCACGAAACTTAAGGATCTTTTGCTCCGACCCCAGCTCAATTTTTCTAACCTTGTTACTGCGATCGAACCGCTAAGAATTTTTGTTGATCAGATTCCCGATCAGATTAGATGCGAGACAGTTGAGGCCGCAGAGATTTTACTGAAATACGAAGGATACATTTCTCGCGAGCGTTTGATAGCCGATAAGCTCAAAAGACTCGATGCAGTCAGGATTCCGACTTCATTTGACTACGATCAGTTGAAGTCGCTTTCGACCGAGGCTCGGCAAAAGTTGTCGAAACAAAGGCCCGAAACTATCGGCGAAGCTTCGCGTATACCTGGTGTTTCTCCAAGTGATGTAAATATCTTGTTGTTGATGATGAACAGATAGAAGAAGTGTTCCACGTGGAACAAATTCACCATAATAATTGCAGAATCAAATAATTATAAACATAAAGTAATGGAATACGTAAAATCAAAAATCCGCGACGTTCAGGATTTCCCTTCGAAGGGGATCTTGTTTAAGGATCTCACGACAGCGTTTAAAGATCCGCGTGCGCTTCACATTATCGGCTGGGATCTGTCGCAGCTCTACCGTGATAAGGGTGTGACAAAAGTTGTGGGCATCGAGTCTCGCGGCTTTATCGGTGGTTCAATTCTCGCGTTTGAGTTAGGCGCAGGTTTCGTCCCTGCCCGCAAGCCGGGCAAACTCCCCGCTGACACGATCAAGATGGAGTACGCCAAGGAATATGGCACTGACGTGATCGAAATCCACCGTGACGCGATCGGTCCTGACGACGTGGTTGTGCTCCACGATGACGTGCTCGCCACAGGCGGAACGATGGCTGCAGCATATAAACTGGTAAAAAGCCTCAATCCTAAAAAAATCTATGTCAATTTCATCATCGAACTCACGGCTCTTGATGGCCGCAAGGCGCTCCCCGAAGATGTCGAGGTGACTTCGCTGATTAAATATTAAACGTACACAACATATCGAGGTCGGGGACGTTATCTTTAGAAATGTCCCCGATTTCTGTTTATTATGGCAAAACACGATAAATCTCCCGAACTTAAAGAGAAGATATCCTTTCTCCCCGATACCCCGGGCGTCTACACATATTATGACGCCGACGGCAAGGTGATATATGTCGGCAAGGCGAAGAACCTGAAGCGGCGTGTGTCATCTTATTTCAACCGAACCCACGACTGTCTGCGCACGAATCTGCTTGTGCGCGCCATCGCCGATATGTCATATATCGTTGTCCCGACCGAGCAGGATGCGCTCAATCTTGAGAACTCGATGATCAAGGAGTTTCAGCCCCGCTACAATGTCCTGCTCAAGGATGACAAGTCTTATCCGTGGATTGTAGTGACCAACGAGCTTTATCCGCGGGTGTTCCTGACGCGCCAGTATGTCAAGGATGGCTCGAAATACTTCGGGCCTTACACCAACACACAGATAGCCCGAACAGTCCTTGACCTCATACGCGAACTCTATCCGATCAGGACGTGCCGTCTGCCGCTGACAAAAGATTATGTAGAGAGCGGGAAGGGCCGGCTGTGCCTGCAATATCATATCAAGAAATGTCAGGGATGTTGCACAGGCGCCGTCACGCCCGAAGTATATGCCGGCTACATCGACAAGATTAAGCAGATATTGCGTGGCGACACTCTGGAGCTACTCAATTATCTTAAGGATGAGATGGGCCGTCTGGCATCTGAAATGCGTTTCGAGGAGGCTCAGGAGCTCAAGGAGAAGTATCAGCTGCTCGAAAATTATCAAGCCAAGAGCGTAATCGTAAGCCAGACGATCAACGACGTCGATGTCTTTGCTCTCGACGATGACGAGAAGGAGGTCTATATAAATTATATGCACGTCAGGCACGGTGCGGTCGTGCGCAGCGTCACCTTGCGCTATCGCCGAAGCCTCGACGAGTCGCAGGAGCAACTTTTGGCCTACGCGATGGATGAAATCAAAAACACCCTGGGCGTGACTTACGATGAGGTGATCGTGCCGCTGATACCCGAAGTGGAGATGCCTGATGTGAGCTTCACGGTGCCGCAACGCGGCGACAAGGCGAAGCTGCTTGAGGTGTCGCGCCGCAATGCCCGTCAGAATAAAATCGATGTGCTCAAGCATATGGAGAAAGCCGATCCGGAGCTGCGCGTCGATCGCTTGATGGAGCGCATGAAGGCCGATTTCCGACTCAACGAATTACCTCGCCACATCGAGTGTTTCGATAACTCGAATATCCAGGGATCGGATCCGGTGGCGTCGTGCGTAGTGTTCAGAAACGGTAAACCGTGTAAGCGCGATTACCGCCATTTCAATATCAAGACCGTCGTCGGGCCTGACGATTTTGCGTCGATGCGCGAGGTGCTGACACGCCGTTACACTCGCCTGATGGAGGAGGGGCAGGGGCTGCCTCAGCTGATAGTTGTCGACGGTGGCAAGGGGCAGCTAAGCGCGGCCGTCGAAGCGCTTGAGTCGATTGGTCTGCGCGGCACGATCGCTGTGGTCGGCATCGCCAAGCGACTCGAAGAAATCTACTTCCCCGGCGACAGCATTCCGCTATATATTGACAAGAATTCGGAGTCGCTGCGCGTGGTGCAGCATATGCGCGACGAGGCCCACCGTTTCGGCATCACTCATCACCGTAACCGCCGCAGCAAATCGCAACTTGTCAGCGAGCTCGATGGCATAAAGGGCATCGGTCCGCGCACGGCCGAGGAACTGCTGAAGCATTTCAAGAGTGTCAAGCGCATCCGCGAGGCCTCGTTGGAAGACCTCGCGTCAGTCGTCGGCAACTCCAAGGCCCAGATTATAAAATCATCATTGTAAAAATATTTGACAATGTGAACGTAAATGGCTATATTTGCGTTCTCTAACTATAGCAAGGAGGATATTAAGATGAAAAAGGAAAAGCCACAAACTGTTGATGCTCAGCAGGCTGCACAAAGCCAGTCAGCCGATCAGCCGCGTACTAACCGTATTCACCTTACCTTAGTAACCGAAGAAGAACGAGAAAAATACCGCGTCCCCTGCTACGATTACATTCTGTGATACGGTTAACGCAAAAATTCTATGAGCCAAAATTTATAATGCGAAGTAGAGATGAAGGAACGCTTCGCAGTATAGATTTGTGGAAATTCCGATCTGGCAAGAGCAAAAAATGGTACATTGTTGAAGTTGAGCTTTTTCCATCTCATTTCTACGGGATTAAGTTCTATTGGAAAGGCGTGGCAGAGAGTCCTGACCGATATTCACTGCTAACAAATGATTTTGAACCGCGAACTATCGTAATGTCGTGTATAGCAGTGATGATGAATTATTATCAAAAAGATACGGATGCATCTTTTGGATTTGTCGGCGCCCATGACTTAGTGGAAAAGGATGTTTCTGATTCACCAAACAAAAGATTTCGCTTTTACCGTCGAATGATGTTGACCCTCTTCAGTAATGATAAGTTTTTACAAGTCAAGGACGTTAAAAACTCAATGTACCTTATGGTTAATAGGAAGATGCTTGATTCCCAGAAGATAAGTATTCGCCATATCGAGACTGAGATTGCGAAGCTGTATGTGGGAGACTATTCGTTTGTTTTAGAACCGTAAGTGCTATTATGAGACTTGTTATTCAGAGAGTTAGCGAGGCGTCGGTTAGTGTCGACGGTGAAGTAATTGGTGCAGTCGGGCGCGGCTTTATGGTGTTGGTCGGCGTTGAGCATGGCGACACTGAGGCCGATGTCGAATGGC
>CAYRFB010000011.1:0-27981 GCA_964423485.1 uncultured Bacteroides sp.
GGGATTCTAACGCAAGCGGTTACTTCTGGAACCAGCTCGGCCAGCCCCTTAAAAACACTGACGGCGACCTCGCTGAAGGCATACTCGCTCCTGACCACCTTCACGCAACAATTGACCAGAAAGGTGTGAAAGTCGGCGGCTCGGCTCAGACAACAGGTTCGGTATCTGTTGACTTCATACCGTTCAAAGGCTTCCGTATCGGTGGCGACTGGGTGTTTAACGCTCGCAACTACTCTGACTATCAGATCAGCAGCAGTGACTTTGAAAACGGCGGCACAATCAAGGTTGCAGATCCTTGGGAAATACCTTGGGGACAGCAGCTTGACCTCAATGCAAGCCTCAAGTTCAAAATCGGCGGCGTAAACGCAACTCTCTATGGCAACGTTTACAACGTGTTTAACTACAACTACATTGTCGATGCTTACAACAAGTCGACCCAGAAGGGCGAGTGGGACAATGTATTCCGTGTATTCTATTCTTTCGGTCGCACATACTCGCTCCGTCTGAAGATCAATTTCTAACCAATAGCGACTATTATCGATTATGAAACATATCGCATTTAAAAGCCTGATGCTTGGAGCCGCTCTCGCCACTACGCTCACCGCTTGCGACGAGAACTCTTGGAACGACGAATATCTCGACGGTTTTGAGACTCCGACCATCACAAAGAAAGAGACCGTTGCCTACACTATGACAGCGGCCGACATCAAGAAGATGGCCAATATGACTGCCAACCTCAAACTGGCAGCCGAACGCGGCGAAAGCGCAGAACTTGCTGCAGTGGCCGCTAACGGCTTCTTCACTTCAAAAATCACTCCTGAAGCTTATGCTCCAGCATGGCTCGACTCTCTGTCTGGCGTAAAAGGCAGCATCGTCTTCTGGTTGTCAGAAAAATCAACGCTCCAGCTCAGCTTCCCGACTTCTGACGCTCTGCCCGCAGAGCTCAGCGGCATTCAGAATGGCGTGCAATACACTGTCAGCGAAGCAGACTACCAGAGTGTATGGGATAGCGAGACTGATTTTGTCGAAGCTTTTGCTCCGTCAAAACCCGCTTCAAAATATATTGCTAAGATTCTCGCCGACAATGTAAACTGCAGCGAGGGCTCATTTGCTGTGGTAACTTACAATCAAGCTGTACAGGATCCCGTGTTCGGCGGATCGTCAACTCCCGAACCCACACCTGATTTTGAGATGAGCAGCACTATCGCATCACTCACTATCGGTGCGCCGATCGAGGCAAGTGGCGTTGTGACAGCGATCTGCAAACAAGGCTATATACTCACTGACCTCTCGGGTTCGACTCTCGTTTACTATGGCAACAGCTTTGACATTGACTCTTACGCTGTCGGTCAGCAACGCAAAGTGACCGGCACAGGCGGTTGTTACGGCGGCTGCCTTCAGATCGGCTCGCCCTCTGACGAGCTCGCCGGCACTCAGGATTACACCTACCCCACTCCGATTGAAATCACGGGCGATGTGTTCGAGCAGTTCTCTGTTGAGCGCCAGGCCCTCAAAGCCGACAACAACGGCGGCGCTCCGGTCTACGGCGAAATCAAGGGTGCAACATTCACTCAGAGCGGCAATTACATCAACTTCGAAGTTCCCGGAGCTGACAAATCAGTTGCCGAAGGTAGCGGTTATCAGATTCCTCAGAATGTTGCCGATATGCTTAACTATGGCAATCCGGTTGACGTGCGCGGCTATGTAATCGGTTGCTCAGGCAAGGCCTATGTGACCTTCCTCGTGACTGAAGTCAACGGTCAGAAACCCGCTTCGGCTCCCGCACTTCGCCTTCCCTCACGCGCCGGCCTCTCAATTTCTTCAACCGAAGAAAAGGCAGTCTACAAATTTGGCGCTAACGGCTGGGCTGCATGCGCAGATGTTTTCGCACTCACCGCTAACGACTATGCTCAGATGGGTGTAGCGTCTAACCTTACCTCTGCTCAGGCAGAAACTTTCCTGCCCATCTATATGGCAACCAAATTCCCCTACGCTCAGGAAGGCGCTACATACTACATCGTCTATAACTTCAAAAACGGCGACAACACAATCAAGAACTTCACATCACGCGCCAACTACACCGGCACCGAATGGTCGATCACGACTGTCAACACTGATATGATGCAGTTTGTCCGTGCTGGTAAGGGCGACGGATGGTCAAATTGGGTATATGACCCAAGCGTATACCTCGATCTCCCAGCAGGCCGCGGAGCATCCTCAGCTGACTTCTGGCAGGCTTGCGTTGATTGGGCTTACGAACACGTCGATGTCCCTGTCTTCGGTGCAGAGAGCATCACTTCAGGTATCGGTTATGTCACATCTTATGGTAACAACGATTACTATTCAGGAGCTTCGGCTTACCAGTGTAACATCGACCTTCGCGCTTCGAGCGCTAAAAAACAGGTGCCGTCAGTCTATGGCGAAATGTCAGATGAAAACGTAGTGGCAACCATGAAGCAGCACTTCGAACACGAAGTTTGCCCCGCAGTTCTCGCAAAACTTTATCCTGATGCTCAGCCTGGCAAAGGCGTTGACCTCTACTATGTCATCTCATTTGTAATGTACAACGGTTCGAGTCACAATGAAGTAATCCGTTATCTTGTGACTGCTCCCGGAACATTCGAATTTGTTGATTGCACCTGGAATGAGGAGTAATTGACCACATTTCTTCATTAAAAGATAGAAAAAGACCGCTTCGGCGGTCTTTTTTTGTTGCATTTTTTTGTAACTTCGCTCCGACAATGGACTCTAACAATAAAATATTACTGATTATTGACCCTCAGGTCGATTTCATCACCGGGTCATTGGCAGTCGAAGGCGCTCCGGCTGCGATGGACGCTCTCGCTGAATATATTCGCGAGCGAGGACGTGATTACAGCCGGATAATCGTGACAGCCGACAGCCATCCGATTGACCACTGCTCTTTCAAGCAAAATGGTGGCATCTGGCCGAGGCATTGCATCGCTGACTCAGTAGGAGCTGCGATATGGCCGCCGATAATGGCCGCTCTCATTGATTTTGACGGTGAAGTGACTATACTCCATAAAGGCGAACGGAACGACAAAGAGGAATACTCGATTTTTAAGAACGCTGGGTCAGCAGATAAAATCCGGTCGATAGTCCGTGATGACAGCATAAAGCAGATCGATATCTGCGGCATAGCCGGCGACGTCTGTGTCGCTGACTCTATCAAAGACGGCGCTGAGATCTTCGGTGCTGAAATATTCAGAGTCCTTATCCGATTTACTCCTTCGATTGACAAGGGACAGACCTTAACTCAACTAATAGACAAGTTAAAATTAACATGCGACAGATAATTAACCACTTCACTGATGATGACCTGTATAAGTTTACGATGTGCTGCGCGGTCATTGACAATTTTCCGCGCACACAGGTAAAATATAAGTTCAATGACCGAGACAACACCATCTATCCTAAAGGTTTTGCCGAGGCTTTGAGCGAGCAAATCACCATGCTCGAAAACGTCACCATCACCGATGAGGAGATTGACTTTATGCGCCGCAAGTGTACTTACATCCCTGCCTGGTTCTATAGCTACCTGAAGGGCTACAGGTACGATCATCGGTGGGTGACTGTCTCGCAGGATGAAGATGGTCACCTCGACATTGAGTTTGAAGGTTGCTGGAGCGACACTATCCTTCTCGAAGTGAAAGTCCTCGCGATCGTGTCAGAGCTCTATTATATGATGACAGGCGAGGACAGCAAGTTAGATTATGAGTCTTACTACCAAAAATCGTGGGACAAAGCTAAGCGCATGCTCGACGCCGGATGCGTGTTCAGTGACTTTGGCACCCGCCGCCGTGCATCGTTCAAGGCTCAGGAGACCGTAGTCAAAGCTATGAGCGACTGCCAGCGATCAAGCGCAGCCGAAGGGAAGTTTATCGGCACGAGCAACGTGTATCTCGCAATGAAATATGATCTAACTCCTGTCGGAACGATGGCTCATGAGCTCATCTGCGCCATTGCCGGAATGTATGGCCCGCAGATGGCTAACCATCTCGCTATGGAGACATGGGCAAAGACCTATCGCGGCGCGCTCGGCACCTTTCTTTACGACACCTATGGCTGGCGCATATTCAGCTTGAATTTCTCGGAAGACTATGCCAATATGTTCAAAGGACTGAGAGTCGACAGCGGCGACAATTATCAACAGCTTGACCTGATTGTCAACAAATATAAGAGCCTCAACATCGACCCGCATAGCAAACAGGTAATCTTCAGCAACGGGCTCAACGTCGACGAAGCAATCAACCTGCAGCATTATGCTTCAGGGAAATGCCTGCCGTCTTTTGGCATCGGCACCCACTTCACCAATGACTTTCCGGGCATCAAGCCAAGAAACATTGTCATCAAACTTCTCGCAGTCAAAATTACTGAGTCTTGGCCATTCTACTGCCAGACTTGTAAGCTCAGTGAAGATCACGGCAAATATACCGGCGACCCTGCAACAGTGCGCCGCTTCCTCGAAACACTCCACCTGACATAACACACAAATGGAGCTAAAAGCAAGAGAATGTCCTCACTGTCATCGGATAGTGTCGATCAGCGTTTGTTCGGAATATTTTTTTCACGGCACAGCATACGTCGTCTGTTGTAATCATTGCAACACAAGATTGAAGTTGATAAAAGAACCCATCCCTTTCAAATGGTGTCCGTTTGCCGGATTTATGAGTGTAGTTATTCCGGGCGAATATTTTTTATTCATAAAAAAATTAGGCCTCGCACAATCACTTTCTTATGCCGCCTCTATCGGCCTCCTCTGCGTTCTCGTCTGTATGATCCTTACATTAAACAAACTCTACTTCAAAGAAGCCTACTAAAATAAAACTGATGGAGGGCGGGCAAGTCGGCTCGGCATCCATCAGTTGTTTTGGGGTTTATTTATGTCGGTAATTTATTCGATGAGTTTATATGATGTCAGACTGCCGTATTGAGCAGCTGCGCGAGTATAGCGGTCGGCTTTGGTGGTATCGGGTTGGGTGCCTTTACCCTGACGATACATTTCAGCAAGACGCTCGTTGACGAGAGCAAGAACATTTTTGGGAAGCTTGCCGTTTCGGGCAATGGGTTCGTAATAACGCAAAGCCTGAGCATAGTTCTGATTTAGGAAATCTCCATTATAATTCATGCTGCCGAGATAGAAGCGCGCCCAATCGTCACCCTGCTCAGCCTCTTTTTCACGAGTCTTGAGACTGGGGAGGAAACCATCCTTATAGATGGGTTCGTTCTGGATCTTTTTGCCGGTCTGAGCCATCTCAATAAATTCGAGAGCCTCGGCGGCTTTCTGCGCGACTTCGCTATCACCGCGCTTTTCATTGCGTCGAGGGAGGAAGAGAGTCGTGCGAGCGGCGTCATCTCCGAGGTCGCCCGAGATGTATAGCCAGAAGAAAGAATCGGGATAGTTTAAGCGGCCTGCATCCTTTGCACGAAGGTTAAAACCATAGAGAGCCATACCACGGGGATAACCCTTAAGGGCAGCTTGATGAAAGTATTCTCGAGCTTTTGCTGCATCAGCTTTCACTCCATTACCGGAGAGATACATACTACCGAGAGCTGTGTCACCGAAGCCGTACTTCATAGGCTTGCACGCCTCCAAATAGGTCTTGGCCTTCTTATAATCACCGTGGTTGAAGTAATATAAGCCGAGGTAAGCGTTGGCATCAGTGTAGCCCGCTTTTGCTACTGCCTGCAGTAGCTTGATACCGTCAGGAGCCTGTTTGGCAAACTCGGGTGAAAAAGCGTAGATCACGCCAAGCTCCATCGCGCCTCTAAGATCCTGATCTGCGGCCAGTCTCAAGCAGCGTTCTGCCAAGTAAGGATTTGCGGACTTGTGGTATAAGGCAACGTTTACAACACTGTCGGCCGAGATTTTATGTGAAGCATACAATTTGCTGACGGCCTTAAAGATCGAATCAGATTTATTAACTTTGCTCACAGGAGCCTGAGTAGTCTTATTATTGCGATTGCTGAAAGTTGAATTGATACGCGCTGCAGCAGTAGGCGTAATAAGCGCGATAGTTAAAGCACCAAGCAGTAAAGAGATTTTTTTCATTTTATTTCTGAGTTAAGCATAATGTTTTAATTGAAAACATCAGAAACTCAGTTTTTGTTTACAGAGCTCTTCGAGGTCTGTAAATATTGACTAAATAAAAAGCTCTGGAATGTTGAATCCAGAGCTTTGAGGTTTTGTAGCGAATCCGGGACTCGAACCCGGGTTTCCGCCGTGAGAGGGCGGCGTGCTAGGCCACTACACTAAATCGCCTTTTTGCACTGCAAAGTTACGCCGTTTTTTTGGTTTAACCAAATTATAAAGCATAAAATTGTGTTTATAAAACTTAATTGGTCGATTTATTTGTCGAGTCAAGATACCATCGGTACAAACGGTGGATGCCTTCATCGAGTTCAACCTTATGACGCCAACCAAGTTGGTGAAGCCTGGTGACGTCGCAAAGTTTACGCATTGTGCCGTCAGGTTTTGACGCATCCCAACGGATATCACCCTTGAAGCCAACAGCTTCACGAATTTTTTCGGCAAGCTCAGCGATCGAGAGTTCTTTGCCTGTGCCGACATTAATGTGTGTGTTGCGAATGTCTGAGCTCCCTACCCGATTTTTCAAGTCATCGAAGTTGACATTAAGCAAGACGTGGACCGAGGCGTCGGCCATATCTTCGCTCCATAAAAATTCTCTCAACGGACGCCCTGACCCCCATAGCTCGAGACGGTCTGCGAAAATGCCAAAACGACCGAGCCGCCCGGCTATTTCCTCCTCGCTCGCTGAGGAATGATCGAAATCTTTTAATGGCCGAGCATCCAGATCTTTTCGGACAAGATCAAAACGCTTTTCGGAGAGCAGACGGGCAAGATGCAACTTGCGAATCATCGCCGGGAGGACGTGAGAGTTTTCAAGATGGAAGTTGTCATTAGGGCCGTAGAGGTTAGTCGGCATCACGGCGAGGTAGTCAGTGCCATACTGAAGGTTGAACGCCTCACACATTTTCATGCCGGCAATCTTGGCAATGGCATATGGCTCGTTGGTGTATTCGAGCGCAGAAGTCAGCAAAGCATCTTCGGTCATCGGTTGCTGAGCTTCGCGCGGATAGATGCAGGTAGAGCCGAGGAAAAGGAGACGCTTGACACCGTGACGAAAAGCTTCGCCAATGACATTCTGCTGAATCTGGAGATTTTCATAAATGAAGTCAGCACGGTAAATTGAATTTGCCATAATGCCCCCAACATGCGCCGCCGCGAGCACTACAATTTCGGGCTGCTCTTTGTCAAAAAAGTCCTTGACAGCTGAGCCGTCGAGGAGATCGAGCTCTGAATGGGTGCGACCAACGAGATTATTAAAGCCGCGCTCCTTAAGGTTGCGCCATATTGCCGAACCGACCAGACCGCGATGACCGGCAACATAAATCTTTGTATTCTTATCTATCATCATTTTGAATGTTCGCTTGCAACCAGTTTAACATCAGCATCGACCATTATCTTGACGAGTTGCTCAAAGGGCGTTTTGGTTGGGTTCCACCCGAGCCGGCTGCGAGCCTTTGTCGGGTCGCCGAGCAGTTGATCGACCTCTGCAGGACGGAAGAAACGCGGATCTACTTCGACTAATATTCGACCGGTCGCTGAATCAATACCTTTTTCGTTGAGACCTTTGCCTTCCCAAATCAAGTTGATGCCGACGTTGGCAAATGCAAGAGTAGCAAACTCACGGACAGAGTGATACTCGCCCGTCGCAATCACATAGTCACCGGGCTCGTCTTGCTGAAGTATGAGCCACATACATTCAACATAGTCTCGGGCATAACCCCAATCTCTGAGTGCATTAAGATTGCCGAGGTAGAGTTTGTCCTGAACTCCGGCGGCGATGCGAGCGGCGGCAAGGGTGATCTTGCGGGTCACGAAATTTTCGCCGCGTCTCTCTGACTCGTGGTTGAAAAGAATGCCGTTGGCTGTAAACATATCATAGCTTTCGCGATAATTTTTCATTATCCAGTAGCTATATAGTTTGGCAACTCCATAAGGCGAACGCGGGTAAAATGGAGTCTCTTCATTCTGGGGAACTTGCTGGACCTTGCCGTAAAGCTCGGATGTCGAGGCCTGATAGATGCGACAAGACTGTTCCATATGAAGGATGCGGATAGCTTCGAGAAGACGAAGTGTGCCGACCGCATCGACATCGGCTGTGTATTCGGGCACATCAAACGACACCTTGACATGACTCTGGGCCGCAAGGTTATATATCTCGTCGGGTCGCACCTCAGCGATGATGCGGATGAGCGATGATGAATCAGTCATATCGCCGTAATGGAGGTGGAGCAAACGACGACGGTGCATATCGCGCACCCATTCATCGAGATAGAGATGCTCAATGCGTCCGGTATTGAAAGATGAGCTACGCCGAAGGACGCCGTGGACATCATAACCTTTTTCGATGAGAAATTCGGCCAAGAACGATCCGTCCTGGCCAGTGATACCTGTGATTAAAGCGGTAGGCATATATCAGGGAGTTGTGTTAGATTATCAATAAAAATTTGTGGCCAGAAGTCAGGCTCTTTATCATCAAGTGATTGCGACGGCACGTTGACGCCATTGCGATCGCGGAGCATTATACTCGTCCACCCCAACAAGTTGGGATGATAGAAATCTTTAATGGGGTTATCTCCGACCATATAATAACGGTCAGCCCGCTGACGGCTCATAAGCACACGGAATGGCTCTGGGGTGAGCTTATCAGCTCCGACGTCCTCGCTTATCAGAATATTACTGGCGGGGATGATCTTATCGAGGCCGAGAGCTTCGATTTTATTGCGTTGAGTGATGACCCGGCCATCAGTAATTATGGCTAAGTAGGCTCCTTTTTCTGACAGTCTGCGTAAAGCAATTTCTGTGTCAAGCGGGAGAGACAACGACGGACGGTGATGACGGTAGACGGAGAGGAAGTCTGCTATCTGAAGATTTGCACGCCTTATGCCCGGAAGTGCATACAAAGCGTCGAAGGCATCAGGCGCAGTGCTCATCAAAGCATACAGTTCGTCGGACGTCATCCCGGCTGTTGAAGCATAGGTCTCGGCAACAGCACGCCAGCCTGAACGCACGTAGTCGCGCTCTTTAAAAAGAGTGTCGTCAAGGTCAAAAGCGACGCAGATATTCCTTATGCCTTTCATCAGTCAGAGTTGGAAGAAGAGTTTAATGCGCTCTGCAACTCTCATAATATCGCTGTCGCGCAACGATGAACCACTCGGCAGACACAGACCATAGTCAAAAAGTCGCTCTGACACATTGGCGCCATAATAGGGGGCATCGGCAAAGACAGGCTGCATATGCATTGGGCGCCAAAGACGACGCGACTCAATATTGTCTTCGGCAAGGAATTGGCGAAGAGCTTCGGGTGATTTTCCCGAAGCAGGATCAATGGCAATAGTAGTGAGCCAGAAATTTGATTTAAATCTTTTGTCAGGATTATTCTGGACTGTGACTTCGGGGCAGTCATAAAGCAGGGCATCATAGAGGTCGCGGATTTCGCGGCGACGATTGATGCGCTTATCGATGACATCCATCTGTCCACAACCGATGGCTGCAGAAATGTTGCTGAGGCGGTAATTATAGCCAATCGTCTCGTGATAGTAGTACGGACGGTCTTCTCGAGCCTGAGTGGCGTAGAACTTTACACGCCCGGCGGTTGACTGATCGTGGCAGACCAATGCGCCGCCACCTGAAGTAGTGATCATCTTATTGCCGTTGAAACTCAGAGCGCCAAAGACGCCGAATGTGCCGCACATCTGTCCTTGATACTGAGAGCCAAGAGCCTCGGCAGCATCTTCGAGCACCGGTATGCCATAAGCATCTGCAATCTCAACGATTTCGTTGAGGCGAGCTGGCATGCCGTAAAGGTCAACAGGAATAATAGCCTTGGGATAATGACCCGTGATGCGGTAGCGCTCAAGGATGGCCCGTTCGAGCATAGCGGGATCCATATTCATCGTCTCAGGCTCACTATCGACAAAGACAGGCGAAGCCCCCTGATAAACGATAGGATTACAAGAGGCCGCGAAAGTCATCGACTGGCAGATCACCTCATCGCCATGTCCGACGCCAAGCAGCACGAGGCCCAGATGAATGGCGGCCGTGCCAGCGCTCAGCGCAACAACTGCCGGAGCATCAAGAAACTTTTCGAGACGATGCTCAAACTCATCGACGTGGGGACCAAGGGGCACCACCCAATCATCGGCAAAGGCCTCGTCGATATATTTTTGTTCGGTTCCACTTAAATGGACTCGTGAAAGCATTATTCGTTCTGAAGCCATATGAATATGTTTTTGTTAATTACTTTTCACCATTAATAATTGCAGGACGTCCGATGCTGTAATAGGAGAAGCCTTCTTCAGCCATCTCGGCAGGGTCGTATATATTTCGGCCATCAACGATCGTATTGCCGCGCATCGCTTTTGAAACCAGTCTCCACGAAGGGAGTCGAAACTGTTTCCACTCAGTGATGAGCGCCAACGCGTCGGCATCCACCAAGGCTTCATACATATCGGCAGCGTAATGGACTGCATCTCCGACACGACGGCGACACTCATCCATAGCGACCGGGTCATAGACGGTCACTTCAGCTCCCTCAGCAATCAGGCGGTCAATGACCACGAGCGACGGGGCGCAGCGCATATCATCTGTCTCAGGCTTAAACGCCAGGCCCCAGATAGCAATGCGCTTTCCCTTAAGGTTTTCACCTAAGGCTTGCTTGAGTTTGTCAAAGACTACGGCTTTCTGGCGCTCGTTTACCTCTTCGACAGCCTGAATTATGCGCATTTCGCAGCCCCGCTGCTGACCCGAAGTGACAAGCGCCCTGACATCCTTAGGGAAGCAAGATCCTCCGTAGCCGCAACCTGGATATAAAAATTTGCTGCCGATGCGGGCATCTGACCCAATGCCTTTTCTGACCATATTCACATCGGCCCCGGTCAGCTCACAAAGGTTTGCAATTTCATTCATAAATGAAATGCGGGTTGCGAGCATAGAGTTTGCGGCATATTTTGTCATCTCAGCCGACGGAATATCCATAAATAGCACTCTGAAATTATTGAGAAGGAAAGGGCGATACAAGCGCTCCATAACCTTGCGGGCACGTTGAGACTCGATGCCAATCACAACCCTGTCGGGCGACATAAAGTCTTTTATAGCAGCTCCCTCCTTGAGAAATTCGGGATTTGAAGCAACTTCAAAATCAATATCAAGACCGCGCTGCTTGATCTCTTCTTCGATAACGCGCTTGATTATCGCAGACGTGCCGACAGGAACGGTCGACTTAGTGACCAATAGTGAATAGCGGTTAATCAACCGACCAAAAGTGCGGGCAACTTCAATGACGTGGCTCAGGTCAGCCGACCCGTCCTCATCAGGGGGCGTACCAACCGCACAGAAGACAGCTTCGACGTCGTCAATGACATCAGCCAATCGGGTCGTAAAGCTAAGGCGACCAGCTTTGACGTTACGCTTAACCAGCTCGTCTAGGCCCGGTTCGTAAATAGGTATTTCGCCTCGGGTAAGGCGTTTGATCTTATCACTATCAATGTCAACACACGTGACATCAACACCCACCTCGGCAAAGCAAGCGCCGGAAACGAGTCCGACATAGCCGGTGCCAACAATTGCTATATTCATCTTATACGCGTCAAATGATTTACAAAGCTACTGATTTTTTTTGAGATTGGCGAGAGCTGAGATATAATTTTCGGCATAGGATTACGTTTATATTTTGTAATAAAATATTTGAACTCACTTGATGACATCAATATACAGACATTTATGTTTGCTCGCGTTTGCCTTGATGACGGTAATTCAGGTTAAAGCCGCAGTCAAGATCACCGGGCAGATCACTGATGAAAACAACGAACCGCTTGAATTTGTAACTATCAGAATTGTCGGCTCGGCCGTAGGCACAACGAGCGATCTTGAAGGCCGATACACGATTTCAGCCCCCGACTCTGACACAATCAGAGTCTCGTATACTTGTATTGGCTATGAAGACGCCAAACGCCGTCTTGTCGAGCCCAAGGGGACGGTCACATTAAACGTCAAGATGACTCCGGCGTCATATGCCTTAGGAGGCATTGAGGTTACTGACATCCAAAAACAAACCGGTGCGATCCAGAAGATCGATGCTTCATCATACCGGCTTGCACCCGACGCGAGCGGCAACGGCGTTGAATCAATGATCACAACCATGGCCGGCGTCTCGTCGGGCAATGAGATGTCATCGCAATATAATGTGCGTGGTGGTTCTTATGATGAGAATAGTGTGTATATCAACGGCATAGAGCTATACCGACCACAACTCGTCACTTCAGGCCAACAGGAAGGTCTGAGCGTAATCAATCCCGATATGGTCGGATCAGTAAGCTTTTCGACAGGTGGTTTTCCGGCTCAGTATGCCGACCGAATGTCGAGTGTGCTTGATATCACCTATCGCGAGCCCGAAAGTTTTGAAGGATCTGCAGCTCTTAGTCTTATGGGTGGCAGTCTGAGCCTGGGCAGTTCGTCGCGAAGATTCACACAACTTCACGGTATACGCTATAAGAGCAACAGCTCAATGCTGTCATCGATGGATGACAAGGGTGAATATGACCCTCGCTTCTTTGATTACCAAACCTCGATGACACTAAAATTTGATAACAAATGGCGACTGAATTTCCTCGGTAATGCAGCAATCAATAATTACCGATTTGTACCGGCCACCAGAACGACAAACTTCGGCACATCAACTGATGCAAAGCAGTTTAAAGTATATTTTGACGGTCAGGAAAAGGATAAATTCGAAACCTGGTCGGGAGCCTTGTCGCTGAACTTCAAGCCCAATAAGGCAAATGAATTTGCATTTATAGCTTCTGGATTCATGACCAATGAGCTTGTGACTTACGACATCAGCGGAGAGTATTGGTTAGACCAAGCCGGCACATCAGGCTCTGACTCAGGCGATGCGGTCGGAGGTGAACTTGGTGTAGGCCGTTATCACGAGCATGCCAGAAACCGTCTGAAAGCGTCAGTTTTATCATTTGACTTGCGCGGCATGACGGGTGTAAACAATCATAATCTCAGTTATGGATTGACGTTTAAGAGCCGATCGCTGTTTGACCGATCACGCGAATGGGAGTTGCGCGACTCTGCCGGCTACTCTTTGCCTGCTGATCCTGATGCATTGAAAGTGATCTATAACCTCGACTCGCGCCACGACATAACAGCAACAGATTTTGCTGCCTTTGCACAGGATGCATGGCGAATAAGTTCGTCGACTGGATATTTTAATGTGAACGGAGGCCTCAGAACATCCTACTCAACCTTTAATCACGAGTGGCTCGTCAGCCCCCGCATCAGCGTGGGTTTTATTCCTGATAAGGCTCCCCGTTGGGCATTTAGATTTGCAACGGGACTTTATTATCAGTCACCGTTCTATCGCGAAGCGCGTATGCCTATGGTTGATGAAAACGGCAACACAATTATTGCTATCAATCGCAACATCAAGTCGCAAAGCAGCATACACTTTATTGCCGGCGCCGATTACACGTTCAGAGCTTTTGAGCGACCTTTCAAATTGTCGGCCGAAGCATATTACAAGGCTTTAGGAAACCTTATTTCCTATGAGATAGACAATCTTAAGCTTGTATATTCGGGAGTCAATGGCAAGGGAGGTCATGCGATGGGACTTGATATGAAATTGTTCGGCCAATTTGTGCCTGGCAGTGATTCATGGCTGAGTTTTTCATTAATGAATTCATCGCAGAACCTCAATGGAGTCAATGTGCCCCTACCCTCTGACCGCCGCTATAGCGTAGCACTCTTTTTTACAGACTATTTTCCGAAACTGCCGAGGTTGAAATTCAGTCTGCGCGGCATCTTTAATGACGGACTCCCTATCACGGCACCGAGAAGTACGCGCGACGAAGGTTATTTCCGCGCTCCTGCCTATAAGCGTATCGATGTAGGGTTTGCCTATGCCCTCGTTTCATCGACAGAAAGCAATGGCAGAGCTCCACGCGGCGGCCTCGCAAAAGTATTCAAGTCGGCATGGCTCGGTCTTGACATCTTTAATCTGCTCGACATCTCTAATGTGAGCGGATATTATTGGGTCACTGACGTGAATGACATTCAGTATGCCGTGCCTAACTATCTCACGCGTCGCCAGATCAACGTAAGAATTTCGGTCGATTTTTAGAGACCCTTGACTTTATCGGGATTCTTAGCGATGAAATCTTTCCAAGATTTGCAAGAAGATGTTGCTGCCGCCGGACGTTGGGTCTCGTAATAGTGACAAAGGGCAGCAGCAAGAGCATCGGTAGAGTCAAGTTGAGGTGGCATAAGGTCGGGCGCTATATTTAGCTGACGGCGCAGCATCTCTCTTACCTGTTCCTTTGAGGCAGCTCCTGAGCCTGTAATCGCTTGTTTAATCTTTCGAGGTTCGTATTCGGTGATTGGTACATCTCTTGATAATGCGGCTGCCATGGCAACACCTTGAGCACGTCCGAGCTTAAGCATCGACTGAACGTTTTTGCCAAAGAACGGCGCCTCAATCGCCATTTCATCAGGCAAAAAGCCTTCGACAAGCGCCAGGACACGGTCGTAGATGTGACGCAGCCTGAGGTAATGGCTTTCGGCACGACTTAGCTCGATGACGCCCAGTGCTATCATTGATAATTTTTTCCCCTTGATGCCCAAAAGGCCATAACCCATGACATTTGTGCCTGGGTCAACGCCGATGATGATGCGGTCATACTCACGCAGTTGGGCTCTATTTACACTCGTATCGGTCATAAATCTATAACCTCCATAGGCGTTGAAAATGCGAGAGCTCGGTCTTTCCAATTTGCTGACATCTCGACCATCAAGTCTACGAATCCGCCAGACCGCCATGCTTCCACTTTATCTGACGAATCACAAAAAAATTGGAGTGCAAAAGCAGAGCATCCGTCTTCGACATTTTCGGTAAGACGGCAAAGTAGCGGTCGTTCCATACCGGCGGCCAGTGTTTCGGGAACGACACGCTGACGGATCCACATAAGCAAGGCAGACTCAATCGAAGAGTCGAGATGAAATGTCGTGTTAAATAAGATCAATGTTGCTGTTTTTTAGATTTTCTTTTCATCGCTCGAAACACGAAGCCGACGTGTCGGGCAACTGTCGGTATGAAACCGTAATAATGTGACATAATCTTAAATCGCTCCATCAGCGATGCCCTATGATTAGCAGTGGTCACGCCTTCAGAAAGATAGTCGCACACTATGTCACCGACATTGATGTTGTGACGAGAGTGTTGGAGACATTTTATGACCCAGTCATAATCGGCCGAAAAACGATAGCGTGTGTCGTAAAGAGGGGCAATACGTTTCAGGACCGCCATCGCCTGATGACAAACGAGCATCCCCGATGAAAAACTTCGGTAAGTCAAATCTTCGGGGGCAGTAAGATGGCGCGGGCCTACCACTTTGCCTGAACGGTCGACAAGCTGTGTCTGACCAAAGACAATGCCCGGCTCACCATAGTCAATGATATTGTCAGCATATAGCTGTAAGGTGTCTTCAGAATGAAAGGTGTCACCGGCGTTCAGAAAAATAAGATATTCGCCGGATGACCTCCCCAGACCCTTGTTCATCGCATCATAAATACCGTTGTCCGGTTCCGAAACATATTTTCTGCCAGGGCGCTCAGCGATTTTCAACACTTCAGGGGTGGCATCGGTTGACGCACCATCGATGATGATGTGTTCATAATCTTTAAACGTCTGAGCATCGACACTTGCAATTGTCCTCGAAAGGTCAACGGCAGCATTGTAGCAAACGGTTATGATAGAAAATAATGGTGTCATATCGGTCACTGTCTGTGCAAAATTAACTAAATAATCTCATAGTGACAAAACATAATGGCAGCAAAGCTTCTCAAAATCGCAAAAAAATCTCTATATTTGCAGAAAGAAGTGTAACAATCTACAATTATCACAAAAGAATATGGCAGCAAAAATCGGAGATACTGTGCGCTTTCTTAATGATGTAGGTGGCGGAACAGTTGTCAAAATAAAAGATAATATGGCTTATGTAGCCGATGAGGACGGGTTTGAGACACCAATGCTTTTACGCGAATGTGTAGTCGTGAACTCGGCCCAGCCCAAAGCAGCGAAGGAACCTGAAGCCGTGGTCAAACCTTCAAGCCTTCAACCGCAGACACCACCAAGCAAATCGACCGACAAACCGACGGAGAATGATGAACCCATCGAGGAAACTCCCGAAGGCGACAGCATAAATGTGGTTCTGGCTTTTGAACCACACGACTTGAAACGCTTGTCGCAAAGCGGCTTTGACACTTATCTTGTCAATGACTCAAATTACTATCTCTATTTCACCTTCCTCACCCGAGGAGATAATGAGAGCAAGTGGACAACTCGCTATGCGGGAGTCGTTGAGCCTAATTTCCAGCTTTTGCTCGCTGAGCTATCTGTAAGTGACTTGCCTGAGATTGACCGCGTCGCCGTGCAATTTGTGGCCTTCAAGCGCGATAAGGATTTTGAATTAAAGGCTCCGGTTGCCTTTGAATCGCGTCTTGATACCACTAAGTTTGCGCGCCTGCACTGTTTCCATCCTAATGTCTACTTCGAAGAGCCTGTCATTGCGCTTGACATTGTTGTCGATGATGAGCCGCAGAAAGGGGCGATGAACATTTCTGCCCCCGAGTCAGAAATCAAACTCGAGAAGATAATAAAGCCAAAGTCTCAGCCGATCAAACGGCACGACATCAGCAAGAAGGCACAAAAGAACAATGATCTTATGGTGGTTGACCTTCATATCAGCGAACTGCTTGATAATTGGAACGGTATGTCAAATGCCGAAATCCTCAATTATCAGATTGACCGCTTCCGAGAGGTGATGGATCAGAACATCGGTTTCGGCGGCAAAAAAATCGTCTTTATTCATGGCAAGGGCGAAGGTGTGTTGCGTCAGGCTCTGCTCAAAGAGCTTAACTATCGCTACAAGAATTGCGGAGTGCAAGATGCATCATTCAAAGAATATGGTTATGGAGCTACGCAGGTGACAATGAGTGGTAACCAGCATAAACATTAGGTCATGATAATTTTTTTCAGCGGTACGGGCAACAGTCATTTTGTGGCACGAGAACTCGGGAAGCATTTGGATGAAGAAAACATCATGCACCTCAAAGGCGAACTTCTCTATGACCCGTCAAAAAGCCATCTTAAGACTGATGACAAAAGGATAATATGGGTATTTCCAACCTACTCATGGGGAGTGCCTCCAGTCATCAGGCGTGTAATCAGCGAATGTCATTTCGAAGGGGCCGACAAAGCTAAGCATTATATGGTGACAACCTGTGGCGATGACATAGGTGAGGCCGCTTCACATTGGCGCAAGTTGATTACAAAAAGGGGCTGGACGGCCGCTACAGCCTATTCTGTAATTATGCCAAACACATATGTGCTGATGAAAGGATTTGACGTAGACACTCCCGATCTGGCAGCGCAGAAACTCGAAAATGCACCGTCCCGGATCAAGGAAATCGCCGATCGAATTAGTAAGAACGTCGAAGGTGACAGCCTTGTCAAAGGGTCATGGCCGCTGATAAAATCATCGGTTGTCTATCCATATTTCGTAAGATTCTGTATGTCGCCAAAGCCATTCAGAACCAATGCTAACTGCACCGGTTGCGGAAAGTGTGCGCGAGCATGCCCGATGGATAACATCACTATGGGCGCAAAATGTCCGCAATGGCACGATCGATGTGCGCTTTGCCTCAGATGTTACCATATTTGTCCAAGTGACGCTGTCGAATATGGCAACGCCACTAAAGACAAGGGGCAATATTTTCTTGAGTGACGCTTAGTCCTGAGTGTCAAATCGGCGTGACATCTCTTTAATCTCAGGGATACACGTCATCTCGGGCGTTACGGGCACAACTGAAATATAGTTGCGTGCTAACCAATACTCATCGGTGTCAGTAGCGTCTTTGTCCTCGTTGATAAAGCGTCCATTGAGCATATAGAAGGGATTGCCCTGAGGATCGAGATAACGGCTGTAGCCATCTGACCAGTGACCGCGAGCAGCACGGCAGGTCTTGACACCAGCAGGGACTAACCTTGCAGGAATATTGACGTTGAGACAAACACTTTTGGGAAGGCCTTCGTCAAGCACCTTTTTAACTATCTCACTTACAAACGGAGCCGAAAGGCTGAAATCAGCGGCTATCGAGTGATGCAAGAGAGAGAAGCCGACCGATGGGATGCCTTCCATACAAGCTTCGAGGACCGCACCCATTGTGCCAGAATAAATTATTGAGTTGCCGGAATTGGATCCGTGATTAATGCCGGCAATCATAATGTCAGGCTTTCTTGGCACAACTGCAAAGAGGCCGAGTTTTACGCAATCGACAGGCGTCCCGTTTACGGTAAACATCCTCGCGCCATTATAGTCTTCACACTCGTTGATCCGCAAGGCGTTGCTGACAGTGAAAGCAGATGACATACCAGAATGTGGCTCTTCGGGGGCAACGACAACAACATCGCCGAAATCCTTTACATAATCAACAAGACGGCGAAGGCCTGGCGCAGAGATACTGTCGTCATTAGAAATAAATATGAGTGGACGGCCTGTGGCCTTGATTGGTGAAGTCTCAGTCATACGTGAAAAGTTTATTGGTTATCGCCGTCGAGCGCGGCTCGTTTACGTTGTAGTATTTCATTAACACGCGCAGCTTCCTCGTAGTTCTCATCTTCGATAAGTTGGGCAAGGGTGCGCTCCAACTCCTCTATTGCATAATTCTCGAGCTTGGGCTCAGCGAAATAATCTGCGCCTGGTAAATCAGAGTCAGTAACGGCATCAGCATCCTGAGGTTCGGTGTCATTATCGATGACATCATTGTCGTTGATAATGAAGCCGGTTTCGATGACAACCTCATGCGTTGTGTAGATGGGCGCATGGGTACGCATCGCTATCGCAATTGCGTCAGAAGTGCGTGCATCAAGTTGCACAGTCCGCGTGCCGTCACTGAATGTGAGCTCAGAATAGAAAATGCCATCCTCAAATTTGTAGATATAAACTTCTGTAAGTTTCACTCCGAAAGCGTGAGCAAAGCTGACAAAGAGATCATGGGTCAAAGGGCGCGGAGGGATAATCCCTTCCATCTTGATTGCAATCGACTGCGCCTCTGAACCTCCGATGACGATCGGAATTTTGTGAGGTCCGTTTTCCTCGCTAAGCAACAGAGCATAGGCCCCTGACTGCAATTGGCTATAAGAGATGCCCATGACTTTTAGTTTAATGCGATCATCCATAGTTTAAACCTTACTTGTTAGAATTTAAAACTATCTATATCGGTGACATTGCGACCTGTTATGATGCCTGAACCTATGCACACTGAGGCCTCAGGATCATATATTACAGCAAATTGACCGGGCGCGATGCCCTGCACCTTTCGTTCTGATTCAATAACATAGCTCCCGTCAGCGACTTTTGTAATGGCCGCAGGCAAGAACTCGGGCATATGACGATTTTTAAAAGTTATCTCTACACGGCGACAGGTCTCGTCCCAAGGGTTCTCGGTAATGAAATGCATTTCGTCAATATGGATCGTCTTGCCATACTGCTTGTCTGTGTCATAGCCGTTAGAGACATAAATGACGTTGTCGTCAATATTCTTTTTGACTACATACCACGGGCCGCCACTAAGGCCAAGCCCCTTGCGCTGGCCGATAGTGTGGAACCAGAAGCCACGATGCTCGCCGAGTTTACGGCCAGTCTCAATCTCTATGATCGGACCGGGCTTTTCGCCAAGATGACGACGTATAAAATCGTTATAATTAATCTTTCCGAGAAAGCAGATGCCTTGAGAATCCTTGCGCCGGGCATTAGGCAAATTAGCTGCCAAAGCCATCTCTCTGACAGCTGCTTTAGGCAGATCGCCGATTGGGAACATCAGGTGAGACAACTGATCATAAGATATGCGCGCTAAAAAATCGGTCTGGTCCTTCACCGGGTCAATGGCCGTGCCTAACCAAACCTTGTCACCGATAATGCGGGTAGTAGCATAGTGGCCCGTAGCCGTGCGATCAAATTCGTGGCCCCAACGCTGCTCAAAAAATCCAAATTTTATCATCTTGTTACACATCAGATCGGGATTTGGAGTCAAACCTGCCCTTACGGTGCGCAGGGCATACTCCATGACATTATCCCAATATTCCTGATGCAACGAAACGACGTCAAACGGCAATCCGTAGCGGCGCGCGATAAAACTGCACATCTCTATGTCTTCTTCAGCCGAACAATCGCCCTCGTCAGTGTCAAGGCCTATGCGGATATAGAAGAGGTGAAGCTCGTGGCCCTGAGCGAGCAAACGCTCAACGGCTACTGCGCTGTCAACTCCTCCCGAGATCAATACTGCAACTCTCATTTCGCTCCTTTATTATTGCATCAATGATCTGAAAGCGTTGATGATATTGTCGACCGCAAGATCCTTGGCTAATATGCGATGATCCTTGTCAAGATAGTAAATCGCCGGCTTGGCCCTCATATCGAAATATTTGCTTGTTTCTGGAGAGGCCACGTTAATCCACTTCTCAGGAAAATCGGTGACTGCTGCTGAAAAACCGGCATCAGGCTCACCTGCATAAAGACTCATCACTCTGACTATGCCACCATCATTAAGCTGATTGAGGACCATATCGGCCGACAGTCTTACCCTTGCAAAATTGCAGTCGAGGCAATCAGGCTCATAGATAAAAAGAACCGTGAATGCCGATGTGTCGGCAGCAAAACTTGTTTTGGATCCGTCGGCTAATGTAAGTTCGATATCAGGCACGACCTTTCCGACGCTGCTGTTATCGAGTATCAGTTTCTGCATTTCGAAATGCTGACGGTCGGCGGCAGGGATTTTCTTGTTAGCTACAGCAGCGTCAACAAAGGCGCTGTAAAGTTCGTCTGAGCGATACCTCGCACTATCGGAATACATCCAGCTTTCGGCCATCTTTGCTATTGCCAGCGACTGCTCACCTGATTTTTTGATGGATTTATGGAAATTATCAATGGCGAGGTAGACGGTGTCGGCCGAAGCATAGGGCATAAAGCTCAACCAATCGCCAAATGCTTGATTGAGTTTTGCCTTCTTTGAAAAAGCTGATTTAATATCACACTGGTCCCAAAATTTATACACCAAGAAATTACAACGCTCATAAAGATTGGTCATATCTTCAGGTGGCTGAGGATAAGGGAACAACGGGTCAGACTGCTGAGCAGAAATGGATTGCATCGCGCTGATGATGCACACCGATATAGCAAGAATAAGTTTTTTCATCATTAAATATTAAATTGTCGTTTGATTATACAACAAAATTAACGATTTTTTGGCTGTTTCATTATTCCGAGGCCGTTAAATAAGCCAAATGGCAAACTTTTTTAGTGCTGGCCTGAAGCCAAAGGAAAGACTTCGCGGGCAAGCCAATCACGCAACTCGATAGTCCAGTCGTCTTTATAGGGGAAACTGTCTCTGAAGCCCCAACCGTGTCCCCCGATGGGATAAATGTGGACTGATGATGGCACACCTGCATCTGTCAGCGCCTGAACATATCGAAGCGTATTGGCCAAAGGCACAGCGTCATCATCAGACGACACCATAATAAAAGCCTTGGGTGTTTCAGAATTGACCTGCAATTCATTGCTGAATTTTTTAATGTCGTCAACCGTGTAAGATTTACCCAACAACGCTTCGCGTGAGCCAAAGTGAGTGATATCATCCTGCATACTTACCACGGGATAAAACAACACCTGAAAGGCCGGACGTGTCTCCGGTGAAGAGTAGTGGGTGGCGAGCGTTGTAGCGAGATGACCGCCTGCCGATGCACCCATTATACCAATGGAAGCAGGGTTTACTCCCCACTCTTTTGCGCTGGCGGCAACAAGGCGCATAGCCTGCTCGGCATCACTCAGCGGCACATCGGAATTACCATTTGGCATACGGTATTTCAGGACGGCATAAGTCACTCCTTTTGAGTTAAACCAGTCAGCCATATCATGGCCTTCGTGGTCCATTGCCACTCCAATGTAACCTCCACCAGGAAGCATAATGATGGCTGTGCCGTTTGGGTTAGGAGCAGGATAGACATACAGCACAGGTTGCGAAATGCCCATGATGAACGACGGGTCGCCGGATTCGTCGGCAGCAGTGAGACCATTTGAATTAGGAGCTCCGTCGGGCCACAATGGCAATTCGATGACGTTGGTTTTGGCACTTAACATGAATGATGACAACAAAACTATTAATGTGAATAATTGTTTCATATAATTAATTATCAATTGTTTTTAAGATTTTAGCCGGATTACCGCCCACGACCGCATTAGAAGGCAAATCTTTCGTGACCACGGCTCCAGCGCCGATGACCGTGTTATCACCGATCGTTACGCCGGGCAGGATAATTGCTCCACCGCCTATCCAAACATTATTTCCAATTTTAACCGGTTCAGCCCACTCGATACAAGCATTTCTCTCATCCACTTCGAGCGGATGACAGGCAGTGAAGATGCTAACATTTGGCCCGATAAATACGTTGTCGCCAATTTTTACCTCCGCTTCATCGAGAATTGTAAGATTGAAATTTGCAAAGAAATTATCTCCGATAGAAATGTTACTGCCATAATCGCATCTGAACGGCTGATTTATATGAAAATTTGATCCAACCGAGCCGAGGAGCGCCGTCAAAAGTTCTTCAGCCTCCTCGATCTTGTCAGGTGCGAGGTCATTAAATTGCCGCACGAGGACGCGTGTAGCCATAAGGCGTTGCAAGAGATAAGGATGAGCGGCATTATATCGTTGGCCGCTCAACATCTTTTGCCAGATTGATTCTTCGTTATCCATTTGAGATTTTATTATTCGCTAATTTCGTAACATTTTTTTATATATACAAATTTTTAGTGCTTGAGCTCGAAAATAATTGGTAATTTTGTTGACTCAACAATCTAAGCTTAATGATGAAACGAATTATAACTTTTGCTATTGCACTCGGAGTGGCCGGCATAGCTATCGCAAATGACCGATGGACAGTTTCGCCCGATAGACCGGTGATAACTATGAGTGTCAGCGACCAACCACTTCCTCATAACGACCATATTGAGATGAGCGGCGATCATATGGCAGTGGTGCTCTATTGGAACCTTGACAGCAACGCGACCTTCGGTCTTAACCGCGCCCTGGTGTTCCCGATGCTGCGAACGATCCCCAATAACACCCATGCAAGCCTGATGATCAACAATGACATTGATGTCGCTTCGATGCTGCGCATCAACAACAAGAAACCGGCTTTCAGGTCCCAAAATATCGCAATCGACGGATTGATGGAAGTGACTGACATCTCTAATCAGGACGACGGCTCGGTCATCGAACTTAAACGCACTATCTTCCCTACAACCGGCCACCCGGCCATGATCGAGACATATACAGCGACAAACATCGGAGACAAAACGGTTAACGTCCTCGTGCCTGAGCTGAGCCAGCGATACACGACTGACGCCGCGAGCGGTGTGACAGGCTCATATATTATTGACAGTCGTATTGACCAAAGCGGGTCATATACACTCGCCCCGGGAGCTTCAATTGACTTCGCCATGACCATACAGGCTTATGAAGCTGATGGTGGTAAGGCGTTAAATCTCATAGCAAGCGATGAATTAGCAAAACGCAAAGCATTCATTGATTTCATCGACAGCAACCTTGTTCTGAACACCCCCGATAAAGCCATTGACACCGAATTCAGATACGCGAAAATCCGTGGAGCAGAAAGCATCTATAAGACTAAGGGAGGTTATATGCACGGTCCCGGCGGCGAAAGCTACTATGCGGCCTTATGGTGCAATGATCAAGCTGAATATATCAATCCATTTTTTCCATTCCTCGGTTATGGCATCGGCAATGAATCAGCGTTAAACTGCTTTCGACATTACGCCCGATTTATGAATGACGACTACAAGCCGATACCAAGTTCAATCATTGCCGAAGGCGATGACATCTGGAACGGCGCCGGCGACCGCGGCGACGCAGCAATGCTCGCCTATGGAGCCGCCCGATATGCGCTTGCCCGCGGAGACAAAGCCGAGGCAGAAGAATTGTGGCCGTTGATCGAGTGGTGTCTCGAATATTGCCACCGTCAACTTAATGATAAAGGTGTCGTAAAGTCAGACCATGATGAACTCGAGGGCCGTTTCCCGGCCGGAGATGCCAATCTGTGTACCGCATCGCTTTATTATGACGCACTGCTATCAGCCGCATATCTCGGCAAAGAGCTTGCTAAACCGGCTAAGCAACTTGCAACTTATGATCATCAGGCGAAAGAGCTTCGCAAAGATATTGAAAGCTATTTCGGCAGTAACATTCAGGGATTTGACACCTACCGATACTATGACGGAAATGATGTGCTGCGCTCATGGATATGCATACCGTTGGTAATGGGTATAAACGAACGCGCTGACCAGACGGTCAAAGCCTTGTTTAGCCCCGAGATGTATACAGCCGACGGAGTCCTTACTTGTCAAGGCTACCCCATATTCTGGGATCGCGCAACGCTCTATACCCTCCGCGGCGCCCTCTACGCAGGTTATCCCGACGAGGTGCTTCCGAAACTTTCTGATTTCTCGCGCCGACGTCTTCTTGGCGATCATGTGCCCTATCCCGTCGAAGCCTGCCCGGAAGGCAGCCAGAGGCATCTCTCGGCTGAAAGCGGGCTCTATTGCCGCATAATAACCGAAGGACTCTTCGGCATACGCCCGACAGGCATGAGGAGTTTTGATCTGACGCCTCAGCTGCCTGCAGACTGGAATTACGCAGAGCTAAAGAATATCAGAGCCTTTGGCAGCGACTTTGACATTGATGTCAATCGCCTGAAAGCCGATAAGCTTGCCGTAACCATAAGCGATCATACAACAGGCAAGAGCCAAAAATTCACAATACGCCAAGGCAAAACCCTGAAGATCAAATTGTAATAATATGGCAAGAGAAATCGTTATGCTCGGCACAGGGAGTGCCATGCCTCTTTCCAATTATCACGCATGCTTCATCGTCCGCGACAGATCATTCACCTTGCTCTGCGACGCAGGCGGAGGAAACGGCATTTTAACGCAACTTAACGCAGCAAATATTTCGATCACGGAGATCAGCCATTTCATCATCAGCCATCCCCATAGCGACCATATTCTCGGAGCCGTCTGGCTCATTAGATCACTGATTAATCTCCACCTCAACGGTCAGCGGCTCAACAAACTGAAAGTCTTCGCCAACCCGATGTCAGCCAATGCGCTTGTCGAGATATGCCGTCTGACATTCCTGCAATCTTATTTTTCAAACCTTGGATCGGTAATTGATCTTATTATCATTAACCCTCCTGAGTCAGTAAGATTAGGCAACAAGACAATACGGTTCTTTGATGTCGGATCTGAGAATGTTGACCAGATGGGATTCAAACTAACTTTTGAAGACGGCACAACCCTTGCGTCACTTGGAGATGAGGCGCTGACGGTCAATAATCGTGACAAGGTTTACGGTTGTGATTATCTGATCTGCGGAGCTTTCTGTCTTTATGCAGACCGCGATTTTTACAAACCTTACGAGAAGCATCATTTCACAGTCAAAGACGTGGCAGAGCGCGCAGCTGACGCTGAAATCAAAAACCTCATCTTATATCACAGCGAGGACCGCACTGCCGACAAACGCGCGAAATATACAGCCGAAGCTAAGCATCACTACGCCGGCAACGTCATCATCCCCTATGACCTTGACCGCATACAGTTCTAATTACTTACCACTTAATAAAAAAATCGGTGACGCTGAGTTGTGCGCCACCGATTTTATTATTTATTTAAGTAGATTATTACCTAACTACTATCTTCTGAGCTTTGCCGTTATTCGAGCGGATCACTACGCTGCCTTTAACAGGATTTGCTACGCGCACACCCTGAAGGTTATAGTAAACAGCGTTTTCGTTGTTATTCTCAACTACAACTCCTTCAATGCCGGTTGCACCGGGAATTGTCAAAGACATATTGCCAGACATATTACCATAATAAATTTTGCCGTTACCGCCATCAAACTTACTCCAGTCATCACAGTAAATGAAGAGTGACTCTTCGGGGAAGGTAATTGTTTTGTCAACCAGAGTGCCGCCAATGCCAGCCTCTTTAACCTCTTCCATAGTCTTACCATTGGCCATGTAATATGCCCCAAGTGAGCCTCCGACGAATGCTGCGCCCTTCCAATCGATGCCGAGTTCGGCAATACCGAGAATTACACATTCGGGATCGGTTGCATCGAAGACAAGATAGTGGTTGTAGTCAGTGTCGTAGTCACCGGGCTCGTTATAGGGGAAACGACCGTCGTAAGGGTTCACTACTCTATAGATTCCAGGGTTGGCGATACTCTGCTGCACCTCGATTTTTGTCTGGTTAGGTTCAAAATCAAAGAAGCTCTCCATCAGGTCGGTAGTGATTTCTCCTTCGCCGAGAGACTCCCATTGACCTTCCTCATCATCTATGCAGGTAAAGTACTTCTCAGAATAGTCGAGAGCCTGACCGTCTGCATAAGTAATGGCAATAATTGCCATCAATTCATTGACATCTTCTGCAGGCACACTGATTTCAATTTCTTCGCCTGCTTCTACAGTGACCATATCCACTTCATTATAGAGCATTGCGTCGAGCATATACTGCTTAACAATTCCCTTGAAGATAGCAACCTTGGCTGTCGGTATGCCTTCTTCGAGTACAATTTTGCACTTAGCGTCTTCACCGGGAGCAAAATAGCGGGGGGCTACGATTTCAGGGATGCCGGTAGGATAGTCATCGATCTGGAATGTTACATCACTCATTGCAACCACATCATCATAGCCTTCGTATGTAAAGCCAAGAAAGAGATATATGCGGCCAATCGGCTCAATAACATAATTATACCCATCATACTCTTCAACAGCCGCGGCTACTTCATCAGGATCATGTTCAGGATCATTACCCCAAAGATCCTCATAAGCCGTAGCAAAATCAAAGACTTGCAAAGGTATTCCATAAAAGTCAATATTTGTTTCCTGACGAGCCACGCGGGTTTTACCGGTCTCTGCATTATAATCAATGATCATTGTGGCGTCATTGAAAATGGGAGACAGACGGTACTGACGGATATTGTCATCACCGGTGTCTTTACGCACGTCGATATTGATTTCAGGGAATTCGCCCTGCCATTCATCCAGACCGGTGAACATAGCAAACAGATCATCCATCGTAAATGTACCGGTGCCACAGCTTTCCCACTCTGTCCACTCGCCAGAGGGAAGATTTTTAGAAAGAGGAGCAACACGATTGGGAGCCGGAGTTGATACTTTCAGTCTTGAGCAAGAGTTCTTTGCCATAGATTCAAGACTCGGCGAAGTCGGCTGACCGATGCCTGCGACAGCTGTCAAACCAACTGTCAAAGCAGTCAAAAAGGAATAAAGCTTTTTCATAAAAAAAATTTTTTTGTTTAAACCATATAAATCAAATATTTTGCAAAGTTAACATTACTTCTCCAAAATAAAAATATTTTTGCTAAAAACCAGAGAAATCATGGCGGCATAAATATGAAATTTTGTTGGCTTGAAAGAATTTAGTAAATTTGCATTGCTTTTTGTGTCTCGCCGCTTTAAGAGGTATGACAAAAGCCCATACAATCTGAATAATATAAAGTTAGACAACTAAATACAATGGCAATCGAATTAAAAGGCCTTACCAAGCGCAAGGACAATTACTCTCAGTGGTATAACGAACTCGTAGTTAAAGCAGACCTCGCCGAGCAGTCGGCAGTGCGTGGCTGTATGGTGATCAAGCCCTACGGATATGCGATATGGGAGAAGATGCAACAGACACTCGACCGGATGTTTAAGGAAACAGGCGTGCAGAACGCTT
>CAYRFB010000012.1:0-27210 GCA_964423485.1 uncultured Bacteroides sp.
CATAATGTCGAGGATCTGCTCGCGGACACGGAGCGTATAGAACAGCATCGTCGTTGCTCCGAGGTCCATACAGTATGTTCCGATAAAGAGACAGTGAGAGGCGATGCGTGAAAGCTCATCCATCATAACGCGGATGACTTCGGCACGACGTGAAATCTGGATACCTGCCGCTTTTTCGATCGCGATGCAGAGGCCGTGGTGATAGTTATGGGCCGAGAAATAGTCCATACGGTCCATGAACGGCAGACACTGCGGATAAGTCAGATCTTCGCAGAGTTTCTCGATGCCGCGGTGGATATAGCCCATATAGACATCAATCTTCTTAATTGTCTCGCCGTCAACCGCTGTGCGGAAACGGAGCACACCGTGAGTCGCGGGGTGCTGCGGGCCGATGTTGATCACAAATTCACCGGGTTCGAAGATTGCAACTTCCTTCTTTTCAATCTTACCGTCGGGCAATTCGATATAAGTGTCAGTCATATCGCTCTGACGCTCGTTTTCGATTGACACCTCGTTGGTCTCAGCGTAATCTTTTCTCAAAGGATAACCTTTCCAGTCGATGGCAAGGAAGAGACGGCGCATATCAGGATTGCCGATAAAGATGATGCCGAAAAGGTCATATACTTCGCGCTCGAAGAGACAAGCGACCTTCCATACGTCGGCTACCGAATGTAACATCGGACGTTCACGATCGGTGGTGGTGATCTTAACGCCGCACATAGTGTTATACTTGCTCGACATCAGGTAATAGATAGCTCCAAGAGAGTCAGTCCAATCCATACCGACAACAGTCACGAGATAATCCATCTTGCAATCTTCGTCGTCGCGAAGTGCCAACGCAAGGTCATGCCATTTAGCATCAGGGATGCTGATCATAGGCATATCTTCGCCTTCGAAAGTTGCTTCGGGGAAGAGTTTGGCAATCTTTTCTTGAAAATTAGCCATATATCTTAATTATTGACTTGCTTGATTAATAATCCGGTTAATTTCAATCTTCTACATTCTCTACAGGATGTGTTTCAAGAAATTCACGCTGCTTTTCCTGACGGTTGACACCTCCAAAGAATTTCTCTACCTTGATTTTGCGAGAGAGCTGCATAATGCCATAAATCATCGCTTCGGGACGGGGAGGACAGCCGGGCACATAAACATCAACCGGCACAATATCTTCGATACCGCGGGCAACGTGATAGCTCTTTCTGAAGGGGCCACCTGAGATGGCACAGCTACCACAAGCGATAACATATTTCGGCTCGGCGAGCTGATCGTAAAGACGGCGCAAAACCGGAGCCATACGGTTAACGATCGTTCCAGCAACCATAATGAAGTCGGCCTGACGGGGCGAGGCACGAGCGACTTCCCACCCAAAACGAGCCATATCGAAGCGAGCCGCACCGAGCGACACAAATTCGATACCGCAGCAACTGGTGGCGAAAGTGAGTGGCCATAATGAGTTAGACCGCCCCCAGTTGATAAGCTTGTCAAGCGAACCGACAATGACGTTGGTGCCGCTATCCTTTAGCTGTTGAACGAGCTTTTCAATATACTCGTTATCTTTGAATGCCTCATAGGGCATGCTTTTAGTTGTTACTTCCATTCAAGAGCTCCTTTCCGCCAGGCATAAATAAGACCAAGCACTAAAACGCCGAAGAATACTGCAATGCTGATGAGACCGTCAGCCCCGAGTTCGCGCATACGCACAGCCCAAGGATAAAGGAAGACAGTTTCAACATCAAACATCAAAAAGAGAATTGCAAACAGATAGTATCCGACCTTAAACTGCGACATACTCTCACCACGAGTCGGGATACCACATTCATAGGCTTCGCCCTTCTGAGGATTAAATGAACGCGGCGAAATAAGTTTCGCAATCCACATGGCGAGCGCAACAAGCGCAAAACCTGTCAGCAGCGCTGTGATGGCAAGCAGCCCATTGTTCGTAATACCAAAAATGTCTAAAGCTATCATATTGATTTATAATGATTTTACAGCAGAATATTTCAAGTTAGCTCGTTAAGAACAAGGCGCGATACGCCCGTATTGTCTGATTTTAGCACAAAGGTAGTCAAAATATCCTAAAACACCAATGTTTCTTTAAAAACTTTTTAACTTTCACTAAAACTTTTATGGTCAAGCAAAGCGCCGGCGGCAGGTATCGAGGTTGATATCCGGCCGCCGGCGCTTATACATATATCATATCGTTTTGAGTTCAAGAATGAACATCCAATATAAATCTTGCTCCCTTGGCATAGGTGCGATCAAGCGTAAGAGATCCGTTAAGCCTGCGGGCACGGATGGCATTGATCGGCAATCCAAGGCCGGTGCCTTTAGTCAAATCACGGACCTCATTGAAGGGTCTGAAGATGCTGTCGCGTTTTTCTTCGGCGACACCGCTACCACTGTCGGTAACTATAAACTGTGCTGAGCGGGCTCCACGCTTTTTGTACTCGAGCGAAATCTTGCCTCCAGCCGGAGTGTTGACCGCAGCATTGATCAAAAGATGACGAAGCACATTGGCCGTTTCTTCGACGTTGAGACGGGCATTCATCTTTGGGGCGTTGACTGTAAGGGTGACGTCAGGCGCCAGTCGGGGGCGCACCTCATCGGCTAACTGCTCGCAGAACTGAAGCACATTGACATCTTCGGTCTCATAAATATCCTTGATATTTGACTCAAGCTCTGACAACTCCTGCACGTCTGCGGCAAACTTTTTAAGGGCCTTGACAGCCGGGTGTTCCGCGGGCAAGATATCGAGCGTCGGTTGCATCTGCGACAAAATGTTATGAATGAAAGCGTCCTTGAGGCGAGTGTGCTCAAGAGCAGTGTCAAGGTTACGGCGCAATTTGCGACAACGTGCTACATATCTGACAAGCACAATAGCACCGATAACTATGACAGCCGCCAACAAAGCGATTATCACAAACAACGTGACGATCAAAGCCGTCTTGACGCCGATCGTATGATTGAGATCTTCGATAGTCGAATCGCGTTCGGCGACCTCAGCTGCGGCCTTATCGAGACGCTCCTGGGTGCGGAGCATTTTCATCGAATCGGTCCACTGATTGTAACGCGCATAGGTGCGGTTGAGCAAGCGTGCATTCTTTGAAGCAGTCGCGCAATCGATCAGCGACCTGAACGAACTGTCGGCCTTCTCATAGCTATTTTCGCGCTCATAAACCGATATCAGCTTGTTGATAGCGTCATCGCCGGCCTTATTATTGCCGAACGCATACGAAAAAGCAGCTTCGTTATATAGCAGATCGGCAGCCTTGACAGGATCTTTGCCGATATGCGAAGCCATGCGGTCAAGGTTCTCACGGGCCTTAACAGCATTTTTCAAATTGACATACATCGCCAGGCGTTCACGAGCTGTGTCGTAATAGAGATCGTTAAGCTGAGCGCCTTGCGCTACCTGCTCGTCGATGGCGGCATCGGCGCGGGCAAGCACCTCAAAAGCTTCGCGATAATAATTCTCGCGATGATATAGCTGAGCTGCAGCTACGCCTGCCTCAACAGCTTTTTTAGGTTTTTTTTCGTTAACGTAGGCGTTAAGAGCCTCCTTAAAATAATATCTTGCTGGAGTATACTCCTTTTTAGCGAGATTGGCCTTTGCTTGATCAAAAAGGCCATCACCTCTTGTCGCCGCCGATAAAGCAGTGACTGACAGCAATAAAGCTACTAAAAAAAGTATTTGTTTCTTCATTGACGGATTAAAGTTTGTTAAATCATACGCAAAGTTACACTAATTTCCCATTATTTCGCAATCATCAGCTCGTAAAATTCAGTAAAATTTCATAATGGCATACCTTCTGCCAACGGCCGCCACCCTTCAATTATTTAGATAAAACATAGGGTTGACCACCTTCCCCTTGTAACGCATTTCAAAATGCAGATGCGGACCGGTCGAGTTGCCCGTCATGCCTACAAGCCCGATCGGAGATCCAACCGGCAGGATATCCCCTTGCTTGACAAGCACCTTTGACAGATGGGCGTAGCGAGTCTCCACGCCTGCACTATCCAGCACGCAAACATACCAACCATATCCTTTTTTATCGTAGCGACGTCTCATCACTTTGCCCGGAAGAGCCACGCGGACTGTGTCACCCTGACGTCCGGCCAGATCGACTCCGAGGTGGACGTTTCCGGCGTCATTCCTATAGCCAAAAGACGATGTCACCCTACCCTTGACCGGCCGACAAAATTTCGACTCGTCGATCGTCAAAACGCCATCATAGATCTGAGGCTTACGTTTTCCCGAACTCTTTTCCCAACTCCCCGACGCATATAAATTGTTGTCCTTGTAAGCCTCGGTTACAAAGTCAAGCACCGAAAACGCATCTTCTGCTCTCATATCTGGCTCGCGATTACCCAATTCCGACTCAAGCACATCAAAAAGATCTGAGAGATAGTCATACGACAGAGAATCTGCCAGCGTATCCACCCTGACCGAATCTGCAAAATTAATTGAGGCCGCCGGATGCTTTCCGACGACCTCTTTTATCTTCTTTCCTGATTGAAGTTCCTGTGAAATAGTCAGCAAAGATCCGGCCGTAATCATCACGACCATTGCAATGTGAAACTTTCTGCCCAGAGCCATTCAAACATAAATTTCAGACTTTCTCGCTACTCTCCTGGGCTTGCTTAGCTTTTGCCTTATATTCCTGAACCATCGGAGCTCCAAACAAGATCCAAGCGGCGCTCGCTACAAAAGCCAGGAATGTGAAACCAACCAATATCAGCACCTTGCGGGGCTTGACAGGACGTATGGGAACAGTGGCGGGAGTGATAACGGCATAAGCCGGAGTAGCCTCCTGCACCTTGGCCTGAGCTGTCTGAACCTGTTGAGCTGTCTGGTTATAAAGTGAGAATGCCAACTGGGCCTCATTCTGCAGACGCTCTCTCACCGTCTCAGCCGAGCGGAATGCAAGACCCTGATTATGGTCCAGGTAATCGGCATAACGTTGCTGAGCTTCATAGTAATTGGCGCGGGCCTCCTCATTGAGCTTCTCTGCATATCGCAAATCGCCTTTAGCCTTGTTTGTGCGGTAGTCGGTGATATACTCCTGAAGCCGTGCAACCACTGTGTCAGCGAGCATGGCCGACACCAACGGATCCTGCATAGTTACGCTGATAGTAATAACCGATGTCTTCTGATCTACACTTGCAGAGATGCGATGCGACAGCGCTGTCACGAGCAAACTTTCATCCTGAGTCAGTTGGAAATTGTCGAGTTTATGTTCCCCGTCAGCTTCTTCCGAAGATTTAAAAAGACCGATGATTTTGCCGGGTAAAGCCAAGATGGCGCTCCACCACGGGCCGCTCGTCTCATCCTCAAGATACTGCTCGACTGTAAAAGTCTGCTTATCTTTTTTTGTTGTGACATCTACATTAAAAAGACTTGTCAAAAACGGCACAGACTCAACTACATCGGGATATAGCATCGGATAAACAGCGTCAACACCACCGCTTGCGCCGCTAAGGCCGGCCATCGATGCCAATGCGCCTAAGCCGCCGCTGACCTTCTTTTCGGTCGTTTCAGGAGCAAGTTTAATTGTTGTCTCGTATTCTTTAGGAATGCTGAAAGCCACAATCAGGCCGACTACAGCGCCGACACAGCACCATTTGATGATGCGTTTACGCTGTTGCCACAGCTTCATCGCCAGTTCCAACAGGTCTATTTCTTTTTCGTCACCTTCGCGATCGACTACGTTTTTATCTTCCTGCATGATTCGATAATTTTAGACAGTTGACACGAAATTATTTTCTAACCATATTGGCGACCGCTGCAGCCATCGTAGCGATCGATGAGAAGCCTGACGCAAGGGTGAATATCTTGGTCCAGTCTGTTCCACTGTTAGCCGACTTGGTCGGCACGATGATCTGACAACCTGGTTCGAGCACGGTGCTACCTTTGGCTTTTGCAACCGAACCGTTCATATAGACCACAAACACAGCATTCTTTTTCGCTGTCTGGCCATAACCTCCGGCCTTATTGATATAATCCTTTACTTTCAAGCCCGGCTCGTAGACCACTGCATTGGGATAGAGCACATCGCCCGAAACTTTAACCGTAGACTGCTGCTGAGGCACAAAGAGAACATCGCCCGGCTGAAGGATCACATCATAGTGCGAACCGGGATTCTCAAGTGCTTTCGCGAGATTAATACCGACATTGTAATTGGGTGTCAATCCGAGCTTATCTAGTGAGATTGAGTCGCCTACACCACCCTGGCTGTTGGCCAGCGCGAGTTGCAATGTGGCTTTCTTTGACTGGAATTCATCTTCCGTCATCCTGCGGGTCAGATATGCACCTTTAATATATGCACCTTCTACTACTCCACCTGCGCGGCGCACTATGTCTGACAGGCGCTCATTTCGTTTCTGCAGAGTGTAGCTTCCGTCAAAAAGCACCTCGCCATTGACCATGACGGTCTCCTGAGCAACGTAGCCGGGGCTGCGGCGCACATGCACCATATCATAAGGCTCAAGGATGAAATTTTCACCGTTACCGACGGCCAGTCCTCCTTCAATCGATACAGAGAACAATTTCGAGATGCGTTCGGTCTGCTCCGTTGCCATCGGATCAACGATACGACGCGAGATGTCAACGCGAGCTTTTGACGCGCCTTCAAGTAAACCGCCGGCCCTGAAGATAAGATCCTGGAGCGTAAAGTTTTCAGCATAAGGATACTCGCCCGGATTTGCGACCATACCGTCGATCGTAAAAGATCCGCGTTCCTGCAGCTGATCAATTGTCGAGATCACGAGCATGTCATTTCGCTTAAGTTCAACGTCATCTGCATTGCCGTTGAGTATATCGCGAAGGTCAAGAGCAATAACCTGAAGCTCAAGATTCGGACCTTCACGGTAAAGTTGTGCGCGCTCCATATAAGCATCCTCAGTAAGGCCATCAGCCATATTGATAAGATCTTTGACTGTACGCAATTCATTGCTGATCGCAAACATACCGGGACGATAGACGGCGCCACGGAGCTCGACTCTGTTTGAATAGCGATTCAACGCCGGACAGACAGTCACTACATCGCCGTTCTGCAAATGATATGTGCCAAACTCATTCTTTGCGATATTGTAAAGCTCATTCTCGCCGCCGGTTGTGCGGTCAACCCTGACGTTTTCGGTGTATGCGTCGCCCGAAAAACCTCCGGCATAGTCTATCAAAGTCTCAATGCTCTCATTGGGCTTAACCTCGTAGTACATCGGGCGCTTTATGTTACCCTTGATGCTGACGCGCGTTTCGTAGGGGGGGACGATGATCACGTCGCCTTCCTGGAGACGTATATTGCCAGAAGTCTTGCCGTCGAAGAGATATTCATAGATATCGACACCTGCGATTTTTTTGCCATTGCGGAGCACCTGAACGTTGCGGAGCGTGCCCACATCATTGATGCCGCCAGCGCGGTGTAACGCGTGAAAAACTGTTGAGAAAGGCGACAGACGGTAAGTGCCCGGCACTGCCACTTCACCCATAAGGTCAACTTGGATCGATCGCACCTGACCAAGAGTGACCTGAATATCAGTCTCAGAATCTTTCACACCGGCATACTTCTTAGAGAACGCATTCTTGATATGCTGGTTAGCATCATTGATGGTCATGCCGTTAAGATACACGGGACCGACCTGATCAATCATAATGCTGCCCTCGGGAGAGATGGTCTTGCGCAAATGGTCTTCCGACGTCCCCCAAATGTCAATGATGACTTCATCGCCGGGGCCCAAGCGATATGACTGCGGCGTTGCGAGATTGTCGCTCGGCTCAAAGGTCAGGTTCGGCGAGTTAAACACACTGTGGCCATAAATCTCTTCTTCAGGCAGATTGCCTTCATGCTGCTTGGTCACCTCCATATTGATGTCTTCGACCACTGCAGTCGATACATTGTCAGTGACCGAATGTTTACGCTCGCTGCGCGCTTCCTGAACGGTCTGGTTTGTAACGTTTTTGTCGGCGAGCTCTTCACTCTCGTATGCTGATTTGATACGTTCGGCCTGCTCGCGGGTTACTCCTTTAGCAACCAATTCTCTACCGATTTGCTGTTTGGATTTACCTTGTTGCATACCGGTTTTAATGTATGCCATCACTTCAGCGTCAGTCATGGCATAGCCGACCAACGAGCCTAAAAGTAGTACAGACAGCAGTAAGCGCTTAATTTTCATAATATTTATAATGAATTACGTAATTCTTTTTTTCACTCTGAGCATTTGGTTTCAACAGACTTCACACCGAAGTCTGCAAAGCCATTGTCGCAAAGTTAACAAAAAAAGTTAAAACTCACAAACGCCGTTTAATATTTGCCTTCAAATTTCACGGTATAATCCGTGCCCTTGAAATCACAGTGAAACTCAAGATTCATCCCTTTTGAGAAATCAACCGTTCCTTTGAGTTTAGAAATAGGGAAACTCGGGAAGGGCACACCTCCGCACATCGGCGTGAGATTATCACAATTTAATGTAAACTGACCGTTGACCACTGAAAAATCAACATCCTCAAACACCATATTCAGCGAAGGCATTCTATCCAAGAACTTTGCATTAAAGATGTAAATGTCGGCCTCTGAGTCTTCAAAATCAAAATCCACCCAATAGGTAGGTTTCTGGTCATCTTTTACAGCCGAGTCTTCCTCCGGACAATACACTGCACCATCGGCCTCTGACTTTGTCTTGCCGGTCATGCAGCAGCCGCAGATTTCGACTTCCGAATCGCCGTATTCCACTTCAAACTCATAGATAATTCCCGGCGCATATTCCCCGCCGTTAAAAGCATCGAGCAGATAAAATTGCAGGTGAGAAAACTTCGGAGCATCTGAAACGCCGGTGATCGTAGGCGTTACATTCTTGACATCAACGACTTTCCATCCCTCCTTATTATATGTCCAAGGCAGACCGTTAAATTCCATTTTCGGGAAAGCCTGTCCGCTGACGCTTCCTGCTTTTAGTATGACAATACCTGTGATCGCGAGATCAACGTTGTTGGTGCTGTAATTATACTGTGTCGAAAACGACAAGCGGCTGATTGCCTGAGCGTGAGTGTTTACATCTGTTGCTACCGTCAGGCAGTGTCCCAACGTCGAGTTATCGACTAAATCATTTGAGTCCCCCCCACATGAGCCGAGACCGATCAACGACAGCACCCCCACTAAAAGGGCTAACACTTTTTTATTCTTCATTTTTAAAGTTTTAAAGTCTTGTTTGTAATGATTGGATTAATGACGCAAAATTAAGCATAAAATAAGCGTTATGCAAACTATCGGGCGCAACTTGCCCCGTTACTGCCGACATTTAATAAATTTTATGCTATTCGCTCATAGCGAAATTAGCTCTCACGGTCACACCCAATTGCCACGGCCTTCCGCGCTGCACAAATTCATTACCGATCGACACGAAGTAGAAAGTCGAATATCTCGTTGACGTCAGATTTTCGCCCCACACTCTTACGCTCCAGTTATCCTTTTCAACGGCCGCCGACGCCCCGAGCAGAGCGTAAAACGGCTGCCTCGTCGTATTGGCCTCGTTCCAGTAGATGTCTCCTGCCCCTCTGACATTGACATTCAGCGATGGCTGCCAGCCAGCGATGTCAAACGGCGCATTCCAGTTTACTCCCGCAAACAGTGTCTGGGCCGGTGCATATGGCAATCGCTTGCCTCTATAGTCTCCGCTCTCATCCGAGAAGCGACGGAATGTTGCGTGAGTGTAGCCATAACTTGCCCTGACCGTCAGCTGGTCGTTAGGCTGCCAGGTGCCCGAAAGTTCAAAACCCTTGCTATGAGTCCTTCCGGCATTGGTCATTATTCGTCCCGTGGTCATTCCGGGAGGGAACATAGTCAACTGCTGATCACGGCAGTCAATGAAAAACAACGCCGCGTCTGCGACCAGACGTCCGTTAAACCAATTCGTCTTGACTCCCAACTCATAATTCCAGCTCTTTTCAGGTTTATAGCTAACAATCTTGCCGAGATCATAAGTCATCGCCACTCCCATATACTGCATTATTCGCTGCTGAAGCACGTCGCTGAACATCTGAGTGTTGTAACCGCCCGATTTATAAGCCTTACTTACAGTGGCATACACTTTTGCATCATCAAACTTATATGCCACGGCAATCTTCGGCAACAGCTCCATATAGTTATCATTTAGCTTGCCGCTGTCATTGATTTTCAGAGGAGTATGCCTGAAAGGCTCCAGTCTCCCGTCATCTTCCAATTTGTAAACCTCATAGCCCGTGTCACATTGGCTGTGGTGTTTCAGGTCGACCCATTCACAATCCCAACGCAGACCGGCTTGAAAAGTCCAACCGCCTGCGTGGTAAGTGCTTTCGTGATACAGAGCCAAGCCGCGCGAATTTTGTCTGAAATCGCTGCCGAGCAAGAAACTCCGTTCATCCCATTTTATCGGGTATAAAGGATTCATTTCATTGCGATGATTCTCTATCAGACGCGTGATGCCTGTGTCATAAAATGTCACGGGCGCGTCCATCCGGCTCGACTTGTTGAAGGCAAACACTCCTCCGAGCCAGTCGTAATCGCCGCGGCTGCCCTTCGTAAACAAGTCTTCTGTGAACGACCATTCTTTTCGCTTCTGCGTCAGCGTGAAGTAGTCATCGGGCAAAAAGTCCTGGTCAAGGGTCATATTGTCATCTATATACTGCGCCGTCGTGATTGAAGTGACCACAACTCTTTTTCCCGCCCATGCCACAGTCAAGCCGTCGGCAAATGTCGTGCGGTGATAGAAACACGTGTCGTTGTATGCGATCTTGCCGTTTGCCAGTGATTCGTAGGGATATCCCCCCTGACGTGTCAGCGACGCCGACGCCGCATTTGTTACCGAAACCCATGTATGCGGACGCCAGCAAAGCTTCCACCTCAGTGATCCGCTTTTGTCGGCATCGGCCCGTGCTCCGTTATAATCATTCTTATAAAAACCATCTGACATATTATATAAGGCGCTGACCGATGTCCCCCACTTTTCTGAGAACTTGTGGTACCACCCCAACGATGCCGTGACCTCGTTTTTACGGCCATAACCGGCCATAGCTCTCCAACCCGTGAAATTCCACGGCGACATTGTGCGTATGTTGACTTGACCGCCCATCGTGTTGCGGCCGTTAAGCAGCGATTGTGCTCCTCTGAGCACCTCGATGCTCTCGATGTCGGCCACATCAAAATCATAGGCATCTTTGTTCATCACCGGCACATTGTCTACGCTTAGGCCTATGATAGGCTGATCCATTCGCGCCCCCAAGCCGCGCACATACACCGACGACGTCATCCTCGATCCGTAATCAGGCATAAAGAAGTTAGGCGCCAATTCGCTGACACCCTTCAGACTGACGACTCCATATCTCCGGGCCATGCTGCCGCTAATTCTGGTGATGGCCGACACTTCAGCCACAGGCATCTGCTTCACTCCGACAACCTCCAGCCCCTGCAACACTCTATGACTGCTTGCCAAGCTGTCAGTCTCGGCGGCAAAGCCCTGCAAGCTTGCGATAGCCAACACCAATAATATATATAATATATAGCGCTTCATTTCGGCTGCAAAGATACATCAAATTTGTCAGCCCGCCTACATTCGGTCGAATATTCGATTCCGTCCGGCGCCTTTTTCCCGTCTTTATCAGTTATTACAAATGTGAACTGCCATTTGTCCCGTTTTGTGCCTCCGTTGTCTGCGTGAGGCAATTTCATGAACACCTTGTTCCACCCCTGTTTCAAATGCACAGCCACAGGCGGCCGATTGGTCAGATTCTCATTGGTCAGGCCGCTGTCTGTTTGATCTTGCCTTATGTCCGCGTCAGGCTGTTCCCATTTAGGCGCGGGGATTTCTTCGCCGTTTAGCCAGATCTTTGATCCTCGCCTGTCCCACTGTCCTTCCCGCGGAGCCTTCTCGTCGCCGGAGCGGCTATATGTGTAAAATTCGATCAACGCTCCAGCGTCTTGCTCTTCAGGCGAATAAATATAGGTCCACGCATAAGCGGTCACGCTGTCCTTCGGACTGTCGTAAAAGCCCTTGACTATCGGATGCCAGATATGCTTCAGATATATCCCGGCGCCCCTCGCCTTGCTCACGCCATATACCGTTCCGTCGATATTAAATGAGTCAGGCATCACTTCGGCGTCGATATACTCCTCAGGCAAAAGCATCTGATCTGCATTGCCCCCGTTAGGCATCTGATCTGTAACATTCCACACCACATCAGTTTGCTTCATATAGGGTATCAGAGCTGCCGCTTCAGCCAGCTTTGTCTCTTTATGATGCAGGAAGCGCCGCTCCCAGTCAGCAAACTCTTCAAACTCCGCTCCGTCAAAAGGCAATGTCGTGCCGCCTTCTTCAATATATTGGTCTCCCCCGCCCTTCCACGCTCTTTCTGCCGACGCGAGGATGTTCGCGTAAATGTTGTTCTGTCTGACTATATCATTATGGGTCGGCACCTTTGTGTCATTCCAGGCAGCCGAGATAGTTCCGGCCACATCTTCATCGCCTATCTCTCGGCCGAATATTGATGATTTATATATCCCGACCACATCTGCAAACACATCAAAATGATTGGTATAATTATATCTCATATCCACATTGGCCACTCCCGGGCTGATCCTGCCTATGGTTGCCCAGTTGGTTGTCATGTCACAGGGTATAACCTTAGGATCCACCGGCTTCGGAGGCCGGTTATATTGGTTCCATATCACGACATTCTTTCCCAATGAGTGGACATAGTCGATCATTTCGATGATAAAATCATCATCATAGCCTATCTCATCCCCGCCTATATGTATGTAAGGTGATTTGTCAAATACCTCAGCAACCTCTTTTAATATTGTTTTCAACTCATTTTTGCCCTCATCGGTGAGCATGCTGTGACCCATCGACCTCTCGAAAGGGCCTGAGTGACCCGGCATATCAATTTCTGGGATGATGGTGACTCCGCGCTCTGCAGCGTAATCCTGAACCGCGCGGGCATCATCCTGAGTGTAATATTGGCCTGCATACCTGATGATCGACTTCTCGCCGGTCAGTTGTGGATAGGCTTTTATTTCCAGTCGCCAGCCGGTGTTGTCAGTCAGATGCCAATGAAACGTATTGACCTTAAAGCGGCTAAGCAGATCTATCTCTCGTTTCAATTCGTCTATGGGCAAAAACGAGCGGCCGACATCGTGCATGAACCCTCTCAACTTAAAGGCCGGCCAGTCGACTATCTCTACCGCCTCAATCTCACCGTCGCTACCTTCGGCAAGCTGGCTCAAAGTCTGGGCAGCCCTCGTCACTCCCATCTTGTCGGGCGCTGAGATCAAGATCGTGTCGGCGCTCACCGAGAACTTATAGCCTTCAGCAGGATAATCCTTTAATTTGTAGTCATACAGACCTTCGACTTCGCCGATCTTGACCATGACAATTGCATCTGCCGCTTCGTCTGGCGTGAGTTTTGCTTCTTTGAGAAACCTCAGTAGCTCTCCCGACGCTGTCTCATCGCTTAGTCTCACTGTCCGCTGGGTTTTGAAACCGGCGGCGTCAATCGGCCTGACGCTCTTGGGCGTTGGCATAAGATCATGCAGCGTAGCGTTTGCCGCCATCGCCATCACTATCATTACTAATACATTAACCAGCCTTATTTTCATAGAGTTGAATTCTTATTGTTAAAGCGCAAATTTACTACAATTTAATCAAATTATCATAAAACTTTAATCCTGCGTTTCGAAGTTTAAAAATAAATATGTAATTTTGACCTCAAATCGCTAAAGCATAATGAGCAATCTGCCTGCCGAAAATAAAGAATTAGTCGATCGACTCCGCGACCCCCAGACCTGTCGCGAAGCCTTTGGTGAGGTTATCAAGACCTATACCGAGCCTCTTTATTGGCAGATCAGACGCATGGTTCAGTCTCACGACGATGCAAACGATCTATTGCAAAACACTTTCATGAAGGCATGGTCTTCGATTGAAAACTTCCGTGGCGATGCCCGCCTCTCGACCTGGCTTTATAAAATTGCGATTAACGAAAGCATCACCTTTCTCGACCGTGAGCGCAAACGCCTCAACATTTCTATTGACGACCAGGAGGCTGCTTTAGCCAAAACCATCGAGGCCGACCCTGATTTTGACGGTGACGAACTGCAGAAGAAATTACGCCTCGCCATCGCTTCTCTTCCTGAGAAACAGCGACTTGTCTTTAATATGAAGTATTTCGACGATATGAAATATGAAGACATTTCCAACATTCTCGGCACGAGCGTCGGTGCCCTAAAGGCTTCTTATCACCTCGCTGTCAAAAAAATCGAGAACTTTTTTGATGAAAGTGATTAAACCTTGCTTATCAAAATTGGTCAAAATCTTATAAATTAAATTATAGTATAATGGACAACAAACGCGACATATTGACTCAGATTGATCACCGCGACGGTTTGACCGTCCCGGAGGGATATTTTGCTTCTTTTGCCGCTAAAATGACAGAATCTCTCCCTCAGCGCGACGAAGCCGAAAACCCGGCAGGTGTCGTGCTGCCACCTCCTACTCTATGGACGCGCGTGCGTCCTTACGTTTATATGGCGGCAATGTTTGCCGGCGTATGGTGCATGCTTAAAATGTTCTCGCTCATGTCTGCTCCACCTGACGCTAACGCCGTCGTCGACCGCAATCCGATTTTGGCCGAAGCTTTGCGCAGCGATTCTTTCATTAGCGACTATGTTATTGACGACATCAACCAGTGGGATCTTATCGATGAAATGATCGAGGACGGCGTCGACGCTTCAGTCTTCGGCCTGCCCGTCGATTCAGACAACGAGGTTCCTTTCATTGACCCCGCGGCTGTTAATGTTTCTGATTAAGCAAAATATGTTATATTATGTATAGAGCATTATCTTTTATCTTCTTCGTGATAACGATGTCTTCGCTGTCCACAGTTTATGCGCAGCAGTCGCAGCCCGATGAACCTGATCGCCAGAAGTGGATGACCGAAATGCGTAATTTCAAACACGATTTTCTTGCCAAAGACCTCGACCTCTCTAAAGAGCAGCAACAAGAGTTTTTTGCTTCTTACGACGAGATGGAAGACCGCATCAACCGCTTGAATGCCGAGACCCGCGATCTCGAGCAGCGAGTTCTCGCTGACGACGACGCGACCGACGTTGAGCTTGACGCTGCAGCCCGCGCTGTCTACCAGCTCAAAAACGAAGAAAGCAAGATCGAACTCGAATATTTTGACCAATTCAAAAAGATTCTTCGGCCTCAGCAGTTGATCAGACTGAAAAATGCTGAGCGTAAATTTACTCAGCAGCTAATGAATCACCACCGCCGTCTCAAAAACAATGATGGTGGCCGACGCAAATAAAGCGTTATTTTTCAACTATGACACCAAGAGACAATATCAATCAATACATCGCCGACGCGATCAGAGACAACTGGGACAGCCTTGCGCTGACTGACTTCGACGGTTCTTCTTTCCAATATCGCGACGTTGCTCGCAAAATTGCCAAACTCCACATTTTTTTCGATCACATCGGCCTACACTCCGGCGATAAAATAGCTCTTTGCGGACGCAATAGCGCCCAGTGGGCTATTGCTTTTTTAGCGACAGTCACTTACGGTGCGGTAGCCGTGCCCATCCTCCACGATTTCAAGGCCGACAACATCCATCACCTTGTCAGCCACAGTGAGGCCAGGCTCCTTTTCGCCGATGCCGGTACCTGGGAGAATCTCGATTCTGATGCTATGCCTGAACTCGAAGGCGCGATTTTGATCTCTGACTACTCAATACTGCTCAGCCGCGACAAGCATCTTGACTTGGCTCGTCATAATCTCAATAAGCTTTTCGGCGAAAAATACCCTGAGCGTTTCTTGCCCGAAGATGTTGTCTACTTTGATCCCGCCCCTGACCGTTTGGCCCTGATCAACTACACATCGGGCTCGACCGGCTTCTCAAAGGGCGTGATGTTGTCTTATGGCAACCTCTGGTCTAACGTTCAGTTCTGCATTGACGGCCTCGACTTCCTAAAGCCAGGCGACGGACTTGTCTGCATGCTGCCACTCGCCCACATGTTCGGGCTGATGGTCGAGCTGCTTCACCCCCTTGTCAAAGGCTGCCACATCTCGTTCCTCACACGCACGCCCTCTCCGCGTGTCATCATGGACGCCTTTGCCCGAGTAAAGCCCAAACTCATCGTCACCGTCCCACTCATTCTCGAAAAGATTATCCGCACAAGGGTATTCCCCCTCCTCGAGAAGCCGATGATGAAGATTCTCCTTAACATTCCCGTTTTAGACCATAAGCTGCTCGACAAAATAAAAAACAAACTCACAGAGGTTTTCGGCGGCAACCTTCAGGAGATTATCATCGGTGGCGCCGGCCTCAATAGCGACGTGGAGAAATTCCTCCGCCGCATCCACTTCCCCTACACTGTCGGCTACGGCATGACAGAGTGTGGCCCTCTGGTTGCTTACGCACCCTGGGACATCCAGCGCGAAAGCTCGTGCGGCAAGATTGTTGATCGCATGCAGTTGCGCATCGACTCTCCCGACCCCGCCACTCAGCCTGGCGTGCTCTGGGTCAAAGGCGACAATGTAATGCAGGGTTATTACAAAAATCAGGAAGCTACTGATGCGGTCTTCGACGATGGCTGGATGAACACCGGCGACATTTGCACGGTCGACGCCGACGGTTTCCTTTATATCAGAGGCCGCGACAAGAATATGATCCTCGGACCTTCCGGCCAGAACATATATCCCGAGGAGATTGAGATGCAGCTCAACGCCATGCCCTACGTCAGCGAGTCGCTCATCGTCGAGCGCGATGGCAAGCTCCTTGCATTGATCTACCCTGACATCGAAAACGCCAAGCGTCAGCAAATGGGTGACAAAGAAATTGACGATATTATGAAACAGAATATCGCCACTCTCAATTCTTCTCTCCCGGCCTATAGTCATATCGCCGATTACAAGATCATGACCGAGGAATTTGAGAAAACTCCCAAACGCTCAATCAAGCGTTACCTCTATCAACATTAATGCCAGGTGGAACTCACAAATTCACTCCGTAAACTCGTGCGCTCCCTCGGCGAATCCAAATCGCGCCGCGAGCATAATCTTTTCGTTGCCGAAGGCACAAAATGTGTCAGTGATACCGCGGGCCACTTCGCCTGCCGCTATCTCTTTGCTAAAAATTCCTGGCTCGAAGACAATTCCGCTACTGTCACCCGACTCGCCGCTGACGAGGTGTTTCAAGCCTCCTCAGCCGACCTTGACCGCATGTCTCAGCTCTCAACAGCCCCTCAGGTCATTGCTGTGTACGAAATTCCTGAGCAACCTGTTATCGATAGCATCGGCAATCTCGCCGATCAACTCGTCGTCGCCCTCGACCGCATCCAGGATCCCGGCAATCTCGGCACGATTATCAGACTCTGCGACTGGATGGGTGTCACCACCATCCTTGCCTCTGCTGACACCGTCGACGTATGGTCGCCAAAGGTCGTGCAGTCAACGATGGGTGCCATCTCCCGCGTAAACGTCATCTATTGCGACCTGCCAAAAACATTAAATAATTGGCCATCAACTATTTATGGTACATTTCTTCACGCTCCGAGCATCTACACTGCCAATCTCGGCGCCTCAGGCGTCGTCATCTTCGGCAACGAAGGCCAAGGCATTTCTGACGCCGTTGGCGAGTGTGTAACTCAGCGCTTGCTGATACCCTCTTTCCCGCCTGAGCGACCCACGTCGGAGTCGCTCAATGTTGCCACGGCTGCCGCAATCACACTCTCTCAATTCCGCTGCCGCCAACTGCGCTCACGCAACTAATCTACCGCTCCCCTATGGCAAAGAAACAGATCAAATCTATGTGGTTTTGCACCGAGTGTGGTGCTGAGTCACCAAAATGGGAAGGCCGGTGCCCGGCTTGCGGCCAGTGGAACACTATGGTCGAAGAAAAAGTCGCCCCCGGTCCGTCGCGCTCACCCTCGCCCATTGCCTCGCGTGGTCGCGACAAAGCACGCGCGGTCAATGACATCCAGCCGCTCGACCAGCCCAGAGTCATTATGCCTTCAGCCGAGCTCAACCGTGTGCTCGGAGGTGGTCTCGTGGCCGGTTCGCTCGTCCTTCTTGGCGGCGAACCGGGCATCGGCAAATCAACTTTGGTGCTTCAGAATCTGTTATCGATCAAGTCAAAGACCATACTTTACGTCTCGGGCGAAGAGAGTGCTACTCAGCTCAAGCTCCGCGCCGACCGCATCGGCCGCGGGAGCGATAATTGCTTCATCGTCTGCGAAACTTCTCTCGAAAATATTTTTACCCACATTGAGGAGCTCCAGCCGGGCATCCTTGTCGTCGATTCGATCCAGACCATCGCCTCTGACGCTCTCGAGTCAGCCGCAGGAAGTGTCAGCCAGGTGCGAGAATGTGCAGCCCGCTTACTCGCTTATGCCAAGTCGACAGGTGTGCCTGTACTATTGATCGGTCATATCACCAAAGACGGCTCACTCGCCGGCCCCAAGGTGCTCGAACACATCGTAGACGCCGTCCTCCAGTTTGAAGGCGACCGTCAATATATGTACCGCATCCTTCGCGCTATCAAAAACCGCTTTGGCAGTACATCCGAGCTCGGCATCTACGAAATGGGCCGTCGTGGCCTCCGCGAAGTCGCCAACCCGTCTGAGATGCTTTTGACCCACAGTGACGAAGATCTCTCGGGTGTCTCTGTCGGTGTGACTGTTGAAGGCAATCGTCCATTCCTGATCGAGATTCAGGCGCTTGTCAGTACGGCTGCCTATGGCACACCCCAACGCTCTGTCACCGGTTTTGACAGCCGCCGCCTCAATATGCTCCTTGCCGTGCTCGAAAAGCGTGTCGGCTTCAAACTCGCTCAGAAAGATGTCTTCCTCAATATCGCCGGAGGTCTAAAGGTCAACGATCCCGCGCTCGACCTCGCAGTCATCTGCGCTATCCTCTCAAGCAACGTCGATATGTCGATCGGCCGCGGATTCTGCATGGCTGGTGAGGTCGGTCTGACAGGCGAGATCCGCCCGGTGACCCACATCAGCCGACGCATCGCCGAGGCCGCAAAATTAGGTATGACCGATATTATCATTCCCCGAGGCAATCTCAAAGGGGCCGAAGCACCTCCTGAAGGCATCACGATCCACGAAGTTTCAAAAGTCGAAGAGGCGTTCCGCACCTTATTCGCTTAACGCCTCATCCTTTCTCCCGTTTCCACAAAGTATGCTTACCCCTACGGCGACTGCAAGCGCCCACGGGTAATAGAGATAAGGCCACGGATCGCCGGGCGACAGTCCGGCCAAGCCAACGGCCAACAACGTCTGCGCTCCGTAGGGCAGCAGGCACTGCATAATGCACGAACAGGTGTCCAACAGGCTCGCCGTCCGCGCTCCGCTGACACCATATAGCTTGGCTATCTTCTGCGACAGTGACCCGACTGTGATGATGGCCACTGTGTTATTGGCCGTGCAGATGTTCACAGCAGACACAAGCGCAGCGATCGACATCTTGGCTCCGCGCTTGCCGTGGATGCGCCGTGTCATCTGCTGCAACAGGTAGTTGATGCCTCCGGTAGCCTTGATGATTCCCAACATACCCGCCGAAAGCAGCGTAATGATGATCAGGTCGCCCATCGAGTCGACCCCACTGCCTAAAAATCCTGTAAGGTCGAGCAGTCCATATCCCTCAGTCGCCACAGCTATAATTATAGCAGTGACAATACCCGACACAAGCACCACCGTTACATTCAATCCAGTCAACGCCAAAATTATCACGAGGATATACGGCAAAAGCAAAAGCACATTTATTTCGCCCACCACAGCATTGACCTCACCACTGTAGCCCAACACTGTGTAGACAATCAGTGTCACGATCGCTGCCGGAAGCACAATTATGAAATTGGCTTTAAACTTAACATTCATCGCTACTGACTGAGTCCGCGTCGCAGCAATCGTTGTGTCAGAGATAAACGATAGGTTATCTCCGAAAAACGCTCCGCCCATTACGGCAGCAACAAAGAGCGCCACATTTCCACCGCTGCATCCCGCCAGATCTACAGCCAGCGGCACTAAAGCCACGACCGTACCCACCGAAGTTCCGATCGACAGTGATATGAAGCATGCCGACATAAACATCCCGGGCAAGATAAGCTCATGGGGCAAAAACTTCAACGTGGCATTAACCGTGGCGTCAATCGCCCCAATCTCTTTTGCCAACGATGCAAATGCCCCGGCAAGGATAAATATCCATATCATATAGATGATATTCGACGACCCGGCTGCCCGCGAAAAAGTTTCAATCCTTTCGACAATCGGTTTTTTAAAATCGATGATCACAGCCCACACCGACGCGGCGATAAATGCCACCGATAACGGCATCTTATAGAAATCGCCCGTCACAAGCGACACCACAAGATAGAGAAGCAAAAACACAAAGATCGGCGACAAAGCCAAGAGCCCTTGCCGATGAGAAATGTCAGGATGAAAAGATGAAATATCTGGAGCGTTTATTTTCACGAATGCAAATTTACTGATAATTTTTAAATCAGCCGAACATTTAACCCCACTTAAACGTTAAGCAGATAAAGCAGTGCCCGCAGGCACGCTTACCTCGACCTCTTGATGGTTGAATGTTATATAATTCTGCAAGGTTGCTCCGTTATCGCGTCACAGCGTTTCGGAGCAATTTTGTCAACTATACATTCCTCATTTTTCACTTTTCATTCTTCATTTATCATCATTCATCTTCAGCAGGTCAGAATAGATCTTCAAAATCATTGAACCGTAGACCGAATTCATCGCCCAGCGATTGTTCAGGTCTGACCAATCACGGGCCACACCACGCTTGACAGCGTCAAATCGTGGGTCAATCAAAGTTTCGCCCTCTGGCAGGCGGTCAGTGGATGCATAAGCATAAAGATGCTGTATGTGAGCCGTCACGCCGTCTTCGATGCTGTCAAATGTCGCGCCCTTCACACCTAACTTAACAACTCCGAGTCCGCAATAATTATGATTTGAAGCAGTCACCTTTGTGCCTCGGTCAAAACGGAACCAACCGGTTTCGAGTATCGCCTGACAGAAAGCAATATCGCCCCTGATGCCGTAGCGTCGACCGATTTCAAGATATGACTCTGCTATTTCCTGCTCAAAGTTTTTGTTATGACGCCTCACAAAAGCCGTCAATGTTTCAGCGTCGACCTTGCTGCGGCTGCAAATCAGGAAATCATCAACACCCTCCATATCGCTGAAATCGATTCCTTCAAGCTCAGACTCTATAGCCTCATCGAGCGAGTCATAAACAGGAATATCCTGCCCCATCACCCGGAATCCACACGCCATTACCAGCCATCCGACCATTAATATTCCTCTAAGCCATTTCATAACTCCAACAAAATTAATAATCTTTCCCCTCCTAAACAAATATGATTTACCTACGGCAATAAAAAAAAGACTCATCGCTGAGTCCTTTTTTAAAGGTTTCCAATAGGTACAATTTCTAAGGTAAAAAAGATTGTTTTAGGTTTGCGTGACAAAGGTGGGGTTTTTATAGCTACTTGCCAAATAAATTTATATGTTTTACGACATAGTTTTTGGACATCATTCTAAGTTGAGCTTCATCCCACTTTCTTAAACACCTAATTTACAATCGCATACTGATTAATTCTTATTTTTTAACACGCAATTTCACTATTATAAAATATTGTTAAATTCAGTATTTACCCTATCATAATGCTCCAAACTGAATTTTTCGCCGTCAAAAACACCATAGCTGAAGTTATAAATCCAATCGCCGAGAATGACCAGCTGACAGCGCTCAGACACCTTCTCGTCGACCATCACATGATGATGTCCGAGCACAATATAGTCGGTCTCGGGATGCTCGGTCACATAGCTTTGCGCCCACGTCTCAACGTTATTTTTCAGCTCACCGTCAAACTTCGGTGGACGCGAGGGGTCATAGTCACGGTTGCTTTCGCTCCATCGGTAGGCAAAACCGACAGTCCACCGTGGGTGGATCGCTGCATAGAGCTTTTGACAGACACGGTTACGAAACATAGATCTGATAAACCTGAACCCTGCATCGAGCCTGCCGAGTCCGTCACCGTGAGATATAAAAAAATGCTTGCCGTCGATCTCGGTCACTATTGAGCCGTCGACAACCTTAATGCCGAGCTCATCACTGAGATAATCAAACATCCAGATATCGTGATTGCCGATGAGCCATGTTATCTCGACACCTAAATCAGCAAGTTCAGCCAATGCTCCAAAGAAACGCGTATGTCCCCGGGGCACAACCGTCCGATACTCAAACCAATAGTCCAAGACATCGCCGACCAGATACAGTCTCGCAGCGTCATCAGCGATCGACCTCAAGAAGCCGGCGACCGCGCGCTCACGCTCGTGGGGGTGCTTAAGATAAGCCGCTCCCAAATGAAGGTCACTCAGAAAGTATGTCTTATTTCTGATCGTAGCCATTGGCCAAGTCATCTTATGCTCATATATATTATAGGAAGTATATTATAGGAAGCCCAACTCGAGTTTGGCTTCTTCGGTCATCATATCCTTTGTCCACTCCGGCTCAAACACGAGATTGATGTTGACAGCCGTCACGCCCTCAATTGATTCGAGCTTCAGGCGGGCGTCCTCTATCAGGAAGTCAGCCGCCGGACAGTTAGGCGCAGTGAGTGTCATATCGATATCGAGCACACCATCATCGTGCAAATCAATCTTATAAATCAATCCGAGGCTGTAAATGTCAACCGGTATTTCAGGATCAAAAACTGTGCGGAGCATTTCTACGGCGCGCTCCTCGATTGCCGTTCGTTGTTCTTGTGTCATAATGTTGCGAAGTTACGAAAAAAAAAGCTATCTTTGCCACATATTTACGTTTCAAACCAAATTTACTAAAAATGAAAACAATCAAACACATTCTTTTGGCTGTCGTAGCTATCGTAGCTGTGTCGTTTTCGGCCAATGCACAGTTCAAAATTGGTCCGCGCATCGGCATCAACGTCAACTCGATGCACTTCAACGAATCTGTTTTCAAGTCTGACAATCGCACCGGCTTTACAGGTGGTCTTGAAGCTGAGTTCACCATCCCCGTCATCGGTCTCGGCTTCGACGCTTCGGTGATGTATGTTCGCCGCAACCTCGAAATGACTGACAATGGCGTTCAGACCAACAAACACTGTGACTATATCGAATTACCTATCAACCTAAAGTGGAAATTTGGTCTTCCCATCGTTGGCAAAATCGTTAAGCCCTTCTTGTTCACAGGTCCGAGCTTCGCTTTCCTCACCTCTAAGCGAGCCATCACTCAGGCTTACAAATCCAAGGCTGTCGACACTTCTTGGAACGTTGGTCTCGGCATCGAATTCTTCAGCCACCTTCAGGTTTCGGCCCACTATGGTTTCGGCCTCAACAAGGCCATCGAGAGCGTACCCGGCTTCTCATCAGTCGGCATTGACGCAACTCCCATCGAAGGCAAGACCCACTGCTGGACAATCACCGCAGCTTACCTCTTCTAACGAGATCTCATAGCAAAAAAATTAAGGATAGCCTCGAGGCTATCCTTAATTTTTTTGCACCTATAAAATGGCGGCCTTATTTGTTCACTCTGAACTTTTCGCTGCCTTCTTTGAAGTATGCCACAATCTGACGGGCAGCTGCGATGCCGGCATTAATGTTGGCCTCGGCAGTCTGTGCACCCATCTTTTTGGGAGTAAAGAACACCCGGTTGCCGAATTTCTCAACAAGTTCGGCTGCATTGTCAGGTTTCACGTCAGCGAAGTATTTGAGGTCAGCACGCTCTTCGAGAGCCTTGGACAAACCGGCCTCGTAGATCACCTCTTTGCGGGCAGTGTTGACTACAACGCCGCCCTTAGGCATTGACATCAGCAGATCATAACCTATTGACTTAACGGTCTCAGGCGTTGCGGGAATGTTGACCGACACATATTTGTTATTCTTGTAAAGGTCAGCGACCGAGCCACACACCTCGACGCCTGCCTCCTTGATCACCTCTGCAGGACAGTAAGGGTCAACGGCCGACACTTCCATGCCGAAGCCTTTGGCGATCCGCGCAACGTTTCGGCCTACCTGACCGAATGCCTGGATGCCGAGCGTCTTGCCTGACAGCTCAGTGCCTGACGTGCCGTCATAGCTGTTGCGGGCAGCCATCACCATCATGCCGAGAGCGAGCTCAGCAACGGCATTAGAGTTCTGACCGGGGGTATTCTCGACGACTACGCCGTGAGCAGTCGCTGCGGCGAGGTCAACGTTGTCATAGCCCGCACCGGCGCGCACCACAATCTTTAGCCGTGGAGCTGCTGCAAACACGTCTTCGCCGACTTTGTCACTGCGTATGATCAGAGCATCAGCGTCAGCGAGAGCTTTGAGCAATTGGTCGCGGTCAGTATATTTCTCAAGCAGAGCGAGTTCGAAACCCGCATCTTCTACCACTTTGCGGATGCCGTCAACTGCGACTGCCGCAAATGGTTTCTCAGTAGCAACAAGTACTTTAGTCATCAGCTCAATGATTTAGCGGGTTGCTTCAAAGTCTTTCATTGCTTCAACGAGCACTCTCACGCTTTCGATGGGGAGTGCGTTGTAGAGCGACGCACGGAAACCGCCGACTGAGCGGTGACCCTTGATGCCGACTATGCCACGACCGGCTGCAAAGTCGATGAAATCTTTTTCAAGTTCCTTATATTCAGGCGTCATTACAAAGCAAACGTTCATGATTGAGCGGTCAGCTGTGTCTGTGACTGTGCCTTCAAACATACGGCTTTCGTCAATCGCGTCATAGAGCAGACGAGCCTTTTCGAGGTCGCGGCGCTCAAGCTCCTTGATGCCGCCCATCATCTTATAATAGCGGAGAGTCTGCAGTGCGGCGAAGATCGGAAGCACCGGCGGAGTGTTGAACATCGATCCTTTCTTGACATGGGTGCGATAGTCGAGCATGGTCGGTATCGGACGATCGACATGGCCGAGGGCGTCGTCGCGCACTATCACGAGAGTAACGCCGGCCGGAGCGAGATTTTTCTGAGCGCCGGCATAGATAGCGTCATATTTAGCCACGTCGATGGGGCGCGAGAAAATGTCGGAGCTCATATCAGCCACAAGGCGGCAGGGAGCTTCGGGATCATAGCGCATCTCGGTGCCGTAGATCGTATTATTTGTTGTGAAGTGGAAGTAATCTGAGTCTGCGGGGATAACATAATCCTTGGGGATAAATGTGTAATTGGCATCTTTTGATGACGCAACGACATCAACCTCGCCAAACAGACGCGCCTCCTTGATGGCGTTTGAAGCCCATGTGCCGGTATCAAGATATGATGCTTTGGTTTTCAAAAGATTAAATGGCAGCATACAGAACTGCATCGATGCTCCGCCACCAAGCCAGAGCACACTGTAGCCGTCAGGCACTTCGAGCAATTCCTTCACAAGGGCCGAAGCTTCATCTATCACGGCCTGAAACTCCTTGCTGCGGTGTGACACTTCGAGCACCGATAAGCCGGTGTTAGCAAAATCGATAATGGCGTTGGCGGTGTTTTTGATCGTATACTCGCTGAGTATCGATGGTCCCGCGTAAAAATTATGTTTCTTCATAAGAAAATAAATTGATATCAGTGACGGCAAAATTACGGAAATAATTCTTTATTCACAAATTTTGTAACCGTATTTCATCCGCAAATATTTTTTTGAAAATTTTTCTCGAATAATTTGCATATATTAAATCAATATTGTAATTTTACATCGTAATTAATCATTAAAACAATTAATCATTATGGAAAACCGCTTTAATTTAGCCGACAACTATCTCACATCTCTCTCAAGTGACATCGACCTCTACAACAACATCTGGTTATCAAACACGACTTCACTTCTTCACGGTCCGCGGCCGGCCGACAAAACAAGCCTTGCCTTTGACATTGCCAAAAGCCTGACCGACCGCAATATGACTGTGTTCTACCTCACGACCGGCAATTTAAGCTCCGCAATCAAAGATAAGATCAAAGGCAATAGCCGGCTCTACGTTCACAAGCCCGAATTCAGTGCGCCCGATGATCCGTCCGACTACGCCGACATCGTCTTCAAAGACCTCGAAGACGCCGTCGCGGCCACCGGTGCTCGCGTCTTCATCATTGATTAGCTGACGCGCATCGCCGCTCTGTCGTTCGGTCGAAATGCATCTCCCGCATTCATTATGAAGCGCTTGGTGGCCTTTCAGGTGCGCCACAAGATCTCGATTCTCGTCCTGTCTCACGACTCAACGCCCGCGGCAACGCGGGTACTTGTCAATCTCGCAGACAGCGAAATAGCCGTCACCGATCCGACAGAGAAGGCATCGGCTAAAAAAATCAAGGCCGGCAAAAAAGAGGTCGCCAAGAAAACCGTAACCCGTACCCACTCAAGCACACCGCTCACCCATCAAGACCCCGACTATGACCCCGACTCCTATTGCGCTTATTACTGCAAAAACGACAACCCCTACAACCTGGGCTATAGAACTCAACGCTAACAAAAAAAATTTGCAAACTTTTGCTAATATAATTTTGTTATTGATACTAAAATTAGTATCTTTGCGTCATAAAAGGATTTTATGAGCACAATAAAAAAACTAATCGAGCGACTTTTGTCACTGCCTAAGGATTTCCATTATGACGAAGCTAAACGTGTGCTTGAATATTTTGGATTTGAAGAGCGAAACAAAGGTAGGACATCGGGGTCGAGGGTAGAGTTCGTAAAAGATAACTATTCTATTATGATGCACAAACCACACCCTAATGGCGAACTCAAGGCTTACCAACTGAAACAATTGATTGTTTTTTTGAAGGAATTAAAATTAATTTGAAAATGGCAAATTTTTTAAAATACAAAGGTTACGTTGGCTCTGTCGAGTTCAGTCCTGAAGACAACTGCTTGTTTGGTAAAGTGCAAGGTTTAAAAGGCACTCTCATTTCTTACGAAGGCACCTCTGTTGATGAAATACGCAAAGACTTCGAAGATGCTGTCGATGCCTATCTCGAAAGCTGCCACCGTCGAGGCATCCAACCGGCCAAGCCCTATAGCGGACGTCTCGTCCTTCGCATGTCCTCTGCCCTGCATTCCGAGATTGCTGCAGCTGCAGCTAATGCTGGTACTACGATTAATGAATTTATCAACTCAGCCTTAATGCGAGAAGTCCACCTCCCTTCTGCCGGGGCCTGATGGCTTTAAG
>CAYRFB010000013.1:0-10931 GCA_964423485.1 uncultured Bacteroides sp.
AAGGTGATTTCTATCGCACAACCAGCGTCTACTACGATAATTTCTCCCGGCCTACCATTATAACACAAACCGGTACAATAAGCGATAAATAAATACATTACTAACTTAAACCATTCTCATTATGAAAAAAATTATCATTATTTCTTGTCTCTCAGCTGTTGCTGTCAGTGCAGCTGTTTGCTTAGCTACTACACCCCAACGCACATCTTCGAATCTCAATGCTCTTGAAATGGCTAATATTGAGGCTCTCACAAGAAGCGAGATTAATGTGGGAGAGGCACAAGGGTATATACTCACACCATGCTATAAGGACAATGACCCCCAAAAAGAAATAACAGGCCATCGCTGCAAGCAAGGACTACCCACTGACATATGTAAATATTCTCAAGCTAAAGGAACATGCGACTAAGTTTTAATGCATACATATTTTTTTTACTTTTTCCGCTGTTAATATCTTGTCGTCAGCCGCATTCCTCAACAAATGATATTAATCTAAATCTCAATAATATCACTCAAGATAAAATAGATTTATCATCATTTGTTGACTCTATTTCATTTATAGATTTGGAATTGCCTGAGGGTGAAACCTTAGGGAGTATCCATGCGGTAAAAATGGACCATTCCCATATCTTGATTATGGATAATAACAGTTCTTCGCGAGTTGCCTTATTTGACATAAACGGTCACTTTATTAGCCGAATTGGGAATAGAGGTCAAGGTCCGGAAGAAGTTATTGACTTTACATCAGTTGATTTACTTAATGATACGGTTTATATATATGATCTACCATCTGCTTCTGTTAAAAAATATGACTTATCCGGGAAGTTTATAGGCGTTGACAAGATTGGTTATGGATACGATTTTGCTCTTATAAATAGCGACAATAGGATCAAGTACTTATTGGCCAATTATCGCACCAACAATCCTGACAACTATGGCATTTTTTTAATCGATCCAAGCTCTCAAACCAGCTCAAAGTTACTGTCATTAAGAAATAAGGATGTGGACAACTGTCATATTAACGAATTCGCATTTATTGATGATACAATAAACGTTTTCACTAACGATTATGAATATGAGTTGCTTAGTCTATCAAACGACACCTTAAAAACAATATATAAATTTAACGTATCTCCCATCCCCTCAGATAATGAAATAAAGCATTGGGAAATGGGATGGGATAATGTAGAAAAACATTTTCAACGAACCGCGTTCTACGGTTCAAATCGCTGGTTGATAATCCATTTCTTCAAAAAAGACAACGTGAGAATTGTGCTTTTTGATAAAAATTCTGATAGTTGGTATATTGGTACCGATTTCAACAATGATTTGATACCTGATTTGCCAATTAATTTCCAAACGCAATCAATAGGCGACATCCTCATAGGAGTAACATGTCCTTCCGATGAAAATGCCACGCAAAAAATTGCATTAGCCCACTTAAAGAAATAGACCTATGATCAAGCGCTCAGATCCTAAACGTAAGGATTTGAGCGCTTTTCGTTGCCGATTGTGGTGAAGCGGTCGTGACCGGGTAGCACGGCCGTGTCATCAGGCAGCGTGAACAGCTTGGTGCGGATACTGTCAGAGAGCTGGCGGGCATCGCCTCCCTCAAGATCTGTGCGCCCTACTCCGCCACGGAAAAGCGTGTCGCCTGCGATCAGAAATTTTCCCGCTTCGCAATAGAGGCATATGCCGCCCTTCGAGTGACCGGGAGTCTCGATGACCTTCAGTTCGCCCGATCCCACCTTAATAATATCACCTTCGCGAAGGGGCACATCGATCGTTACACCCTGCATGTCGCCGCGTCCGCCAAAACGACGCATCTGTGCGCCGAGATCCGCGCCCATCGGAGCGTCGCCAACGTTAGCCGCAACCTTGGCGCCATAGCGGTCGCGCACATAATTGTCGCCAAAGCAATGGTCAAGATGAAGATGAGTATTGATGACCTGATTGATCTTCAGTTTGTTGGTAGTGACATAATCGTCAAACTCACTGCGCTCGGCGTCAGTAAACATACCGGGATCGATGACTACGGCATCTTTAGTGTCCGGGTCAGAGATGACAAAAGTGTTTTCCCCGAACATATTAAATACAAATTGCTTAACTTTTAACATAGTCAATTATTGAATTATAGGTTAGAAACTTATCGGCACATAGACTATCTTCTTTGTGTCGAAAAAGTCCTCGTTAAAAAATTCGTTGATAGGAAACTCGAGCACAGGATATTTCACACCCTTCGATTCCTCGGTCAAGTCACCGCCCTTGAGGCACACCAGCCCCGGCGAATATCTATTTGCCGGATTGGGCTGACGCTTGATGTTTTTAACTATCAGAGGCACAAGACCGTTAAGCGGCATCACTGCGCGACTCACTACATAGTCATAGCGCTCGCGGCACTCTCCGATGTCGCCGTGCTGAAAGGTCACGTTGTCAAGCCCGACGGCCGAAGCAATCTCGCGCGCCACGTTGATTTTCTTGCCGATACGGTCGATCAGATGAAACTTACACTGCGGATAGGCTATTGCCAGAGGTATGCCGGGAAAGCCGCCGCCGGTGCCCATATCGAGCATCGTCGTCCCTTCAGCAAGATCGCCCATGAAGGCAGCTATAGCGAGCGAGTGAAGCACGTGCTTTAGATAGAGGTTGTCAATGTCTTTGCGCGATATCACGTTGACCTTGGCATTCCAGTCAGTATAAAGTTCGCTAAGTTTGGCAAACTGCTCGCGCTGATGCTCGCTAAGCGATGTGAAATATTTGAGTATAGTCTCCATATTATATCTAATGTAAAAACAAATCTGCGACAGCAAATGTTGGTTTTTTATAGCGCCATCAGGCAGATGGTGCAAAATTAAGATTATTTCGTTAATTTTGTAAACTGAAAAGATATTAAAATGATAAAGATAGGAAATTACAACACCCTGCGCATAGCGCGTTTCGTAGATTTCGGTGCATACCTGACCGATGATGATGACAATGAAGTGCTCCTGCCGGCACGTTATGTGCCCGACGACGCTACTGTCGGCGATGAGATCGAAGTTTTTATCTACACTGACTCCGAAGACCGCCCTGTCGCCGTGACCGACCATCCCTTTGCGACCGTCGGCGAATTTGCATTTCTACAGGTTGCCCAGGTCAACAAATACGGCGCCTTCCTCGACTGGGGTGTGCCCAAACATCTTCTCGTGCCGTTCTCTGAGCAACGGCTCCGCATGGAGGAAGGCGGCATCTACCCCGTCTATGTCTATCTCGACGACGTCACCAAGCGCGTGGTCGCCTCGGGCAAACTCGAAAAATTTCTCGGCAACGTCATCCCCGAATACCGACCCGGCCAGGAAGTCAAAGCTCTTGTCTGGAAACACACTGACATCGGCTACAAGGTCATTGTCGACAATCTCTTTCAGGGCATGATTTACGACAACGAGGTTTATGCTCCGCTCGAACTCCAGCAGACTATCTCGGCCTATGTCAAGTCAGTGCGCGACGACGGCAAAATCGATCTCACAGTCGGCGACAGAGTCGAGAAGCGCGTGGCCGACCTCAGCGTGCACATCATTGATCGCATCAAGCGTGACGGAGGCCGCATGACCATCACCGATTCATCTTCGCCTGAAGAGATCAAGCGCGCTTTCCACTGCAGCAAAAAAGATTTCAAAAAAGCCGTCGGCAAGCTCTACAAAGAGCACAAAATCGTAATCAGTGACGATTTTATCACGTTAACTTAACAATTGCGATATATAATTACAGTTCAATAATTTAATCCTACAATTCAATGAAACAGATTCTACTCCTTTCTGCTGCGTTGTTGATCTCGTCATCAGCGATAGCAAGTGACATCCGCACTGCTACTGTGCAGCCTCGCTTGGCGCAGCCGACCGCAGTCATGGCTCGCCAGACTTGTACAAAAGCTCCCGCCGCTCGCTCAACTGAGTCCGGCGCTATCATCGAGACTCCCGCCGGCAAGCTTATCGGCAATATGACGATGTCAGAATTTGCGCTTTACCCTCGCGGATTTGAAATCTATATGCGCATGGTTTCAGGCAAGGTCTCAGCTATTGTCGAAGGCGAAGACGGCTGCCTCTATGTCAAGAACCCCGTCGGCGTCTACGACACAGGCTCTTGGCTCAAACTCGAGCATAAAGAGGGCACGGTTTATGTAGCCAAACTGCCGCAGGCTGCTTCAGCTCCTTGGGAATACGAGGGCGAAGAAGTGTGGTTCAACTACGACCGTCTCGACTTTGATGAGGACGAGGGGTACTACTATCCGTCTTTCCAAGAGAGCGAGCTCTCGTTCAACTACGAAAACGGCGTGCTCACTTCAATCGGTGAGATCGGCGAAGATGACGATATACCTGTGATGCTCGGCCTGACTTATAACATCTACGGACCGGATGACCCCGACGAAGCCTGGGCTTGGTTTGGCGTCAACAATATCACCGTCCGACCTCTTGAAGTTGCTCCTGCCGAACTGCCCGAAGGCGTGACAGGCGAAACAAAACTTATGACTTCTTCAGCAGGCCAGGCTCGCGCTTGGGTTGCCGTTGACGGCAGCGACATCTATCTCCGCCCCGGTGAGAGCTACGGTTATGCCATCGGTAAGATCGCCGATGGCCAGGCAGTGTTCGAAAGCAGCCAATACCTCGGTGTCTCTGGCAATTCTCACTGCTACTTTATGGGCGCCGTGAGCGAGTTTATCGAGGATGATGATTACTATGACGGCGGTTACACCGTTTATCGCCCCGCCGACGACCTCACCTTCGACTATAACGTCGATGGCGTCATCCTTCAGAGCGAAAACGCATTGGTCATCAACGAAGGCGATATGTCTTATTACGCTAAGACAATCTGCGACAAACCCGTCATCACCGACTATATTGTCGTTGAAGGAACTCCCGTCGATCCCGAGATCGTTCGCTACGAGCCTTACGACGACTGGGATGAATATGGCGTCTTCGTCTTCGATCTTCCCACCGAGACCACTACCGGCGAGACAATCAGCACGGTTGATATGTACTACAACATTTTTGCCGATGGCAGCGACGAGCCCTACGTCTTCTCACCTTCGATGTATGAACTCATCGACTCTCCCGTCACCAACGTGCCCTACGATTTCTCCGACGGCGGCTTTGCCTTCACCGTCAATGGTATCAAACACACAGTCGTGATTTACGAAGAAATGGGCAACATCGGCGTTCAGAGCATCAACGTTGCCAATGGCAAGGAGTATAAGTCTCACATCGTCTGGAGCAACGGCGAAACAACCGGCATAGAGTCAGTGACCGTTGAGCCTGCCGCCGACGAAGAGCTATATGATCTTATGGGACGTCGCGTGACAACTCCGCGCAACGGCATCTTTATCCGTCGTTGCGGCAACGCTATCGAAAAGATTATCATAAAATAAGCCCGCGAGCCTATTATCCCTACAAAAAGCGTGTGTCAGCAATACGACACACGCTTTTTTGTCTATATTAATCGCGAAAATTGCACAAAAAGCGCTCATTTGCGCTTTTTGTCGCATTAAAATAACTCTATGTGAATTTTTTTTTGCACCTTTGCATAATCAAAAAATTTGACGACAAAGCTAATATGGAATTTTCTGCAGATCTGATCGCCCAACAGGTTGGCGGCATCGTCGAAGGTGACGGCACCGTGACGGTCAGCACGTTTTCGAAAATTGAAGAAGCCAAGCCGGGTTCCATCACATTCCTGGCCAATCCGAAATATACACATTATATATATTCTACTGACGCATCTATTGTTTTAGTGCGCAAAGATTTCGTAGCTGAGGCTCCGGTTAAGGCGACTCTAATCAAGGTCGATGACCCCTATGCCACTCTCTCAGCCCTGCTCACTATGGTGGCTAAATTTATGTTTGTTATGCCAACAGGCGTTGAGCAGCCATCCTATATTGCTGACGGCGTTGAAGTTGACGCCGACTCTTATGTCGGAGCATTCGCATATATCGGTGTCGGGGCTAAACTCGGCAAGGCAGTAAAGATTTTTCCACACTCATACGTTGGCCGAAATGTTATCATCGGCGACGGCACCATCATCTATCCGGGAGTGAAGATCTATGACGGATGCCACATCGGCGCAAGATGCATCATCCACGCCGGTGCGGTGATTGGAGCTGACGGCTTCGGTTTTGCCCCCACAGCCGACGGCTATCATAAAATACCTCAGATCGGCATAGTAGAGATTGCCGACGACGTTGAGATCGGTGCCAACACCACGGTCGACCGCGCCACTATGGGCGCCACTCGCGTTGGGCGTGGCACTAAGCTCGATAACCTTATTCAAGTCGCTCACAATGCTGAGATCGGCGAGTCAACCGTCATTGCAGCCCAGACCGGCGTTGCAGGCTCAACCAAGATTGGCGACTGGTGCATGATCGGCGGCCAGGTTGGCTTTGCCGGCCATATCAACATCGGCAACAAAGTGGGCATAGGCGCCCAGACCGGCGTGCCTAACGATGTCGCTGACAATTGCAACATCATGGGCTACCCTGCAGTGCCGCTGCGCGACTTCATGCGTCAGAGTGCTTACATCAAGCGTCTCGGCGAACTCTTTGACCGGGTGAGAAAACTCGAGAATAACAATTGAAAATACAATAAAACGTAAAATATTTTCCAATGAAACAACAGACCCTTAAAGACAGTTTCAGCCTCAATGGCAAGGGACTCCATACAGGTGCTCAGATCGAAGCCACTTTCTGCCCTGCTCCCGATAACCACGGTTATAAAATCCAGCGCGTCGACCTCGAAGGTGAACCCGTCATTGACGCAGTAGCCGACAATGTCGTTGCCACCAACCGTGGCACAGTCATCGGCAAAGGCGATGTAACCGTCAGCACCATCGAACACGCCATGGCTGCCCTCTACGCCGCCGGCATTGATAACTGCCTCATAAAGGTCAACGCTCCAGAGCTCCCCATCCTTGACGGCAGCGCCAAGCCCTTTGTCGACGAGATCATCCGTGTCGGCATCGAGGAGCAGAAAGAAGACAAAGATTATTATATCGTCAAACATAAGATCGAAGTAGCCGACGAAGCCACCGGCTCTAAGATAATGATTCTTCCCGACGACGAATTCAGCGTTGAAGTCAAAGTCAACTTTGATTCACCTGTGCTCTCCAACCAGTATGCTTCGATGGAGCACATCGAGAGCTTTGCTGAGGAGATTGCACCTTCGCGCACATTTGTTTTCGTTCGAGAAATCGAGCCCCTTGTGACCGCAGGCCTCATCAAGGGCGGCGACCTCGAGAACGCCATTGTCATCTATGACTCCGAGCTCTCTCAGGATCGTCTCGACCATATCGCTGACATTATGAACTCGCCCCGACGCGAAGTTTCGTCATTCGGCTATGTCAACAATCGACCCTTGAGACACGAAAATGAGCCCGCGCGCCATAAAGTCATCGACCTTATCGGCGACATCGCTCTCATCGGCCGTCCCCTCAAAGGCAAAGTCATCGCCACAAAACCCGGTCACACCATCAACACTACCCTCGCCAAGAAAATCCGCGGATTCATCAAGCGTCAGGAAGTCCAGGCTCCCGTCTACGATCCCAACGCCGAGCCGCTGATGGACAATAACCGCATCCGCTCGCTCCTCCCCCACCGCTATCCCTTCTTGCTCGTTGACAAAATCATTGACAAGGGCGACAGCTTTATCGTGGGTGTCAAGAACGTTACTACCAACGAGCCCTTCTTCCTGGGCCACTTCCCCCAAGAGCCCGTTATGCCCGGTGTGCTCCTCGTTGAGGCCATGGCTCAGACCGGCGGTCTTCTTGTGCTCAGTGTTGTTGACGAGCCAGAGCGCTACTCCACTTACTTTATGAAGATCGACAACGTCAAGTTCCGTCAGAAAGTCGTGCCCGGCGATACTCTCATCTTCCACGTTTCATTCATGACTCCGCTCCGTCGCGGTATGGCTGTGATGAAAGGCCTTGCATTTGTCGGCGAAAAGATCGTATGCGAATGTGAGTTCATGGCTCAGATAATCAAAAACAAATAATCTGCATTAGAAAAAACGATGAAACAACCTCTTGCTTATATTCATCCGGCTGCCAAGATTGCCCCGTCGGTTGTCATTGACCCCTTTGTGACAATCGACCAAAACGTCGAGATCGGCGAAGGCACACGCATCGGCAGCAATGTCACAATCCTCGAAGGCTCAAGGATCGGTAAAAATTGCAATATTTTCCCCGGTGCTGTCATCGGCGCAATACCTCAGGACCTCAAGTTCCGCGGCGAAGAGACAACAGCCATCATCGGCGACAATACCACTATCCGCGAGTGTGTCACCGTTAACCGTGGCACTGCTGCAAAAGGTCGCACCGTTGTCGGCAGCAACTGCCTCATTATGGCTTACTCTCACGTTGCCCACGACTGTATCGTCGGTGACAACGTCATCATCTCTAACGCTTCTCAGCTCGCCGGCGAGGTCGTCGTCGACAACTATGCTGTCATCGGCGGTGGCTCACTGATCCATCAGTTCTGCCACATCGGTCCCCATGTCATGCTTCAGGGCGGTGCCTTGGTCAATAAAGATATCCCCCCCTACGTCAAGGCTGCCCGCGAACCCATCGCCTACGCCGGCGTCAACTCTATCGGTCTTCGTCGTCGCAACTTCTCTAACGACACAATCCGTGAGATTCAGGACATATATCGCTATCTCTACCTGTCGAGCATGAACGTCAGCGATGCCATCGAGCGCATCGAGGCCGAGTTGCCCGCGACTAAAGAGCGCGATGAGATCATCCTCTTCATCAAGAATTCTAAGCGCGGCATCATCCGCGGTTATATGTAATAACTCTTTTTTTAAAGCCGCGTCGGAGGGTCCGTCGCGAGCCGGCTTGGTCCGGCGCGAGGAAAGTCCGGGCAACACAGAGCGCCATATTTCCTAACGGGAAGCTGTCGGCAACGGCAGAGTAATGTGACAGAAAACAACCGCCCAAGGGCCATCTAATGACCCGGGGTAAGGGTGAAAAGGTGAGGTAAGAGCTCACCGGGCGTGATAGCGATATTGCGCGCCGCACATCTTATGGGTTGCAAGGTCAAGTATACCGGCATCTAAGGGTTGCTCGCCCATTGCCGGGGGGTAGACTGCTAAAGTCGGCTGGCAACAGCCGACTCAGATAAATGACGGACGGAGCTACGCAACTCTTAACCGAAAGTGTGTACTCTACATAACCCGGCTTATACTCCGGCGAGGCTTTTTTTATTTTAAGATTAAACTATGGCCGAACGTAACGACTGGTGGACATGTCCCACCGAAAGCGAAGACGGTCGACTCATCATTGTCAGCGGTAGACGCGACATTGACTCGTTCCGCAAAAATCCTCGCTTCAATATCAGAGTAGAGATCACATGGCGATACTCCGACGCTCCTGACGCGGCCATGCCCGATGACCAAACGTCAGAACTGATGGGCCAGGTCACAGATGCTCTCAACGCAGTCTTTGACAAAGATCCTATAGCCGTGATGACCGGCATCTACACCGGCGCAGGCGAGCGCAACTGGGTGTTCTACACTCTCAGCACCAATATCTTCAACAAAAAACTAAACGAAGCTCTCGCTCCCCTTCCCGTTCTTCCACTAACCATCTATGCCGAGAATGATCCCGACTGGCTCGAATACTCTGAGATGCGCGACCTCTCGGAGATAGTTGCCGACGACTAATTTTTCACTAATCATATATCCTCATAAATGAAAAAACTTAATTTTTTGCTTACAGCGTCTTTGATGGCAGCGGTTGCTTCACTTAGCTCCTGCGGCGCCAAAGCTGCTGCGTCTGACGCTGCTGATGACACGGCAACCACTGATTCGGCAGAGGTTGCAACCGTCTATTACATCAAAGACATCACTCCCGAAAATATTGTCAAGGTCTATGAGGCTCTTGGCCGTAAAGCCGAGGGCAACAATATCGGCATCAAGATCTCTACCGGCGAATCAAACAAGTCAAACCATCTCGACACTGCACTCATCGCTGACTTCGTGAGACTCGTAAACGGCACTTTTATCGAGTGTAACACCGCATATGCCGGAAACCGCAACACAACCGAGGCCCACGTCAAGGCGGCCAAGGAACACGGATTCACTGACCTTGCAGGCGTTGACATTATGGATGCCGAAGGTGAGATTGAACTTCCCCTCGAGGGCGGAAAGTATCTCAAGAAGGACATCGTCGGCAAAAACATCAACAACTACGACTTTCTCGTGGTCCTCTCTCACTTCAAGGGTCACCAGATGGGTGGCTTCGGCGGTGCGCTGAAAAATATTTCTATCGGCATAGCATCGTCTGCCGGCAAGGCCTACATTCATACAGGCGGCAAGACTTCTAACGTTGACTCTCTCTGGGCCAATACGGCCGAGCAGTCTGTGTTCATCGAGTCAATGGCCGATGCGGCCAAAGCCATCACCGATCATTTCGGCGAACATGTGCTTTATATTAACGTTGCCAATCGCCTTTCAGTCGACTGTGACTGCAACGGTAATCCCGAAGCTCCCAAAATGGCTGACCTCGGCGTCCTCGCCTCTCTTGACCCTGTCGCTCTCGACCGCGCCTGCGTTGACCTTGTCATGAATTCTGACGATCCCGGCAAAGCTGACCTCATCGAGCGAATCAACTCTCGTCTCGGCACTAAAATCCTCTCTCACGCCGAGGAACTCGGGGTAGGCACCCAAAACTACCGTCTCGTCACCATCGAAGAATAAAAATAATTGCAAAAAAGTAAGGGGCGCCCGTCCGGTGCGCCCCTTACTTTTTTTACTCTACTGCTGTCATTTCAAAGACTGAATTGACTTTCACATAATTGCTGTCATTTGGATTTAACAGCGTTAATGACAAATTATGTTTTTCGCCGTCCAGATCATAATTCCAATAGACGTCGTATTTGCGCGTCGCAAACGAGGCCGGCATCTTAACGA
>CAYRFB010000013.1:11031-27019 GCA_964423485.1 uncultured Bacteroides sp.
CCTATTATCGTGCCTAATATGCCGCCGGCCGATGCCGGGTTACAGTCGGAGTCCTGACCGCATCGCGTTGCAATATCGAGAGTGCGTCCGAAGTCTCCCTGACCATAGAGCAGACCGATCACGACATAAGCACTGTTGAGCGCTGCGTCGATATTATATGGCACAAATGCTCCTGTCGGACAGCACAGCGTTTTATCCCAGCACTCGTGGCATCGCTGCCACGCCACTTTCCAGTCATCAGGATTTTCACGCCAAGTGGCGATCACGTCAGACATCATTTTGTGATAGCGGCTTTCTTGAGGTATACAGTTCAGGGCTTCAGTCACGACTTGCTCCACGCTGTCGCAGACATACGCCAGCGAATACATCGCAGCCATATAGACACCGCCATACCATCCGTCACCATAATTCATAATGTGGCCCACACTGTCGCAAAATGTCGCAGCCGTGTTTGGCATGCCAGGGCTCATCAAGCCCGCAAAGTCGGCTTCGATCTGAAAATCGATGTCATCTGCGTGAGGATTGTTGCGCCAGTGACCCGACTCTGGCGGCATAATACCGTTGAGGATATTGTAACGCGCCGTCTGATTGGCCTCCCACAAGTTATATTCGGCGTGAGCAAACGCATATGCGAGCGAATCAACCGGAGCATCGATACCTAATCTATCATAAGTTTCGACAAATGTCAGATCCATATACACATCGTCATACAGTCCCGGAAATTTTGTCATCCAATTGCGTATATATTCCGGATCACCCCAAGGTATCTCCACCGAATCAGGTATCATCACTCCTTTATATACAAATTCGGTCGGAGCACCGTAGCTGACTCCTATCGTCTGTCCGGCCCAGCCGCCCTTCAGCTTGTCGAGCAGGCGTTCTTTCGAGATTGTCACTTTGGCCGCGCTGTCGGTGCACGACGCTAAAAAATTCACTGCGCCCACCGTCATCACGGTAAGCGCAGCGAAGTATAATGCTATTCTTTTCATCTTCTTGCGATTAATTCACAACTTTATAGCCGGCATCTTTCAGGGCGTCGCGTATTGCAGAGATATGATCGTTATCGCGGGTCTCAAGCTCCATGCGGATCGTGCAGCCGTTGATTGCCGAGCTGCTGTTGATACGCTCGTGAGCCACTGAAATCACGTTGCCGCCTTCCTGTGCCACGACGTTGCACACGCCTGACAGCTGACCGGGTTTGTCATCAAGATCGATGATAAACGAGTAGTTGCGACCGCTCTTCGACAAGCCTCTCGTGATCACGCGGCTCAACGTGTTGACATCGATATTGCCGCCTGACACTAAGCAGACTGTCTTCTTGCCCTTGATGGGAACCTTATTGAACATCGCTGCCGCAACTGAAACCGCACCAGCTCCTTCGGCCACGATCTTCTGCTGCTCAAGCAGCGCGAGTATTGCCGCTGCAATCTCCTCGTCGCTGACTGTCACGACCTCATCAACGTAACGGTTACAGAGTTCAAACGTATTGACGCCGGGCTCCTTCACGGCAATGCCGTCGGCAATCGTTGAAACATTATTAAGATGTTGGATCGCTCCTTCCTGAAGCGAAGCGACCATTGATGGCGCGCCCGATGACTGCACACCGTAGACCTTGATTTCAGGTCGCAGTGTCTTGATTGCGAAAGCCACACCCGATATCAGACCGCCACCACCGATAGGCACGATCACAGCCTCGACGTCTGGCATCTGCTCGAGTATCTCGAGTCCGATCGTTCCCTGACCGGCTATCACCTTCGGGTCATCAAACGGATGCACAAACGTGTAGCCGTGCTTGTCGCGAAGCTCGATAGCCTTGGCGTATGCATCATCATACACGCCCGGCACAAGGCAAACCTCAGCGCCGTAATTCTTAGTGGCTTCGATTTTTGACATAGGAGCGCCGGCGGGCAGACAGATCAGTGCCTTGATACCGTTATGCGTCGCGCCGAGAGCCACACCCTGAGCGTGGTTACCGGCCGAGCAGGCTATCACGCCACGAGCCTTCTCCTCATCGGTGAGCTGCGATATTTTGTAGTAGGCGCCACGGAGTTTGAACGATCCTGTCAGTTGAAGATTTTCGGTTTTAAGATATATTTCCGATTCAGGGTTAATGCGTGGCGCAGGTATGATGGCCGTCTTGCGCGCTACGTCTTTGAGCACAGCTGCCGCTGCAAAAATTTCACTGATTTCCAACATGGTTTCTTTTTGATTTAACGTTGCAAAAATACTCAAAATTTCGGATAATGGTCAATCTTCAGCCCAAAATTATCTTTGCCACCGGGACTCATCTGAATAATATTTTGTAATTTTGCTGAAAGAAATTACATTTCAGGTGAATAAGATTGGCCAAGCATACGATGCGCACAACACTATGCGCGAGCTTATTAGAAGCAACAGTGCCCTGCTGATGGTGCTGAGTCGCTTTGACATCGCTCTTGGATTCGGCGACAAGACCGTCGCTGAGGTGTGCAAGCAAAACAACGTCGACACTGACACATTTCTTACTGTCGCCAACTTTATCAGCGACCGTCCTGCCGGAACGGACAGCATCGACATCGCCGCTCTCATCGGCTATCTCCGCCGCGCCCACAGTTACTTCCTCGATTTCAGTCTGCCCAACATAAGGCGCAAACTCCTCAGCGCCCTCGACTGCTCAGGAGCCGACGATGTCGCTTTGGTAATCCTCCGCTTCTTTGATGAATACGTCCGCGAGGTCCGTGCCCATATGGAGTATGAAAACAATACAGTTTTCGTCTATATCGACGAGCTCCTCGCCGGATCTCTGAATGACAATTTCTCTATGAAGACTTTTGCAGTGTGCCACGAAAGTATGGACTCCAAACTCCTGGAGCTCAAAGACATTCTCATCCGTTACTGTCCGACGTCCAACCACGATATGCTTAATAGCGTGCTCTTTGACATCATCAACTGCGAGCAAGACATAGCCTCTCACTGCTCTGTCGAAGATAACCTATTGGTACCTAAAGCTATAGAATTAGAGCAGGACGTCGTAGCCCGTCGACCACTCGTAAAGAAAGCCACTCAAGACGACGATCAGACTGACAGCAGTGCTTCAACCGACAATCTCAGTCCGCGCGAAAAAGAGATAGTTACCGGCATCGCTCTCGGTCTCTCGAACAAACAAATCGCCGACAAGCTCTGCATCTCGGTCCACACTGCCACAACCCATCGCCGCAATATCAGCAACAAACTCGGCATACACTCGGCAGCCGGCCTGACCATTTACGCAATCGTCAACCGTCTCGTTGACATCAGCGAAGTCAAAACTATCAAATAAGACCTTTATGGATAAAAATTCTTCATTGCCACGCCTGTTTGCAACCTTCTTCAAGATAGGAGCATTCACTTTCGGAGGTGGTTGGGCGATGATTAGCATCATCGAGCGCGAGATCGTTGACAAATATCATTGGATCGACCGCAACGAGTTTCTCGACCTCCTTGCCGTGGCTCAGTCACTACCTGGCATCCTTGCAGTCAACATTTCTGTAGCAGTGGGCGACAAGTTGCGCGGCTTCAAAGGCAGCGTCTGCTCTGCTCTCGGAACCATCGCCCCGAGCTTTATGATCATACTGCTGATTGCTATGTTCCTCACCCCTGATCTCATCACTCACAACCCGGTCATTTCAGCCATTTTCAAAGGCATCCGCCCCGTGGTCGTGGCCCTCATCGTGGCTCCTGTCATCACTTCGGCCCGCTCAGCCGGCATCAACTGGAAGACCGTATGGATTCCGATAGCAGTCGCCTTGTTGATATGGTCAAAACTGCCATTCGTGTCAAATCCTATTCTATACATAGTGCTCGGCGGTATCGGGGGGTGGTATATACTCCAGCGTAGCGTCAAAGCAAATCAATCAAGAAAGGAGGGGGATAAGCAGTCATGATGATCTATCTCAGACTTATATGGAGCTATCTCAAGATTGGCTTCTTTGGCTTTGGAGGCGGCTACGCTATGCTCGCGCTCATCGAAAACGAAATCGTGACGCCCGGATGGATCACCGAAAAGATGTTTACCGACATCGTAGCCATCTCTCAGATGACCCCTGGTCCGATCGGCATAAACTCGGCCACCTATATCGGTTACGTCGCACCGATGCACTCTTCGCCCGCTCTTGCTTCTCCGCTCTGGGGCATCCTCGGCTCGCTGATTTGCACTCTCGTTGTCATCCTGCCGTCATTCCTGCTTGTGAGATATGCCAGCCACTATATCCGCCGCCACCGCGACAGCGTAGTCATTAAAGGCATCTTCAGCGGTCTCCGGCCCGTCGTGATCGGTCTTATCGCGTCTGCAGCCCTGATCCTTATGAACGGCGACAACTTCGGCACCACTGATCCCGACATCATCAAAAGCGTCATCCTTGCGGCTATCGCCTTAGGCGTCACTCTCTTCACAAAAGTTCACCCTATACTCATCATCGTCTGTGCCGGCGTTGCCGGATATTTCTTGTTTTAACTTTAGTTAACTAAGATGACTTATCAGCAAACCCTCGACTATCTTTTCGTTCAAACCCCGATGTTCCAGCAGATCGGAGCCGGAGCCTATAAACCCGGACTCGACACTGTAAAGGCGCTGAGCGAAATGTTTGGCAACCCTCACCGCGACTTCAAGACTATCCACGTCGGAGGCACCAACGGCAAAGGCTCTATGGCCCACACTCTGGCGGCCGTGCTGCAGTCGGCCGGCTACAAGGTCGGACTCTTCACGTCGCCCCACCTGATCGACTTCCGTGAGCGTATCCGTGTCAACGGTCAGATGATCAGTGAACAGGAAGTTTGCGATTTTGTCGAACGTTTTTTTGAATGTGGTGGCCGCGACCTCAATTGCTCATTCTTCGAGCTCACCACAGTTATGGCATTTGAGCATTTCGCCGCGAGCAAGGTCGACGTTGCCGTCATCGAAGTTGGGCTCGGAGGACGCCTCGACAGCACAAACATCATCACCCCTGAACTTAGCGTCATAACTAACATCTCCCTCGACCATACCGCCCTGCTAGGACATACCCCGGAGGAAATCGCCCGAGAGAAGGCAGGCATTATCAAAGATGACGTGCCCGTAGTAATCGGAGAATCTGAGGGAGCCGTGCGTCAAGTGTTTGCAACTACCGCAGCCGAGCGCCACGCCCCGATCATCTATGCCGACGACGCTCGCATATTCACTTCTGCCGATCTTCTGCCTGACTGCATAATCTACCACGGCACGCCTTGGGGCGAGCTGACTGCAGAGCTCTGTGGCGACTGCCAGACAAAAAATGCAGCCACTATATTGAGCGCGCTTAAAGTGCTTACCAATCGCGGTTTTACAATTAATACCCAAGCAGTTGTTCGAGGTTTCGCCAACGTCTGCAAGCTGACCGGACTCGCTGGTCGCTGGATGAAAATCAGCGATCATCCGACGGTCATCTGTGACACCGGCCACAATGTTGGTGGCTGGACCTATCTCGCCGAGCGGCTGCGCTCATATGACGACAAGCTCCATATGGTCATCGGCTTTGTCAACGACAAAGACGTCACCGGCATCCTTGCTATGATGCCCCGCGACGCCCACTACCACTTTGTCAAACCATCAGTGCCCCGAGGCCTCGACGCCGAAGAACTCAGTCGCCAGGCAGCCGCCCTTGGCCTGCGCGGCACAGTCTCACCCACCGTTGCCGACGGCTATCGCCTCGCCCTCTCCCAAGCTACCCCCACTGACACAATCTTCGTGGGCGGAAGCACCTTTGTCGTTGCCGACCTCCTCACATCCTCAAATCCCTAAAGCTAATACAAATTTTAACCTGCCGAGAGGTTGTGGGCTTGCGTAAAAATGTGTATCTTTGAAGAATAAATTTATTCTTGCATCGTGCTCACTATTTATAAAGCTTCGGCCGGATCCGGCAAAACGTTTACGCTCGCTTACGAATACGTCAAGCTGCTGCTTGGCGTAAAGGTTGGCGGCGACTCTAAATATCGTCTTAATTCTAAGAAATATTTAGGGCATAAACCTCTGACGGCCCGCCATCGACACATCTTGGCTATTACCTTCACCAACAAGGCAACCGAGGAGATGAAGTCGCGCATTATCAAGGAGTTGTCGCTGCTGGCCTCTGACGACAATGCTTCGTCTGGCTATGCCGATATGCTTATCGGTGAGTTTGGCTGTTCACTCGACGAGTTGCGCGCCGCCGCTTCTACGGCCCTGCGCAGTCTGCTCTTTGACTATCATCACTTTAATGTCAGCACGATTGACTCGTTCTTTCAGACGGTGCTCAGAGCCTTTGCCCGCGAGGTTGACCGCCAGGGCGACTACGGCATCGAGATCAGCGACGACTTTGCGGTGGCCTCTGGCATCAGTATGATGCTCGATGACCTTAATTACGGCAATCCCCCACGCGCCAAAGACATACTTCGTTGGATCCGCAACTACACGATGGAACTTATCGAAGAGGGCAAGGACAGCGGCATCTTCAACCGCTCCGGCTCGATACTGAGGCGACTCTCAAAATATGTCAAGCGCATGAGCAGCGAGGCTTTCAAGAAGAAGGCCGACCTCGTGATCGACTATCTCAATGATCCCGGTCGAATGGAGGGCTTTGTCAAAGCGCTCGCCGACCGAAAGAAAGATATCATCGCTGCCCAACGGGCCGGAGCTCTCGACATAATCGAGGCTTTTAGAGGTCTTGGCTATCCGCGCGAAGTGCTTTCTTCTATCTTCTGGGAGATCGTTGACGCCGCCGCAGATGGTAAGACAGTCAAGCTCGAGCGCTTTGAAAAAGCGGGCGTAACAAAGATACTGAATTGGCAAGATTCCGGCGACCCAAAGGCCGTGTACACAAAAAAATATTGCCCTACAGTCAATAAAAATCCGGTCTATCCCCCCGACAGTTTCACTGACCAGATCAGCCGATGGCTTCACAGCCAGCTGAGAGCGCTCCCGGAGATAGAGTCGCTCGAAGCGGTGCGCAACGGTTGCACCGGCCTGCAGTTTCTCGGCTTCACCTGGGAGTATATCCGTCGCTTCCGCGAGGAAAACAACCTCATCCTGCTTTCTGATACTCAAGATCTTATCCATCGCATCATCGCCGGCAGCGACGCGCCGTTTATCTACGAGCGCATCGGCGTGACGCTCTCCCACTTCCTTATCGACGAGTTTCAGGACACCTCTGTGCTTCAATGGAGCAACCTCAAACCCTTAGTGGCCAATAGCATATCTACCGGCAACGACAACCTCATCATCGGCGATGAGAAGCAAGCCATCTATCGTTTCCGAAACTCCGACTCCTCACTGCTCCACCACGTCGTGGCCAACGATGACTTCCCTAACGATCATTTGATCAGAGGTGTATGTCCCGAAGAAAACACTAACCACCGCAGCGCCAGAGGCATTGTGATGTTCAACAACGCTCTGTTTCCACGGTTGGCTGAGAGGCTTAATGTCGCTGCATACGACAATGCCATACAGGAAATCTGGGACAAAAACACCGACCTGTCGTCACACATTAAGATTTACGACACCGGCAAAATGACAATCGATGACTATCCTGCTGAGTATCAGATCACGGCGCGTGAGATACTCCGCCAGCATGACGCAGGCTACCGCTGGGGAGATATCGCCGTGCTTGTCAGGACGGGCAAACAACTCAGGCTCATCGTCGATTATCTTTTGAAACGCCATCCTGAGATCAACGTCGTGTCGGCCGAAGGTCTGCTGCTGAAAAACTCACCCGCCATCAAGCTGATCATCGGTATGCTCAAACTCGTTGACAAGTCATACTCGGCTTCGAGCCAACTGGTCGAAGAAGTGGCTGCTAACGCCCCGACTTATGGCACCAATGGCGATATACGCCTGATGATCAGTCGCTATGATTATTTCCGATCAAATGGCTACGAACCGGCTGAAGCCCTGCGCAAAGCTTTGCAAAATCAGACCGAAGAGACTGCCGACATAGAGAAGAGCATCATCGAGGTGAGATCTTCCCACCCTACCGGGTTGCTATCGCTCATCGAAATAATAATCGAAAAACTGATTATACCCGAGCGACGCGTGAGCGAATGTGCATACATAGCTGCGTTTCAAGATGAAGTGATAAAATATACTAAATCGTTCAATCCGTCGATCCACGCTTTTCTCGAGTGGTGGGACGAAATGTCTGACAGCCTTGCCATCACCCCGGGTGAAGGACAGGACGCTGTCAATATCATGACCATCCACGCCGTGAAAGGCTTGGAGAAAAGCTGCGTCATCATTCCCTTCGGCGACATCGAGCTTTGCAAGCATGATGAAAGCCTGTGGGTCGGGCCCGAGAATTTTGACTTTGTCGACCCTTCGCTAAGGCCGCCGCTGATTTCGGTCAATGTCAACGCCGTCTGTGAGCGCGACGGCTCAATAATCCGTAGCGAAGTCAACAAAAATCTCAACGAACAGATCGCCGACAATCTCAACACTATTTACGTAGCCTACACCCGCGCTACCCGCGAGCTGACCATCTGTTTTTCATCAAGAAAAAATGTTGGCAAAGAGCTGTTTGATGTCTTGAGCCGCCGTCCTTCTGACTTCAAGCTTCAGGATCCCGAGCGCTGTATGGACCTGCAGACTTATATGCGTGCGGAGCCTGACGAGCAGGGCGTCATCTTCGAGTATGGCGAGCCAACAGTCCCAGTTGACGAAAATAAGCCCACGGCAGGCAAGCCTCTTGATAATTATAACGTGTACTACGGCAAATACAAGGCTTCGTTCACCAAAGTCGAAGATATGACAGCCGACTTAGGCGAGATCATGGACGATGTGTCGCCGGCCGATGATGCCTCTGCCGACTCGATCCAAAACTCATATTTCAACCAGTCGCGCGCCCGTGCTGCCGAACGCGGCACTCAGCTCCACTCCATCATGGCCGACATCGACGCCGAGACCGACATTGATGCCGCTGTCGACCGCGCTGCTGTCAGATACGGACTTGGCGATGATGACCGTCAGGCGGTGAGCGACATCATTGCAAGCGCCTTCCGGTCTGCTTCTGATTACACTCGCCGATGGTTCTCGTCCGACGCGACAGTCTATAAGGAGCAAAGCATCTTCCGCCCATATGACGAGCGCACTTTCCGCCCTGACCGCATAGTCGTTGCTCCCGACGGCACGGTCGACGTGGTCGATTACAAATTTGCCGCCGAACCTTCAATCGCTCACTCCCTGCAAGTTGAAAACTATATGACCCTGCTCCGCGCAATGGGTTACCAGACCGTCAGGGGATATCTTTGGTACCCCGACCTGAATATTGTCGAATCAGTTAATTAGAAACCAATACTACAACAACTTATGAAAAAATTCTTCACTTTTGTCACGCTCGCTGCCGGCCTCCTCGCCGCTGAGTCTTATGCGTGCACAAGTCTTATAGCCACAAAAGGTGCGACAGCCGACGGCAGCTCGATGATCACCTATGCTGCCGACAGCCACACCCTCTATGGCGAGCTCTACCACCAGTCCGCAGCCGATCATCCCAAAGGCGCGATGCGCAAGATCTATGACTGGGACACAGGCATCTATCGCGGAGAGATACCCGAAGTCGCCCACACTTTCTCAACCATCGGAAATATGAACGAGCACGGCCTTACCATCGCCGAAAGTACCTGGGGCGGCCGCCCCGAACTCGAAGGCTCGGGCCTGATCGACTACGGTTCGCTCATCTATATCACCCTTCAACGAGCGCGCACCGCCCGCGAAGCCATCAAAGTGATGACCGAGCTGGTCGACAAGTATGGCTACGCCTCTGAAGGCGAATCATTCTCCATCGCCGATCCTGACGAAGTATGGATCATGGAACTCATCGGCAAAGGCAAGGACGACAATGGCGCCGTGTGGGTAGCCCGCCGTGTACCCGACGGTTATATCTCTGGCCACGCCAATCACTCCCGCATCCACACCTTCCCGCTCCATGACCCCGAGACCCTTTACTCGCCTGACGTCATTGAGTTTGCCCGCAAACAAGGCTACTTCGACGGCAAGGACAAGGACTTCGACTTCTCTCGCGCTTATGCCGTGACCGATGCCGGTGCCTTGCGCGGGTGTGACGCCCGAGTGTGGAGCTACTTCAATCGCTTTGCCGATGGCGGAGTCGACGATTATCTGCCATGGATCCTTCGCGGCCAGGGCGAACCTATGCCCCTGTGGTTTGAAGCCGGCAAGAAACTCACAGCCGACGACCTCAAATGGATGATGCGCGACCACTTCGAAGGCACACCCCTCGACATGACAAAAGACATCGGCGCAGGCCCCTTCGACGTGCCTTACCGTTGGCGTCCGATGGGCTACACAGTTGACTCGGTCGAGTACACCCACGAGCGTGCCATTGCCACCCAGCAGACCGGCTTTTCATTCGTATCGTCTATGAACGCTGATCGCCCCGACGCAATGAAAGGCATACTCTGGTTTGGCGTCGATGATGCCAACACCTGCGTCTATGTGCCCGTGTTTAACTCCACCACCACCGTTCCCTATCAGCTCTCCGAAGGCAACGGCGATATGTACAATCTCTCTTGGGACGCAATGTTCTGGGTCAACAACTACGTTGCAAACCAAGCTTACAACCGTTACAGCCAGATGATTCCCGACATCCGTCGTGTGCAGTCGTCGCTCGAGTCAGATATGGATCGTGCGGTCACTGAGGCCCAGCTTCAAGTTGCCGGCATGCCATACGCCGAGGCGCAGGCTGACCTTCAGAAGCTCACCGACTACTGGACCGCAAAAGCCACAAAAGACTATAAGAACCTTGGTGACTACCTCTTTGTCAAATACCTCGACGGCAACATCAAGCGCGAGAAAGACGGCCAGTTCGAGCGCAACGCAGCCGGCACACCCGTCCAGCCCGAATTTGGCGGCTACAACCAGCGCTACTTCGAGTCCATCGCCGAGAGTCCCGACGGTCCCCGCCTCCGCGTCACCCAACCCGACTTCAAATAACCCCCAATTGTTTGGATGTCCTTCATTTTAAATAAAATAGGCTGCGCAAATAAAAATTGCGCAGCCTATTTTGATATCAATGAAGTGGCGAAATTATCTTATGGCGATGACTTCGATTTCTACTAAGACGTTTTTGGGGAGGGTTTTGACAGCAACTGCTGAGCGTGCGGGGAAAGGCTCGGTGAATGTTGCGGCATAAACTTCATTCATCGCTGCGAAGTCGTTCATATCGGCAAGGAAGACGGTGGTCTTGACAACGTTGTCGACCGAGAGACCGGCTGCCGCAAGAATTGCCTTGACGTTGGCGAGTGACTGTTTGGTCTGGGCGGTGATGCCTTCGGGAATTTCACCCGTCTCGGGATTCAAGGGTATCTGACCTGATGCATAAACCATTGAGCCTGTATCGATGGCTTGGCTGTAGGGGCCGATTGCGCCGGGAGCGGCAGTGGTTGAAATTACTTTTTTCATAAAAAATCAGTTTTTGTTAGGTTTGTTATTTTGAGTTGTAGTTTTGTCAGTTAATGGCTGTGCCTTACACGGTCCGCCGACGCAATCAAGGCTTTTGATCTGAAGATCTACCAGACGCACATCGCCTCCATATTGGTTCAGACACTCGGTGATCTTGTCATAAATCTTGACTACACCCGGGAATGTCGAGTCAAACTGAGGGATGAATCCGTGGCGACCCGATGCTTCGAGGCGGTCGCGAACCACTGAAACTGTTATCTTGTCAACCTCTAATGCTGGTTGGTAACCATAGACTTCCTTTTGGCCGTTGATGACCACTTTCGACACCAAACCTGATTCGACAAGTGCATCGATCGCACTGTTGACGAGGCGTGACGGCAGATGGTAGCCTACAATTATGTCGCGCACAGTCAGCGGAGGCTGAGATTCGGCAAAGCGATGGACGATAGCCACGGCTACTGCCATAATAACTTTTTCGCGATAGCGCAGTGATATGCGGTCAACGTCTTCCTTAAAGTCAAATTCAAAAATATTTTGCGACGCATAGCAAAGCACTGCGCCAGACAGCGTTATCACCCACACCAACTGCAACCATATCAGCATCAATGGCACAAATGACACGCTTCCGTAGATAGCATTGTATTTGGCCACATACATCTGACCAGTGACGAAAACCCACTGCAACACAAGAAATCCTGTGCCGGCAAGAATGCCTGAGATCAAAGCATTGGTAAACTTGACTTTGACATTTGGTATCAGCATATATACGGCCGTAAAAAACAGCCATGTGAATATCCATGAGCCGGCCTCGAGAAAGACAGTCACTAAGGGCGTGAGGAATTTGAAGTGGAATATAGAATCGATCGTCGACGAGAGGAGCATATTGAGACCTCCGGCACAAATCATAAGCACAGGCAGGATCAGCAGCATAGCCGTATAGTCGGTAATCTTACGCCAGAAGCTGCGCCCCTCTTTGACGCCCCATACGGCGTTAAAACTCTCCTCAACACTACTCACAAGCGAAATCAAGGTCCACAATAAGAAGAGGATGCCAATGCCGACAAAAATGCCTTCGCTGGCCTGATTGAGATATGAATCAACAAAGGCGAGCATACGGTTGATAAACTCACGCTGGGCGTGGAATATTGAATACAACTCTTTTTCGATCAATGTCTGCAACCCGAACCCGCGGCCGAGGGCGAAGAGCATTGCCAGGGCAGGCACGATAGCCAGCACAGTGCGATAAGTCATTGCGCAGGCCTGTGACTGGATGTCGGAACTAAGAAAAGATCTTACGGCCAGATTGATGGTCTTGATGACCTTGACCTTATAGGTGTTCTTTCTAACATTCCACACATCGACCGTGCCATACTGCCACAGAGAGGTGGCTCTGTGACGCAACTTGTCTATTTTATTTGCTAATGACATTTTCAGTTAGCTGTAGCGCTTGCTTGGTTTGATTCGGCAAAGTTAGCATTATTTGTGTCTTCGGCGTTGCTTTCGGCTTGTTTTTTATCACTGCCGCCGTTATCATCTGTCGCCTGGTCGTCTGAAGCGCTCGGTGTGCCGTTGACAGCATTGGCCACATATACCGTGAATACCGGGAAGAGTATCAGTCCCCCACCCGACAAAATCACAGACAGGATCTTGCCGGCAGTGGTGACTTCGGTTATGTAGCATCCTGCGGTGGTGAGCGTCATAATGGTCCACCATAATGCTGACCAATAAGTGTCTACGCCAGCGTTGACCGGGTGCTCCTCGACGTAAAACATCAGACTCGAGAAGTAGACCACGACAATGAACAATATGATGTAAGCCTTAAAGAGATTGGTCATCGTGCCGGTCTTGATTGTACCGGTGACCTGCACAATGATATATGTCGCACGTAGCATCGGCAACAGTCGCAACACAAAAAATATCTCGCCCGACACATGGAGACCGAGATAATTGATGATATTGGCAAATGGGAGACAAAGTATAAAAAACACAACCTCGATCAACCGATGAGACCAGCTCTTTGACTCAAATATGAAATCAATGACGATCTCAAACATAAATACCAGACAAATCCAAAACTGGAATTTCAGATACTGGGGGTCAGACAAGAATGATATGTTTTCAAAGGTGTCTCGGGTGATAATAAGGATCAAAAGCGCAGCTGCCATGATTACAATTATATGCATAGCGGTCAAAAAACAACTGAGCAGTTTTGATCTTTTTGGTTTTATTACATTGTCAGCCATAATATTACGGATATATACGATAGTTGAAACCGACAGACCTATTTTTGGTTGCCTATATATTCAACAACCGCCTCAGTCGATTGTTTATCGGGCAGAGGCGGTTTTAGTCTATTATCACTTCATAATTATCTTCTTGCCACTGCGGGTGACGCTTATCTCCCCGGGGCGCGGAGCGGAGGTCTGAATGCCGTTAAGCAGATAGTATTCTCCGGCTGAGTTGTCATCGCTTATCGCTTCCGTCACCGAAGTGGTGATAAACTCGCCGCCGCCGTTGATGCTTATAGGGATTGAGTAGGTCAAACCATTGTATTCGGCAGTCAGGACTCCACAGTAGTGGCCGTCGGTCGCTGTAACTGTCGCTCCACTGACCGTAGCTATTTCTTCAGGGACAGCGAATGTACAACCGGCCAGATCTGTCGAAACCATCACACCATACTTATTATAACCGTAGACGACGGGCGTCGCCGACTCACCGGCGCTCAGCGAAAGACTCTTTTCACGAATCTCAATCGCTGCCACTTCATTGTCAACCGGAGCGATTGCCACGGCGAAGAGCGCATTGACGACAGTGCGCGGAGTGCCTTCGGGACGCTTGTCGAGGCTTGAGCTTGACGGCACATTTTTCACACCTAAACCGTCGACATACATTGTCGATGATCCTCCGCCGTCGAAATTCATCGCATCCGAGCATCCGACATTACGCATAATGTCGGCAAGTTGCTTCTGGGTGACGCCGCTTGACCCTCCGGCCTTACGGCCATCGACAACAAGCATCACAAGTTTGCTCTTGTCCTCGTTATAGCCGACTGCCGAACGTGGCTCTGGATTAGAAAGATGCTCGGGATAAGAGGGAGTCGACAGCACTCGGCCCTTGTTGAGCATAATCGGGAAACCTCCGACAAGTTCCTTGGCCGAAGTCTGCACCGACCCGGCTTTGAAACCGATGTTCGCAATAACGACGTCGCCTTTGGAGAGCGACGAGATGTATTCGCGGGCAGCGCCGTGAGCCGAGATCACATAACCGTCAGAGGGAATAGTCATATTCCCCACCCCGGCCTCAGGATCCTCGATGACTTCGAGCTGAAGAGTGTTGCCAAACAAAACGTTCTGACCGACAGGACGCACCTTGACCTCGACGCCAAATGGGTTAGTGCCGGTGCGTCCGACTTCAAACATTTTGTTGCTCCACCAGTCGTAGAATTGCCATTGAGGCGTGTAGAGCAGCATCTCGTCTTCGTCGCGGTGAGTATCGATGTGGAAGTCATATTTTGCCCCCGACGGGAAGGTCAGAGTGCCCTCCCAGTCATTATAGACATGGCGCACGAGCGTAGGCACCCCTTCCTTGTCGATGACAAGATAATAGGGGTCAATGTCGGCGCCGTCGGTTGCGTAGTTAGTCAAGAAACCATTGGCGATACACATGCCTATTGGGTTATATGGCTCGCCCATATTAAAAAAGTCAGCATTGACCCCGGCGAAGTAGCGCTCGCCCGGCTGATTCATACGCTCAGCGATATCAGGAACGGTTTCGAGCATGCGCATCTGATTGCCGGCCTTGGCGACGCGCATTTCGACATAAGGGTCAGTGAGATCAGTGACTGTGTAAAAAACATTGTTGACCACCGTCTCACCGCCGACGATCACCTCGATGCGGAGCTCGGTTTCAGTCGTGCCCGGACCGACAGTGGCATGATATAGGGTGTCGACAGAGTATTCAACATTTTGAATTGTCCACACTCCACGTGAGTGAGCGGGCCAATAAACGCAGGCCGACATCAAGCCTGCAAACAAGAATATTTTTTTCATCGTAAGGTTTTCTATTTATTGTTTTCACAAATTTACACCAAAAAATTGATATAAGCCTTAACAATAATACCGATTATCTTACCAAATTCACGTTTTAACAAGTCGACATATAACTTAGAAAGGGTAAAAGCTGCAAAACCATTTATTATGTGAACTTTTTTGTAATTTTGTTGCATAACAGTTTTTGGTATGGATGTAATTTTGATTTCGATTTTAGGTTGCGTGGCTTTGGGTACGCTGATCTGTTACTTCACAACTGCTCGCCGCAACTCTGCGTTGCAAAGCGAAAACAACCGTCTGCGCGATCAGCTTAAGAACAGCGATGAGCAGCGCATCAGGGCCGAGGAGCGACTTACGGCGACCATTGAGCAGGCAGAAAAGTCAGAAAAAGCGTTACGCGAAACGTTTGCAGCCATGGCAGCAGAGGCATTGCAGAATAACTCACAAAGTCTTAATGACCAAAACCGCATGCAGATCGCCGAGCTGCTTGCGCCGATGAAAGAAAATCTTGATAACTTCCGCC
>CAYRFB010000014.1:0-7367 GCA_964423485.1 uncultured Bacteroides sp.
GCGGTCAGAACCTCTTCACCATCCAGAACGCTTATCCCGGTTATGACCCCGAAGCTACCCCCGCTTCTTACTATCCTCTCATGAGAGTATATACTTTCGGTATTGACTTAAGATTCTAATTCTGAATAAAATGAAAAAAGCAAAAATATATCTGGCCGCTCTTGCCCTTCTTGGGCTATCGGCAACGTCTTGCAGCGACTTTCTCGATCGTGCAGACACCAACGGCGACTATGTCAGCAATGGATTCTTCCGTTCTGAGAATGCCCTCTATGACGGCCTGATGGGCGTTTATCAGATAATGTATATGAACCAAGTAAATGGTTTTTATATGTTGCCTGCTATGACCGTTTTCGACCACCTCACTCCTATGCTTCTCGAACGTAACGAGAACACTACAATCGGCGCAGGTGGCAGCCTCAACCCAGATAATGCAATTGTTCTCTACATTTGGCAGCAGTGCTATATCGGTATTGCTCGTGCTAACGATATTATCAGTGGCGCAGAAGAATTCAAAGCCAACTTTTCACCCAAGGCTATGCAATATCTTGCCGAAGTTCATGCACTTCGCGCATATTACTACTATATCTTGACTGGTTTGTACGGAGACGTGCCCTTCTTTACCGCACCGGTTTCACAAGATGAATATGACTCTGCATATCGCACCCCCCGGGAACAGATTTTTGACTATCTCATTGCTGACATGAACGAGATCGCTCAATACCTTCCTTGGAAGCGCGAAGAAGCTGGCCGTCTGAATCGTGGTTTTGCATATGGTTTGGTTAACCGCATCGGTCTTATCGGTGGTGGTCTCAATATCGGTGGCAAGGGTACAAAGTACTTTGAAGCTGCGGCTGCCGCCGGTAAAAAAGTTATCGATGAAGGTGGTTATAAACTTGCAGAAGACTATGGCGACCTCTTCACTCGTCCGGGTCAGGCAAAAACAGATGTGTTCAACGAAATCTTCTATGAACTACCTTACAACGACAACACCAAACCTTCTTTAGGACATCCTATCGGCTATGGACAGACATCTCGTATTCAAGGTCAGACAGGTCGTCACTCAAGTTTGATGTTCTGCGATACTTATGAGTGCATCGATGGTCTCCGTATTGACGAATCTCCTCTTTACGACAATGCACATCCTTCAAAGAACCGAGACCCACGTTTCGCCTATAACATCCGCATGGAAGGCGATGAAATGACAGTAAATCAGGGTGCAGCAATCACCACTCAGGTACTCAGCTGCTACAAGCCCACAACTCAATTGTATAACTACAACACCGGTGAATGGTCTGAGGTTGCAAACCAAGATTTCGAAGGTGTAGTAAGTGCTTCTTGGGCAAGTTTCTGTAACGCAGGTGCTGGTACCATCAACGCTAAATATGCTCTTGACACATCTCACGGCATCGCTCTCCAGTATATTGATGTAATCTGCATGCGTTATGCTGAAGTTCTTCTTGGTTATGCTGAAGCTAAGATTGAACTCGGCCAGCTCGACGAATCAGTTTACTCTGCTATCAACGCAGTTCGTAATCGTGCAGGCATGCCAGATGTTTCTGCAGATCGCAAAGGCAATCAGACTAAGATGCGTCAACTTGTTCGCCGCGAACGTAAAGTCGAACTTATGATGGAAGGTCTCCACCTCTTTGATATGCGTCGTTGGAAAACAGGTGCAATTGAGAATATGTATCCTTCATACAAACACCCCACAATCCAATATCAATATGAAGCAGGCATAGAATGGACACGTCCTGCTACCGGTGAGTCTGGTGTTTCGCTTGGTCTTGCAAAAAATGATATCCCAACCTTCAAGCCCGGCGAGCAGGATGAAAATGACATCCCTTGCTATGACGCATATAAGGAAAAACTCGGTGTTCGCGACCTCAACCGCCGTTGGGAAGAGCGTTTCGAATTGTGGCCAATTCCAAGCCAGGAACTTGCCCGCACAAAGAACCTCGAGCAGAACCCCGGTTACTAATCTTTAAGTCACTCAATAAAAAAAGCAGCGCTGAGCGCTGCTTTTTTTATTCTTCTGAGTTCATTTTTTATTCTTTTTCATTCTCCGACAACGTTTTGGGGGTGGCCGGAGAGGAAGGCGGCGAGGTTGTCGGCTGAGATGGCGAGGAGGCGCCGGCGCGCTGCGGTGCTCTGCCAGGCGACGTGAGGCGTGATGATGCAATTCGACAGGCCGATGAGCGGACAGTCGACAAGCGGCGGCTCGTGTTCAAGCACATCGAGTCCGGCAGCAGCTATGCGACCGCTTTTGAGAGCATCGGCGAGAGCCTGCTCGTCGACGAGGCCACCACGGGCGGTGTTGATAAGGATGGCCGAGGGCTTCATCAGCGCTAAAGTCTCAGCGCACACAAAGTGGTGGTTGTCATCGCTCAGGGGTGCGTTGAGCGATAGGACATCGGCGCGACTGAACATCTCGTCGCGAGTAACCTTCTCGATGAAGTCAGGGAGGCGATCGGCGCTCTTTGACGTAGCGCTGATGACGTGCATGCCAAATGCGCGGGCTGTTTCAGCGACGCGCATGCCGATGTTGCCGAGACCATAGACGGCCATAGTCAGGCCGTCGAGCTCCTCGATTGATGAGAGGCGATAGCTGAAGTCCATACACTTGGTCCATTCTCCGCGAGCAACGCTGTCAGTGTAAGCCTCGGTGCGGTTGGTGATAGCAAGAAGCAGTGCAAACACGCTTTGGGCGACAGAAGCCGTGCTATAAGCCGGCACGTTGCAGACTGTGATACCGGCACGGCGGGCGGCGACAAGGTCAACGTTGTTATAGCCAGTTGCAAGTATGCCGATGAATTTCAGATCGGGCAGCAGGGCGATTGTCTCGGCGTCGAGAATCACTTTATTTACAAAGACTGCAAAGGCGCCGCGGGTGCGGTCAACGATCTGAGCAGGCGACGTGCGTTCATAGACTTTGAGGTCACCGAGACGGTCGAGACCGTCCCATGAAAGGTCGCCGCTGTTGGCGACATAGCCGTCAAGCACCACGATGCGCGGTGCCGTCGGTCGGGCAAGATTATTCGTGATCATTGCGGATAAAGTTTGTGGCATGTCGCGGTTCGGGCTCGGGATGAGCGGGCGACTGCGGATTATGAATTGATTTGAGCATCCAGGCCATATTACGGCCGAGAGTGCGCATGGTCTGCAAGCCTTCTTCGTCAAATCGGGCTTCGCCTTTCTCGCGACCGTGGACGCTGTTCCAGTACTGAGAGCTGACCAAGGGCATGCTAAGGATGGTGTAGTACTTGTTTAGACGCTCAAAGGCCGCGGAGGCACCGCCGCGACGGCAGCAAACCACCGAAGCCGCAGGTTTGTACATCAGCAGCCGCCCTGACGAGTAGAAGAGACGATCGAGCAGAGCGCAGAGCGAGCCCGACGGACCGGCATAGTAGACAGGAGAGCCGATAATGATGGCATCAGCGCGGCTGACAGCCTCACGAGCCTTGACATAGAGTTCGTCGCGGAACACACATACACCCGTAGTGGCGCATTTATAGCAAGCGATGCATCCTTGCACAGGCTTGGTGCCGATCCACAGTGTCTCGGTTTCGATGCCTTGCTGATCAAGAGTCTCAGCGACCTCTCCGAGCGCGATGGATGTGTTGCCGTCGGGGTGTGGACTGCCGTTTATGAGAAGTACCTTCATATAAAGTTGATTCTTAAGAGATTACTTGCGATTGGCGTTAACAAAGAAGCTCCAGCACATCGTAATGATTAGTTCGATGTACTGCTTGATATAGTCATCATCAGTCGCGGCGGGAAAGACGATCCACTGGTCGAGCTTGTAGCGGCCGTTCTGCACGAAAGCTTTGGGGACGCGGGCGCGCCGGGAGAACTCGTTGCAGAACACCAGTGCCGGGCCCACCTCATCCTCGGTGAGGTTGAACTCATCAGCAATAGCCTCGACACCAAACCATCCGTCATCATCGTGGGTGAAATGGAAAACTACGTCGTGGGGAAAGTCATCATCAGCGGGAAGCACGCAATAGAGCGCGCCCTCACTGTCGACGATCGGGTCGACGTCCATCTCGGTGAGAAGCCGTTGCAGCTCATCGCGGGTAATATGTTTTATATCAGACATTGTAACAAGTATTAAATTGATTTTTAACAAAGATAATGCTTTACAAAATTAGTTTTTAAGCCTCAACTGAGCAAGTGATAGACATTTTTTTCAAAAAAATTTAGCTAAGTTTGTTACAAAATCTTTTTCGCGCCGTATAAAGGGTGTAAAGCAACAGAAAATGAACCACGACATTCTCACATCGACGTTTATCAGGCTGCGCAGCCGGCTTCAAGCCACTGCTCGACGCCTGCTCGCCGACGACAGCGCCGCCGATGATGCCTTGCAGGACGCTTTCTACAAGCTCTGGGAGCGCCGCCAGTCGATAGTGAGTCAGTCACAGGCCGAAGGCTTGTCGGTTGTGGCAGTGCGCAACAGTTGCATCGACGCCCTGCGACGCAGCAAGCGCGCCGCCCAATATCCTCTCGAAGGCGCGGTTGAGGATCTCGCCGAGAACGAAAGCGACGGCGAGCGCATGGAGCTTTATCAATCGGTCAAGGCGATCATCGACAGCCGGCTGAGCAAGCGCGAAAAGACCGTCATCACAATGCGCGACACTATGGGCATGGATTTCGCCGACATTGCCGACGAACTCGGAATAACCGAGACTAACGCCCGGATGATACTTAGCCGCGCACGTAAAACAGTTCGTGAAATCTATCTCTCTTCAAAACAATGAGCATGACAATGAAATCAAACAAAACAGACATCAAGCGACTGCACCATCTGATCGACCGCTACTTTGAGGCTACAGCGACCGAGGCGGAGGAGCGCGAGCTGCGGCTGGCACTTGCCTCCACTACACTCTCATCAGACAAAATCGACGAGGCGCGCGCCGTGATGGGCTACTTCACCATCGGCCGTAAGTCTCGCCGAAGCAGCGGAGCGTGGATAAGGGCAGCCGCAGCAATGGCCGTGGCGGCAGTGTGCGCAACAGCCATCCTGACCTATCGCACCGACGATAAGGCCGACGACCGATGCGTGGCCTATATCGGCGGCACGGAGATCACCGACAGTCACGAAGTGCTCGCTATGATGCGCAGCGACTTAGACGAGATAGGCCAAGCCGCGCAGTCAGTACAGACAGATGTCGCCTCGCAATTATCGACTCTCTTTAATTCATCACTACAATGAAACATCTCCTTTTAATCATCGCAGCCGTCTGCCTCCATTTCGCAGCATCTGCCCAATCGTCGGCTGAGATCAAACAGATCTTCAGCGACTATGCGAGCCCTGACGGCAACACCACTGAAACCATCATCAGCGGCGATGCCCTCAAGGGCACCGACCTCAGTCTCTACCGCAGTTTGGTCATCACAGGAGCGGCCGACGAGGCCGACAAAATCGCCGAACGCATCAGCAAGTGCGGGGCCAAAGCCGAGAGCCGCGAGGTGAAGTATATCGACGGCCGGATCTTCTACGCCCAGTTTGCACTGCCGCCGTCGGGCAGCGACAATCATAACCGCTATCTATTTTATCTTAACTCTCACCTCAAAGGAGGTAAGCGCATCATGATAGTCTATATGAGCGGAAAAGCCAAACTCGAACAGATCAAAAAACTAATAAGCCAGCAATAATGAAAGCTATCCAATTAATGATGCTCGCCGCACTGACATCAGCGACGGCTATGGCAAGCGAAAGCAACGACACGGTTGCGGTGGTCGAAAAACCGACCTCAGTCGCAGTCATCACAAATGAAAACGGCAAAACTATCTATATCCATGGCCGCGAGTGCGATCCTGATTACAAACTCGTCTATGAGAGCGCCGTCAACGATGACGCCGATACGGACATCGAGCAGCTATGGGTGTTCAATCCTCGCTTTAGCCGTCAGATACATAAGAACCGAAAGCCAGGCAACCCGACCTATAACGCGATATGTGATCTTTATGCGGGTGCAGTCATACCGTCGGCAGCTGACCGAGGCATGAGCCGAACAGGTTGGGAGATCGGCATGCTCAACGTCGCAGACGCTGAGTGGAGGCTCTCGCGCTGCGGCACACTGCTGACATTAGGCATCGGCTGGCAGTATCGCCATTTCACCATTGGTGACGGCCTGATGGCTGCCCGCGGCGAGAACGGTGCCTACCAACTGTCGCCGATCCCGGAGGGATATCACCACGTCAAATCCTCGCTCAAGAGCTTTGCAATACAGTTTCCACTGCTACTTAGCCAGAAGATATGCGGCAGCTTTACGTTTGAAGTCGGGGGCGTGGCGATGCTCAACACCTACACTACAGGCAATTGCACCTGGCGCGAAGGCAACCAGACCAGCAAACGCTCGATCAAGCACCTGCACCAGCGCATACTGACCGTTGACTGTCTGGCGCGCATCGGCTGGAGGGGAGATTTTGCATTTTATGTGCGTTACTCGCCGATGTCACAGTTCTCGCGAGAATTTGGTCCGCAATTTGAAAGCGTGGCGATCGGTGGGTCGCTCGGATTTTGAAATGACTACAAATCAATAAAAACACAAAGCAATGAAAACGAAAGCAATCATCATATTAGCAGCAATGATCGGGATGAGCGGAGCAAAGGTCTCCGCCGATGAGTTGAAAAACGTGACTGTAATCGGCCCCAAAAAGGTGGTGATCACAGAAAACACCAATGGTCTCAGGGCTGTCGTGGACATCGACACTGACTCGCTCGTCTTCGAACAGCCGTATAAACCCAACGCGACGGTAGTGTCTCATCTCAACTGCTCGGGACTCTCTCTGACAGGCAAAAAGAGCCGCAAGCGATCGTCAGTGTCGTGGGACATGATTTCTAACGGCGTGGGCTTCGGTTTTTGCTCGGCCCCGGGCGCGAGCGGCGCAGCAGGCATCGAAATGGGCAAATCGTTTGAGGTCTCGTGGTTGAACATTCTTGCCGTACAGGCCACCAATCGCTATGGCAACTCATTTTCGTTGGGCGTCGGCATCAACTGGCGCAATTACCGCACAACGCTCGGCAACTGCTTTACGGTCACCGACGGTCAGGTGGGCATCAGTCAATATCCTGAGGGAGTGGAGCCAAGGTTGTCTCGAATCAAGATTTTTTCGGTGCAGTTCCCACTGCTCTATGGGCAGAAGCTGCCGTTTGGCATTTTCAATGACAAGATGACACTCAGATTCGGACCGATCTTCAATTTTAACAGCCACGCATCAGTGCTGACGGCCTGGCGCGGAGACAAGGTGTCGACTGAATACAAGGTCAACGGCATCAACGTAAGGCCATTTACAATCGACGCGTTTGCGTCGCTGCATCTCTGGGGATTTGTGAGTCTGTATGCGCGCTACTCACCCTACTATGC
>CAYRFB010000014.1:7467-25127 GCA_964423485.1 uncultured Bacteroides sp.
CGCTGCATCTCTGGGGATTTGTGAGTCTGTATGCGCGCTACTCACCCTACTATGCCCTAACGGGGCATAAGCAGCCTAATTTTCATCAGTTTTCGACGGGAATTCTTTTTATGATGTGATTAATCGATGATTATTTCGTCGACGAACATGAAAGCGGGTGATTGTTGGGCTATCATTCTGGGTTGAGGCTCAGCTATGACACGGACATAGCGGGTGGTGACGGGAGCGAAGGCGAGCTTGTGAGCAACGATCTCGAGAGGAGAGTTGCGCTCGTTGATAGGATAGTCTTCAAGAGCGACCTGAGTGAAGTTATTGCCATCGTCTGACACCATTACGGTGATTGATTTGGCGTCGATAATCCAGTCGACGACATCGATGAGGGTCCTGACAGTCACCGATGATATTTCTGTCGGGTCGATCAGATCAATCGTCGCATCAAGGTTTTTGCCAATGAATCCAAGCCAGCCTCCGGCAGCAAAAGTTGTGGTGCCGAACTTGCCGTCGACAATAGTCACGGGACCATCGCCATTATAGCGCGAATGAGGCTGCTCGGCGAGGGTGATCGGTCGAGCAGTGGCTTTGTTGAAGGACACACTGTCAGCGAACACGCGGCTGATGCCTTCGGGTCGAACAGCGATGACCTTGATGACAGAGGATGTTGAGATCTCAATTGGCGAGGTATAGAGGGCCGACTGTTGGTCGGGGTCAGTGCCGTCGAGGGTGTAATATACGGGCGCATCATCGACCGTGCTTAACTCTGCCACGATCACTGCACGATCACTGTCGGTGGTCAGAGATCCGTTGACGTCGAAGATATGTGTGGCGTAATTATAGCCTTTTGAGTCATACTGCTTTGTGAGCTGAAGCAAGCGCTTGGTGAAGTCTGCGTAGTCCTTCTTGTCGGGATCAGTCCATTGCACTTCGGCCAGAGCAGCCATACGGGGCAAAGACATATATTCGACCTGAGAATAAGTCGGCATATACTCAGTCCACAAGTTAGCTTGAACGCCTAACATATGTTTCTGCTGATCATCGGTCAGACCACGGGGGGCCGGATTATAACTGTAGACTTTCTCTAAGGGGACATAGCCACCAATGGCTAAAGGCTCATTGTCGGTGTCGCGGGTCTGGTAGTAGTCGAAATAGCAATAGTTGGTCGGAGTGAGGATGGCATCGTGGCCTTGACGCGCTGCCTCGACCGCGCCCTCCTCGCCTCGCCATGACATGACGATAGCACCCGGGGCAAGGCCGCCTTCGAGAGTTTCGTCCCAACCAATCATCTTGCGACCGCGTGAGGCCAAGAAGTCGCCGGCGTGGTGGATGATATAGCTCTGGAGCTTTTCTTCGACAGTGCCGTCGGCATCGGCTTTCAATCCTAATTCGCGAGCCTTAGCCTGACACTTGGGGCAGGCAGCCCAACGCACCTTAGGACACTCATCGCCACCGACGTGGATATATTCAGAGGGGAAAATGTCGACAATCTCACCAAGGACATCGTCAATGAATGTCAGCACGGAGTCATTGCCGGCGCAGAGGACGTCATCACTGATGCCCCAACGCTGCCACACCTCATAGGGACCACCGGTGCAGCCCAATTCGGGATAAGAGGCAAGAGCTGCAAGCATATGTCCGGGCATATTGATCTCAGGGACAATGGTGATATAACGGTCGGCTGCATACTGCACCAAATCACGAGCCTCATCCTGAGTGAAGAATCCGCCGTAAGGGATTGAGTCGGAAGAGTCAATATCGTGACCAACGCAGGTGCCTTTTCGCTTCGAGCCTACGGCTGTCAACTCCGGGCGACTTTTAATCTCAATGCGCCAGCCTTGATCCTGCGACAAACCGAGATGGAAGCGGTTGATGTTATGCAAGGCAAGCATATCAATGAATTTCTTAACCGAGTCGACGGGATAGAAATGGCGGCAGACCTCAAGCATAGTGCCGCGGTATGCGAAGCGAGGCTCATCGGCAATTGTTACGGCCGGGAAAGTCACATTGAGATCACCGGTGACGGGCACGGATTTGCGCAGGGTCTGAATGCCGTAGAATGTGCCCGCCGGTGTCGAACCATCAATAGTAATAAGTTGTGGGGTGACGGTGAGAGAGTAGGCTTCGGGGTTGTCGCTGTCGAGATTGCTCAGGAGAACAATGGCATTTTCGTCAGCCGGAGCGTCGGTAATCTTTAAATTACGTCCGGTCAGCTCAGCGAGGTATTCAGACAGGAACCGGGCATTGCGCTTCATGGATTCGTCACCCTCGGGATAGGTTATGACAGTATTGTCATCGAGCACGAAACCGTCAGAAGTATCAGCTTCGACAATAGTCTGAGGGAGTGGGACTACGTGAAAATCGGCTGTGACATCCTGACGATGGTCACAGGAAGTAATCAACAGAGCAGCAGCTGTTAAGAGACTAAGGATTGTGGATTTATTCATGACATTATTATTTATAAGGCAAATTTACATCGGAAATTCTTAAACTGCAAATAAATATATCAGATGAGAAGTGTCGGGTCATTTTTGATCTCGGTCATGACGAAAGCTGACTCGATGGTGCCGACAGAGTCGATGGCGCCGAGCTTGTTGAGGAGGAAGTCACGGTACTCTGCCATAGAGGCGGCGCGGACTTTCAAGATGTAATCAAACGAACCGGAAACGTGGTAACACTCGCTGACCTCCGGGAGACGCTTTACATAGTCAACGAAGGTTGTAGCGATGTCATGGTTGATGATGCGAAGCTTGACATGACATATCACCATGAAGCCCTGACCGAGCTTGTCGGCGTCGAGAACTGCGGAGTATGAGCGGATATAGCCCTGGGCCTCGAGGCGGCGGACGCGTTCGAAAACGGGTGTCGGCGAGCGGTGGACCTTGGCGGCTAACTGGCGTGTGGTCAAGCGCGCATCTTCCTGTAAGGCGCGGAGAATGTCGAGATCGATAGAGTCAAGCGGTTGGATAGTCATAAGAGCTGGAATTTCGTTTGTTCTGTTTTGCGGCACCATTTATGTCGCAAAATTTCATTTGTTCTAATAATTAGTGCAAATATACTATTTTTTTTCAAAGTATAAGAATTAACTTTATATACGTTCTTGGATTTAATAATTTTGCAGCATCAAAACAATTAATAATTCACAAATTGAAAATCACTATGGCTAAAGAAAATAAAAAGCTGCACTTTGAGACCCTGCAACTCCACGTCGGACAAGAAAAACCAGACTCTGCAACGGGAGCACGCGCAGTGCCCATCTACCAGACTACTTCATATGTTTTTGACAACTGTGATCATGCGGCTGCAAGATTTGCATTGCAAGATCCCGGCAATATATACGGCCGACTGACAAACCCCACCCAGGATGTGCTCGAGCAGCGAATCGCGGCGCTTGAAGGCGGCGTGGCAGCCTTGGCGGTTGCGAGCGGAGCTGCAGCGGTGACATACGCGATACTCAACTTAGCAGTAAAGGGCGATCATATCGTAGCGGCCAATAATATCTATGGCGGCACATATAATCTGTTGGCTCACACTCTGCCTTCATACGGCGTCGAAGCAACATTTGTAGATCCGAGCGATATCGACAACTTCAAGAAAGCTATCAAGCCAAACACTAAGGCGATCTTTATCGAGACATTCGGCAATCCCAATTCGAGTCTGATCGACGTTGACGCAGTGGCTGAAATCGCTCACGCAAACGGGTTGCCATTGCTCATCGACAACACTTTTGCAACGCCGTTTCTTTATCGCCCGATAGAGCATGGAGCGGATGTGGTCGTACACTCGGCAACTAAGTTTATCGGCGGACACGGATCATCGCTCGGCGGTGTGATAGTCGACTCAGGAAAATTTGACTGGAAAGCATCGGGCAAGTTCCCGCAGCTGTCAGAGCCGGATCCGTCGTATCACGGCGCAGTGTTTGCCGATGTGGCCGGAGCGGCAGCTTACGTTACACGCATAAGGGCCGTACTGCTCCGCGACACAGGAGCATGCATCAGCCCACTGAACGCATTTATACTTCTGCAAGGTCTTGAGACTCTGTCACTGCGAGTAGAGCGTCATGTGGAGAACGCATTGAAAATCGTTGAATATCTTGCAGCTCATCCGAAGGTGAAAAAAGTCAATCATCCGTCGCTCGCCAATCACCCTGACCACGAACTGTATAAGCGGACATTTCCTAACGGAGCGGGATCGATCTTCACGTTTGAAATCGAGGGAGGTAGCGAAGCGGCCAAGAGATTTATCGACTCGCTCGAGATTTTCTCGCTCTTGGCCAATGTGGCTGACGTGAAGAGCCTGGTGATACACCCTGCATCGACGACTCACTCTCAGCTTAACGAGAAGGAGCTTGCCGAGCAGCATATCTATCCGGGAACGATCCGCCTTTCGATCGGCACCGAGCATATAGATGACCTTATAGCTGACCTTGAGCAAGCCTTTGGCAATACATAATGCACAATTCACAATGCTCAATGCACAATTTTTTGAGGGGGCTTTAGGGCCTTTAGGGAGTCAATGTCTTATTGTTTTTTGGGGGAGGGATTGGGTTAGGTCGTAGGCGTTGAGTGACATAATTATTGTCAAGGCGCCGGCTATGCCCCATGCGATTGTTGCCCGGTAGTCAGCGATGTGACTAATCACGCTGCTATCGGGCATCGATATGCTCAGGTCGAAAATGAAGGCGGTGATATATGGCACTACCAGTGACGCCAGAAAGCCGGTGACGAAGCCGACAATGGCGGCAACGATGACAGCTAAGCGCGAACGACGGCGCAGCTGCCTGGACTGCTGACGGATGAGCTCGACTGAGTTGAGGTTGCGCTCAAGCCGGTTGAGGAAAGCGAAGTCAGATGTCAGACCTGGCTGAAAATCTTGGAAAAGTTGTTTGATCTTATCGTCGTCCATAATAGTCATTGTGTCAATAGTGAGCGGAGATGCTGACGGCCACGCGAAAGATGCTGGCGCACGGCTGCTTCGCTTGTGTCTTCGATTTCAGCAATCTCTTTGATTGAATAATTTTCCATATAAAACAGCAACACCGACATACGCTCTTTGTCAGAAAGACGGCTGAGAGCTGCATAAAGATCCTGATACTTGAAACTGCTATCATCTACATCATCATCTGTCTGGATATGGCGAGCGTCGTCATAGTCAGAAAAAGTCTTTTCAGAACGACGGTGGTTAAGGAAAGTAGTATAGCCGATGCGAAATAGCCAAGCGGCGAACTTGTCGTGATTGCTAAGATTGTCGCAGGCAAGATAGGCCTTGACGTAGGACTCTTGAGCAACATCGTCGGCGAGCGCGTCATTACCGCCGCAGAGAGCTACCAGAAAACGCCGGAACGCTTTCTGAGAGCTCTCAACGTTGGCTATAAACTGCTCGCGGGTCATCGATTACTGATTAGCAATTTGATTAGTCAACTTGCTTGCGGGTCACAAAGTAGACAACGAGATTAGCAATGCCGATTGCAAAAGCCACTGCAGCAATAAGATAGAGACAGAACTCAAGTTTATCGTTATAACGCAACGTAGATAGGCTCAGATAAATACCCGACAGAATTAAACCCAACCCCAAAAACGAGAAGATGCAACCGTTAAGTAGTCTTAGGTTAAGAATTTGACGAGGAGACTTGACAGACTTACGCAGAGATTCGGCGAGTTTGTCGGTGTCAATGTTGTTATTAGCCTCAATGGCCTTGATGATGATCTCGCTACGCTTATTGTCACTGTTCATTCTGGTATAGCAGACAATTGAGACTATAGCGATGGGAAGCAAAACGCAGATGCCAAGAGAAATAATAATACCTTCCATAAATGATTTTATTTAATGAGTTGATTAAATTAGTTTGTTATGCTGTTTTTGAGACATCTCGACTATAAGACACAGTAGCGGGCAAAAAAGTGACACGCGCTGAGCATTTTTTTACAAATTTAGGTGATATTTTGCTCGTGCAAAAAATAATTGTTAGATTTGCAGACGTATAACTGCCTAAAATCAAGCACAAATGAAAAATATAATCATTTTATCAGCCACATTATTATTAGCCGGGCAGATGGTCTGCGGGCAGACTGATGATTTTGAAAGATACAGCAGGGAGATGAAAAAAGCAGACGTTACGCTGACGGCTCCCGAAGCGTTCAAGTCAATTGATCTGAAAGGGCGTCAACACATATTCTATAATGTCAACCCCAACTGGTCGGGCTCGATACCGACGTCACTGATAGCGGGCGCAGTGCTTGACAATGATGATGAGGACGTGGCGTTTATCTACCCGACGGTGCTTTTTGATACCGGCTCACTGAAATACAGCAAAGACATCGAGAAAGAGCTTCGCGAGAATATGGAAGATTGGGAGGCGGATGTGACACCTATGCTCAAGGTCATTGCCAAAGAGGATATGAGTGCTTATGCCAACGCAGACACGGCAGTGATATATGAATACAAGTTTAAGCGTCCGTATCTTGATGCTTATCACGAGTGCGTCGGGGTGTACCTGCGTAAATACGGCCACCCTGCCCTGCTGATGAGGATTGCTTTAGGCCGTCAGGCTTCGGAAAAGAAAGACAAATATATCAGGATGCTGCTCGACAATATTGCATACGGTGACACGCCCGAAGAATCGATATTAGCAGCCGAAATGCGCAACACTGACAAGGAGTTGGCTTTTCCAAGCAAGCATCGCAGTTTTACTGGGATACTGCCAGACATCGATGATGAGACACTTGCTGAGATCAATCGAGTCAACGAATGGTGCAAGAGCCACGGAGTGAAAAAGCTGCCCTACATCGATGACGAGACTCTTGAAGCGCTCAACCACAGCAGGAATTTTGAGCCCGGTCAAGGCGAGCCGATGAAAATGATGCAAGACGCGGAGAAAAGCACCGACGCTTATGCGATGCTTGACAAATCGATTTACAATATGGCGACCGTCGACCGTCAACCATTCTATTACGGCGGTATGGAGACTATGCTGAAATGGCTTTCGGACAATATCGAGTATCCCGAAAGCGAGTTGGAAAACGGGACTGAAGGAAAGGTTGTCGTCGAGTTTATCATCGATGAGAACGGCAATGTTACTCAGCCAAACATACTTAAAGGACTTACAATAGCGCTCAACAAAGAGGCGCTTAGAGTGGTAGAGGCAATGCCCGACTGGAGACCCGGCAAAGTGAACGGCGAACCGGTCAAAACATACTACACACTGCCCATCACATTCAGCCTGCCTCAATAAGCGGCAACCTGTATAATAATCGCCCGACGCGGGATCAACGCGCCGGGCGATTATTATACAGGTTGGTTTAGGAAAGACGGCTACTTCTTTTTGTTGGCGTCGATCTCGCGAAGGAGCTCGTCAACAGCAGCCTTGAGCTGACGGTCTTCGCCCTTGACAACGGTAGCGGGATCATTGGCAACCTTAATGTCGGGTTCGAGCTGCTGGTTTTCGAGAACAGAGCCATCGGCAAGGCGATAGCCTACCACGGGGATGCCGTAGACCAACGAAGGATCTTGCATAGTCACCCAGTTGACAGAGGTCATTGTGCCTGGAACAGGCATACCGACGAGTTTGCCGAGGTCGCGGTGCTTGTAGACCCAGGGAGTGCCGTGAGCGTTAGAGTAGCAAGCCTCTGACATCAGCATGATGGATGGCTTGTTCCAACGGCGCGAGGGCATATCGCAAGTCTTTTCGCCGCGGATCTCCTGAGTGAAGTATTTCTGGCCGCTGAAGAACACCTCAATGTCTTCGTGAAGGCGACCACCGCCGTTCCACCGGATGTCGATCACGATGCCGTCGCGATCGTTATACTTGCCAAGAACGTCAGAGTAAACCTTGCGGAACGAATCATCGCCCATCGACTGGATGTGGACGTAACCGAGACGGCCGTTGCTGAGACGGTCAACTTCGGCAGCACGGGCTTTGACCCAACGATCGTAGAGCAAAGAATTATGCTTGCCGGTGGTGATAGGAAGGATGACTTCATTGATAATCTTGCCATCGGCGGGATTATAGAATGAAACGAGTGTCTTTTTGCCCACCTTGTTGTTGAGAGCTTCGGTGAAATCAGAGTTAAACGACACTTCCTGACCGTCGATGCTATCAATAATATAGCCCGGACGAAGCTCAGAGGCGGCACGGTCAAAGGGACCGTTGGCGATGACTTCTGCGACCTTGAGGCCTTTGCCTGTGTAAGTAAGGTCGAAAATCAGGCCGAGGGCAGCTGTACGGTCGTCGCTGAGAGTTGACGCGCGTCCTGAAAAGCGGCCACCGGTATGGCTTACGTTAAGCTCGCCAAGAAGTTCGCTGAGGAGCTCGGCAAAGTCATAGTTATTGTTGATATGGGGGAGGAACTTGCGGTAAGCGGCAGTCATCATAGGCCAATCAACACCGTGGAGATCCTTGGTGTAGAAGCGCTCGTTGACCTCGCGGGCCATATTGTCAAACATAAACTCACGCTCGGCTGCGGGATCAAGATCCATCGTAGCCTTTGTGGTGATAGACGTGATCTTGTCGGACTTAGGATCAAGTTTTTTCATCGACGAACCAAACATGAATAGGGTCTTGCCGTCGGCGGTCTTGTCAAAGTTAGAAACGCCATCGACATTGCCGACGAGTTTCACCTCATCCTTGCGCAAGCCGATCTTCCAAAGCTGTTTCTTATCAGGACCCTGGGTGATATAATAGAGGTTCTCGCCGTCGTCGGTGAGAATGTAAGACGAGAGGTTAGACGACATAGGGGTGAGGCGAACCACGCGGTCCTGTATGCCATCAAGCTCGACATTGATGTCCTTGGTTTCGCTGTCAGCCTTGTCTTTATCCTTGTCAGAATCTTTTTTGTCCTTAGACTTCTTGTTGCTCTTCTCGAGGTCTTTGACTATGGCGTAGTCTTCTTCGGAGAGACGAAACTTGTCGTAAGCATCGCGGTTCATGAAGACCATCATAACGTCGTTTTCAGAGCCCCACGAAGCGTGGTTGCGCATGCCATAACGCTCTGAAGCAAAGAGCAGGGCATTGCCGTCCATAACCCAGACGGGGCCCTCGTCAAAGTAACCGCTATTGGTGATATTGGTCATCTTGCCATCAGCAACATTGATAATGGCAATGTCGTAGTAAGGATCGTGCATACGGTCAACAATATCAAGCGCAATCCATTTTGAGTCGGGCGACCAAGTGTAGTCAAAACCGCCATTGCGAGTACGATAGGTTGAGCCGTCAGTGAGCTGGCTCACTTTGCCTGACTCTATATCTTTCACTGCAAGCTTGTTGCGATCAAGGATAAAGGCGAGTTTCTTGCCATCGGGCGAGAACTGAGCCATAGTGCGCTCATGACCGTCGGGCTTGAAAAGCGGCTCCTCTTTGATGAGTGTGGCGTTGGCAAAGTTGGCCTCTTCGTCGCCACGAACGATAGTGGCACAATAGATGTTATACTTGCCATCGCGTTCAGAGGTATAAATCAATGATTTAGAATCGGGATCCCAAGAGACAGAGCTTTCTGCCTCGGGGGTGTCAGTGATTTGCTTAGTTGTGGCATAGTCGACCGAAGTAACGAAAACGTCGCCACGATAGATGAATGCAACCGATTTGCCGTCGGGCGAAACAACGGCACCTCGGGCACCGCTGACGTTGAGGCGCTTAGATCGGTTGACGTCAGAGTCGATGAGATCAACACTGATTTTCTCGGGCTTGGGAGCGCCAGACTTCAATGAGTAAAGCTCGCCGTCGTAGGTGAAAGCCAGAGTGCCGTCGTTGGCTCGCGAAAGGAAGCGGACGGGATGGGTCTTAAACGAGGTCAAAGCCTTGGCGTCGGAAGGGTTGGCGATCGACGCAGAGTAAACATTGACGGGCGAACCATCGCGCTCGCTCAAAAACAAGAACTCAGAGGAGTTGACGGCCACAGGGTTGGTGTCTTCCCCACCCTTGTCGGTAAGATTTGTGTGACGGCCGGTCTTGGCGTCATACAGCCAGATGTCGCGAGTGACAGATGAAGTGTGATGCTTGCGCCACTCGTCCTCAAAACCTTTGACATCCTGATAAAGGAACGAACCGTTGCCACCGGGGATAAAGCTCACGAAACGCGCGGGCGTGGCGAGCACCTGAGTGAGCTGGCCGCCGGAAACAGGCACCGAGTAGAGCTCGGTCATTCTGGCCGTAGGGAACATAGCGCTCTCGGCCGGATCCTGGATGGAAGCAGAGAAAAGGACTGCCGAACCGTCGGGAGTGAAAGACTCAGGGATCTCTGAGGCAGAGTTGTAGGTCAGTCTGACGGGTACACCGCCGATAGCATCGACGACGTAAACGTCAAAGTTGCCTGTAGCATCTCCGGCAAAAGCCAACTTGCGGCTGTCGGGGCTCCAAACGGGATTTGCCTCATAATCAGGCGTAGCGGTGACGCGAGTGGCCTGACCGCCTGAGACAGGAACAGTCCAGATGTCGCCTTTGTAAGTGAAGGCCACACGGCTGCCATCGGGCGAAATCTTGGCATCACGCATCCAAAGCGGCGTGACGGCCGACCCAACAAAAGGCACAAGCACAGCCAACGATAAAAATAATTTTTTCATATTTCTGAATTTTGGATGAATTATTTGATTTCAGATGATTTATATGCAAATTTAAGGCTTTTTTCGGATAATATTGTCAGTCAAGTTGGATTAATGACGTTTTTTCGATAATTTTGCAAGCACTTAATTATTAATATGTCTACCAAATCACAATTCGGTTCGAAAATCGGACTCATTGCCGCCACTGTTGGATCGGCAATTGGCCTTGGCAATGTATGGCGCTTCCCGGCGGAGACCCAAGCCAACGGCGGCGCAGCGTTTCTGATGCTTTATATAGCGTGTGTCTTTATACTCGGCGTGCCTGTAATGTTGGCGGAGTTTTCGCTTGGCCGCGGAGGCCGGAGCGATGCCGTCGGAGTGTTTCAGAAACTTTCGCCCGGCAAGCTGTGGTGGATAATCGGAGCTGTTGCGATCCTGGCTTCGTATCTGATATTGTGCTATTATATGGTAGTGGCCGGATGGACGATAGAGTATCTGTGGCAGTCGATCACGGGTAATCTGTACGACACCGGCGCCTTGCTCGAGCAGGCCGGAGACATAGCCGAGGTAGATGCGGCATTTGCGGCGAGGATGAATCAGTATATCTGCAGCGACTGGTCACCGCTGATTTTCACGTTTGCTGTTATCATTATTAATATATTGGTGCTTCTTGGCGGAGTTCAGAAAGGCATCGAGCGATTGTCCAACATAATGATGCCACTGCTTTTTGTGCTGCTGCTTGCGCTATGCTGCGTCACGCTGAGCCTGCCAGGAGCCGGCGAGGGACTCCGGTTCTTCCTGTCGCCAGACTTCTCGAAGATTGACGCCGGGACTGTGATCAACGCGCTGGGCCAGACATTCTTCTCGCTGTCGCTCGGCATGGGCATACTCATCACTTATTCATCATATTACCCGGCAGATACGAAGCTGACACGGACGTCAGTGATAGTGTCGCTTATGAGTCTGCTTGTTGCGGTTATGATGGGCTGTATCATATTCCCGGCTGTTACGACTTTTGGGCTTGACCGCCATCCGCTCGAAGGCGCCACTCTGGTGTTTGTAACCCTGCCGGAAGTTTTTGCGCAATTGCCTGCCACACAACTATGGTCGATAGTCTTCTTCCTGCTCTTAGTAGTGGCGGCTCTGACGTCGACGGTGTCGATCGCCGAGGTGTCGATCGCGTTTATGCAGGACAGGTTTAAGATGTCGCGCGTAAAGTCGTGTATGATCGTGATGCTGCCGTTGTTTGTGCTCAGCTCGCTGTGCTCGTTGTCGTTTGGATCACTCAGCGGTCTGAAGATCTTTGATATGAATATATTTGACTCGCTCGACGCGTTCACGACAAATGTGCTCTTGCCGTTGGTTTCGATGGGAGTCTGCATCTATGTCGGATGGTTTGCGCCAAAGGGACTGCTTAAGTCTCAGATCACCAATGACGGAACGCTTAAGACTAAGATCACTACGGCCGTGCTTGTGATCATCCGCTATTTTGCGCCGCTGCTGATCGCTGCTATCATGGTGTCGAAATTCATCTAAGGGACAATTTATGGTGTCGCGCTTCAAAATGACGGCTATGGAGCTGGCTTCACTGTGCGTACTGACGCTGGCTGTGGCTGCGATCGTCATCATCTTGTCGCTCAAAGGGTGTAGCGGCGAAGGGCTGCCGTCTGAAGCAGTCGCAGCGTCGGACAGCATCGCGAATATCGTTGAGTCAAAACTCGCTTCGCCTGATTCACTGAGCGTTACAACTAAATCCAAAAGCAAAAAGGCTAAGAAGTCCCGCAAGAAAAAGTTCAAAGCAGCACGCAAGCAACCTAAAGAAAGAAATTATCTTGACGAACCTGTAAATGAATAAAATAAAGCGATTTATCATCTCATACTGGCCATCGGCCCTGACGCTCGGAGTGGTGCTATATGCCACGCTTTGCTCTGACCCGTTGGGAGACCAGGAAATGCCGCCGATACCACATCTCGACAAACTGATCCACGCTGTGATGATGGGTGGCCTCTTCGGGGCGATCGCCTTTGACCGTCAGCGCTCTGACAAGAGCGTCAGGCTGTCGCGGAGATTCCTCAACACATTGGCTGTAGCGATAATGGCCTTTGGCATAGCAGATGAAATCGCCCAGATCACTATGGGACTCGGGCGATCGGGCGATATCTTTGACCTTGCAGCTGACTGGACCGGGGTGATAGTGGCATACTTTGCAGCTCCACCGGCAATCAGGAAGGTCTTGGGGATTAAGAGTTAGCAAAAGTTATCGAGATTTGGCGAAGGCGATGGAGATGAACTGGAGCACGGGGCGGAGGCCGCTCGTCCAGTAGAACCAATCGTGGACACCGCTGCGCATGCGGTAGTCGATGGTAATGCCTTTGGCCTTCATTGCGAGGAAGAACTGAATGTTGCCCTCATAGAAGAAGTCGTTGTCACCGCAATCGGCATACCAGCTGATGGTCTTCAGGGACTCGACTTGGTCAGGAGTGGCGTTTTCGACATAAAGCGCGGGATTATTCTTCATCAGGCCGGCGGCATAGTCTGCGTCGGTCTTGGCCATTACGCTTTGCTCGGGCTTGCCGAGAATGCCGCTTATGCTGCCGACGGCGCCGTAATAATCAGAATATTTCTGGGCATAGGCAACGGCAGCCTCTCCGCCCATCGAAATGCCTGAGATAGCGCGGTGAGACTTGTCGGCGAGAGTGCGATATGTCTGGTCGACGAGGGGGATGAGTTCGTTATGGAAATACGATTCGTAGTCCCAGCCTGGCGATGAAAAGTAGCCGAGATGCTTGCCTAAATGGTGCTCGTCACTGCCGCTTGCATCGGGCATAACAATGATCATCGGGAGTGCGACAGCTGAGCGGATAGCGTCATCGGCGATCTCTTTGAGGTGGCCGATCTGTGTCCAGGTCTCATCGGTCGCGCCAGCGCTATGAAAAAGATATAGCACAGGGTAGCACTCATTGCTATCATCGTAGCCCATAGGCAAATAGACTGTTATAGTCTTTTCAGCACCGAGGATGTCACTCTGGAGTGAGCAGCGCTCTAAGGTGCCTCCCGTTATTAGCTTGAGGCGGTGTTCGATTTTCTTTATTGAGGTGATTTTTGCCATAAAGTTAAATTGTTCTTATCTTCATTTTAACACTATGGCCACGCCTAATGTTTTGGGCATACTAACGAAAATGGCAGCCCAACGGGGGACTGCCATACTCATTTTCTAAAAGTTATATTTTCAGCTTATTTCAGCGTGCCGGCGAAAGCTGCGCGCACGTCGGCCTTGAGCTCGTCGCCTTGCTTGTCGCGGCTGAGGATCTTGCCGTCAGGGCCATAGAGGATAATGCAAGGGATTGCGTTAATGCCATAGAGATCGGTCGGGATGGTCTGTGCATCGATGATGCAGGGCCAAGTGATGCCGTGTGACTTGATGGCTTCTACAGTAGCTGCGGGCTCGTCCCATACGGCTACACCGAGCACCTCGAGACCCTTGTCGCCATATTCGGCCAAGAGCTCTTTGAGCACGGGTATCTGACGGAGGCACGGTCCGCACCAGCTTGCCCAGTAATCGACAATCACATATTTGCCTTTGCCGACATAGTCGCTGAGTCGCTGAGTTTTACCGTCGTAAGTCACCTCGAAGTCGGTAAACATCTTACCGACAGAAGTTGCAGCTTTCTTGGTCTGGTTTTCGCGGATCAAGCCTACGCGCTTGTAATTGGCGAGGTCAGGATACTTCTTCAACCAGCCTTCGAACTCATCGGCATCCATCTGCGACGCACTCTGCACGAAGAGATAGTAGCCGATCGGGTTGTCGATATTGTCGACCATAGTGGTCTCGATAAGATCGTTGTACTCGTTGTAGATCTGCTTTTTGGCGTCGATATCGTCGGTGGCATTGTAGCGTTCGGCGAGGGCAATCGAAGCGTTTTCAAATTCGCCATACTTGTCATTGAGCATACTGCCGAACACTCGGTCTTTTACCGGATCAACGACAATCGAACCGGGCTCGAGGACAAAAGTGCTCAGTGGTTGACCGTCAAGGAGCAAGCGGGCGATAATCGGCTCGTCGATAGCCCCTTTAAACATCGCCACCTTGTCAAGCACCAGCACAGAGTCGAGCTTGGCCTTGGTGTCGAAATTAATCATATAGACCATTGCGCCCTCCTCGTTGTCGGTCAGCTGGACTCTGACCTTGTAAGGATCGTCGGCCGAAGCGCCGAAGGCACATGCCGCAGCCATCAGAGCGGCAAAAACAGGTTTGAAAAATGCTTTCATATATTTAATGTTTAATTGATTCCATTATCCGGCAAAGATACAAAAAACATTTGATGAGGGTAATGAATAAATTTGAATAAAATCAAAAAATATGAAGAATCAGAGGTTTGCAATGCCTGAATACGTTTTTTGGCGTTTAAAGAATAATTAATCTGGGGAAATTGTGGGTCTGTGATAAATTATCGTTATTTTTGCAATACGAAAATATCCGACAGATTATGCCAGAAGAAAAGAAATATCATCTTGGAGTGGCGCTGAGTGGCGGCGGAGCGAGAGGTTTTGCTCACGTTGGCGCTCTTAAAGCCATAGAGGAGGCGGGACTGAAGCCCGACGTAATTGCAGGTGTCAGCGCGGGCTCAGTGGTTGCTGTGCTATACGCGTCAGGCATGCCGCTCGACGAGATGACTAAAATTTTTGAACACAAAGGCTTCAGCGACTTTGCCAATATGAGCATGGGCAACGGCGGCCTGATGAGCATAGATAAATTTAAGAAACACATTTTACGGTCGATAGGCAAATATGGCAACTTCAAGAACATTGAAGACCTGAGAATACCGACTTACATCGGCGCAACTGATATCGACCACGGCCACGCGGTTGAGTTTCACAGCGGCCCTATCGGAGAGCGAATGGCCGCGTCGTGCTCTATACCTATAATATTTAAGCCGATCAAGATCGACGGCGTGTATCACGTCGACGGCGGTGTGCTACGCAACCACCCGGCGTGGATAATCCGCGACAAGTGTGAGTTGCTGATCGGCGTCAACGTGAGTCCGATGAGGACTCCGGGCACTAAGAAGATGTCGATAACCGATATAGCAATGCGCACATATAATCTTATGGCCAAGGCCAATCAGGCTGAAGACATGGCGCTCTGCGATCTTTCGGTGCAAACGCCAGAGCTGTCGAGCTACAAGGTCTTTGACCTCACCAACATCAAGGCCGTTGTGACAAGCGGCTACATCCATACTCGCCGCGCGCTCAAGGACGCCGGCCTGTGGAAACCTGTCAAAACAAAAAAATCATGAATCAGAAACCCATAATATATCAACTCCTCCCCCGACTCTACACTAACTATTGTCAAACGCCTGTTCATAACGGCACAATCGAGCAAAACGGCTCAGGCAAACTCAACGCGATCACGGACCGTGTGCTACGCGACATCAAGTCTCTCGGCACGACCCACGTATGGTATACCGGCGTTATCGAACACGCCCATGATGCCGACTACACCGCATACGGCATTCCCCGCAACAATCACCATGTGGTGAAAGGCCATGCCGGAAGCCCGTATGCGATCACCGACTATTATGATATCGATCCTGACCTGGCTGAAAATGTGCCTGACCGCATAAAAGAATTTGAAGCACTTGTTGACCGCACGCATAAAGCCGGGATGAAGGTTCTGATAGACTTTGTGCCAAACCATGTTGCCCGCGAGTATCACTCGGATGCGAAACCTGCAGGCATCGAAGATCTCGGATATGGCGACGACAAAGATATGTTCTTCTCACCGAGAAATAATTTCTACTACATTCCGCGCCAGCAATTCGCGCCACGCGTTGAAATGGGCACAGGAGATGACGCCTACGTTGAGTTCCCGGCAAAGGCATCGGGCAACGACTGTTTTCACGCATTCCCCGGAGTCAACGACTGGTATGACACTGTAAAACTAAATTATGGCGTTGACCCGTGGAACGGCAGCAAGCATTTCGACCCTATCCCACCGACGTGGCTGAAGATGCTTCACATCTTACGCTATTGGGCGGCCAAGGGTATTGACGGATTCCGCTGCGATATGGTCCATATGGTTCCCGTAGAATTTTGGCGCTGGGCCATCGCCAACGTCAAGGAGTCATATCCCGGCATTATCTTTATAGCTGAAATCTATGACATCGGCCTCTATCGTCCATACATTGACGCCGGCTTTGACTATCTCTATGATAAGGTCAACCTCTATGACACGCTGCGCGCAATAGAGTGTAACGACGTTTCGGCCGCACAGATAACGTCATGCTGGCAGACCGTCGAAGGCATCGGCGACCGCATGCTCAACTTCCTCGAGAACCATGACGAGCAGCGCTTTGCGTCGCCACAGTATGCCGGTGATGCCCACAGAGTGGTGCCCTCGCTCATCGTAAGCTCAATGATAAATACCGGGCCAATGATGATCTATGGAGGTCAGGAGCTTGGCGAAGCTGCCCTTGAATCGGAAGGCTACAGTGGCTATGACGGACGAACCACGATTTTTGACTACTGGAGCATGCCGAGTGTACGCACCCGTCTCAATGGCGGCAAATGTAACGGAGAATTGCCTGAAGACATCACCCGTCTTCGCGACACCTATGCGCGCATACTGAAGATATGTAATGCCGAGCAGGCAATCAGCAACGGCCGTTTCTTTGACCTAATGTATGCCAACTATGACAATCCCGGGCTTGACCCGCATAGCAATTACGCCTTCATACGCGCTACAGCCGATGAGCTGCTGCTGATCGCCGTAAACTTCGGCAACGAAGATAAGGATATGGCAGTCAATATTCCGGTCCACGCCTTCGAGACACTCGGATTTCCGCAGGGTCGTGCCAAGATGAAAGATCTCCTGCGAGGCGGACGAGCGGTGACCAAAGACTTGCGCTCTGATGTTCCGTTTGCCATGTCAGTTCCGGCCCACGGAGCTGCCATCTGGAAAGTGAAACGATCTGACATAAGTTAACAAAGATTTTTTCATAGTTTTCAGAAAAAATCGGTCATAACCCAACCTCATACCGACAAAAAAAGCTAACTTTGCACTCGGAAAAAGAAATTTTCATCATTTGAATAAAATCATGGATAACTCCCTACCCCCTTTCAAAATCTTCGCCGG
>CAYRFB010000015.1:0-24889 GCA_964423485.1 uncultured Bacteroides sp.
AGAGGGCCTTGGCCAGAAGCACGCGTACCTTCTCGTTACCGCTGAGGTCGCGCATCAGCATATAGTGCTTGTCTTCCTTGATGCCCAAACCGCTCAACAGGGCGGCCGCATCGCTCTCGGCGTTCCAGCCCTCGAGCTCGGCAAACTTCTCCTCGAGCTCAGAGGCGCGGATGCCGTCTTCATCAGAGAAATCGGGCTTGGCATAGAGGGCGTCCTTCTCCTTCATGATGTCCCAGAGCACGGTGTGACCCTGGATAACAGTGTCGAGCACCGTGAAATCATCAAACTTGAAGTGATCCTGTTCGAGCACGCTCATACGCTCGCCGGGGCCCTGGCTGATTGAGCCGTGGGTCGGCGACAGCTGGCCACTGAGCATACGCATCAGCGTCGATTTTCCGGCACCGTTAGCGCCGATTATACCATAGCAGTTTCCGGGTGTGAACTTGAGGTTGACATCCTGAAACAATACCTTTTTACCAAATTGGATACCTAAATTGTTAACTGTTATCATAGTTTATGGAAATGTCTATTTGAATAGCGCAGCGCTCAGACGCTTCAAAGCTTCGATCTTATCTCTTTGGCGTATCACCATCGACACGTTATAGTTGCTGCCACCATAAGAAATCATTCTCACCGGAATATCCTTGAGCGCAGCAACTGCCTGAGCCTCAAAGCCGCAGTTATGCCACTCGAGATCACCGACGACACAGACTATCACCATATCGCGGTCGACCGTCACTGTGCCGAAGTTTTTCAGATCGTCGACGAGAGCCGCCAAGTGGCTTTCATCATCGATCGTAACGGTTACGCCGACCTCCGACGTTGCCATCATATCGATGCTCGTCTGATGCTTTTCAAATGTCTCAAATACCTTGTGGAGAAAACCGTAGGCGAGCAGCATACGGCCCGATTTGATCTTTATCGCCGTAACGTTATCTTTGGCAGCGACAGCTTTGACCTTGCCGTCGGGCGGCATATTGTAGATCACAGTGCCGCGCGCTTTGGGGTCGAGGGTGTTGAGCAGGCGCACAGGTATGTTGGCAAGCTTAGCCGGGAGCACACAGTTGGGGTGGAGAATCTTCGCACCGAAATAAGCCAGTTCGGCAGCCTCCTCAAAATTAAGTTCGCCGACCGGCGAAGTGTTGTCTACATATCGCGGGTCATTGTTATGCATGCCGTCGATGTCGGTCCAGATTTCGATCTCGTCGGCATCAATTACAGCGCCGATGATCGACGCAGAGTAGTCGCTGCCTCCACGCTTGAGATTGTCAATCTCGCCGACAGAGTTAAGACAGATATAGCCCTGAGTAATAAACACATCGGCATCGCGGTTGAGGTCAAGCAGACGGCGCAGGCGCGTCGACACATACTTCATGTCGGGCTCGCCGTAAGCATCGGTGCGCATATAGTCGAGCGCTGGCAGCAGCACAGACTTAACGCCCTGCTCGTTGAGATAAATATCCATCATCGCCGTCGACATCAGTTCGCCCTGAGCAAGGATCTCTTTGTTGACGGCGAGCGAATATTCGCCTCTGATCAGCGCGCGGATAAATGAGAAGCGCTCATCGATGACGGCTTTGGCTCGGCTATGAGCGCCGGGCGAATCAAAAAGCTCGTCAATGACAGCCCGATATCTCATGCTGAGGTGATTGAGTGTCTCCTGAGCGCCGGGCACATTGCCCTTAGAGAGATAATCGGCGATTTCGACAAGTGTGTTAGTCGTTCCGGCCATCGCGGAGAGAACCACTATATTACGGCCACTCGAAGTGATCAGTCGGGCCACATGCTTGATACGTTCGGCCGAGCCGACCGAAGTGCCACCAAATTTAAGTACTTTCATCTGCGCAAATAGAATATATTAAATCGAAGTGCAAATTTACAAAAAATTCACCAATCCCGCCATATTTCAGCGAAAGTAGGTTGCGAAGCAGATGGAGAGGCGGTGGTGAGGGCTCGCAGTGCCAGCTCTGCTTTGCCCGGATGACATTATGATATGAAAGAAGCGGAGGCCGCTGACTCACGTCGCGGCCTCCGGCTGTTATTTTTTAGTTATGGGGTAGAGAAAAGAGATCTTATTATTCAGCTGCTGTGAAGATTACGATACGGTTCCAGTTGTTTACGTCGTAGGGCTGAGTGTTGCTGCCTTCGGCCTGAACTGAGAGACGGTCAGCAGAGATGCCATATTTCTCAACGAGGGCTTTCTTGACTGCCTCGGCACGGCGCTTAGAGAGGCTCATGTTGTAGGCGCTTGAACCGGTGTCTTTGTCAGCATAACCTGCGATGACAACTTTCTGGTTGGGGTTGGCCTTGAGATATTCGGCTGTGTTGTAGATGTTAACCATTTCCATATCGCTGATGCGAGCTGAGTTGAGGGCAAAGCGGACGGTTGACATCAGAGGAGCTGCCTGCTCTACGATAACTGTCTCCTGAACTTCGGGGCAGGGAAGCTGTGATTCGGCTGCTGCGAGAGCTGCGCTGGTAGTTGCGAGAGCGCCGCGGAGGTCGTTGACCTGGCTGTTGAGGTTGCTGATGTAGCCGAGGTAGTCGCAGGGGTTGTAAGACTTGTAGTCGTCACCACCGATCTTGAAGATGAAACCACCTGTTGCAGTGAGGTTAACGTCGACGGGATCACCGTAAGCCACGTTGTTGAAGTTATCGCCGTAGAACTGTGCGCGGCCTTCAAGGAAGAAGTCAACATATTTGCTGAGACGGAAGTTGAACTGGAGACCGGCTGAAACGGGGAGGGTCCAAGAGCTGCCCTTCACTTTGCCATCGCGGCCGACGATTGAACCATCGGGACGGAAATCCCAGGCATATGTGCCACCAAGACCGACGAAGGGATTGATAGAGAATACTCGCTTAGAGTTTACGCCGCCAAATGAGTTGAACATATCCCACATGAAGTCGAGGTTGGCGTTAACGTATTTGTACTTTTGGTATTTCTCGGGAGTTGCGTGGAGCGCACCGCCGAGGAAGCTGAGGCGCCATCCGATGTAAGGAGTGATGGCCTTACCGAATGCGAAGTTGTAGTTGGCTGTGATGCTGCGACCTGAGTGGTCAGCGTTTTCAACGAAAGGAGAGGCGATGCCTGCACCTACCTGGATAAACCAGTTATCTTTAGAGGTTGAGTAGTACTGAGTCTTGCAGGGAACTTCTGTTGCCACTACAGTTTCTTCTTCTACTACGACTGTTTCCTGAGCGTTAGCCGAAATTGAGGGTAAAAGCATTGCGCTGCATGCAGCGAAAGACCAAAGCACATTCTTTTTCATTTTTGTAAGTTTTTGTTGTTAGACGAAAAGTATTTTAGTAAAAGCTATTTTTTGATTGTTTCGTTAGTCATAAATAAACAGTTGTTGATTGCTGTTATGAAATGATAACACGGGTGCGGCTACTTTGTTCGTTAAAGGTTAAAGAATTTTTTATTTTTTTGTCGTTACAGCTATATTGCTTACCTTTGCCATAATGAAAGCAGACAGGTTTGGAAAATCAATCAAAGCGCTGGCAGGAAGCACGTTTAACGCGTTCAGGCGTCGTCCTGACCGTGAGTTTCACAATCCGCGCCGTTATCGTCTCGACTTTATAGCCGAGAACACCTTCAACCGTGTCTGGACCCTGCGTTTCAGCCGCTTGCGCGTCCTGATAGTGAGCTCGCTGATCGTGGCCGCCATCGCCGCCCTGGTTTTTGTGATAGTTTTTTATTCGCCGGTCAGAAAATTGTTGCCCGGCCGCCTCGAAGGTGACCTGCGCTCGCGCTATGTCGATATGGCCATGCGGCTCGACTCGCTCGAGCAGCGCTCGAGCGCCAATGACCGCTATGTGGCCAACCTCCGCAATATCATGGCGGGCTCGGTCGACTCGGTCACCACGACATCCCATCAGATCAAAGACATGTCGACGGTCAACACCGACTCGCTGTTGGCGCCGACCGAAGCCGAGCGCGAATTTGTGCAGCTCTATGAGGCGTCTGACCGTTTCAATCTGTCGGTGCTCACGCCAATCGTGGCCGAGGGCATGGCGTTCTACTCACCCGTGCCCGATGTGCTCGCCTCAGCCGAGAGCAACGAGACGGCTACGGCCGTGACGTTCACCCAGGCCGATCTGCTGCCGGTGTCAGCTACATTCCGGGGCACTGTCGTCAGCGTCTATCCCGATCAGTCGGGGCTGAAGACTGTCATCATCCAGCATCCAAATGACTTCATATCTATATATGGAGGGCTCACCGATTGCTTCACCTCTCCTGGCGCGCGCGTGACTGCAGGTGAGCGCATCGGACACTCAGGCCGAGGCAACACTTTCCGTTTTGAGCTCTGGCACAGCGGATCCGCCACTGACCCCAACGATTTTATCGGATTCTGATATTACAGTTAAAACTTTACCCCACCCCCTCATCGAATCACTCCAAGCCGAAGCAGCGTCTCACGGCCCGGCTGATGGTCTCGGCTGCCTCTCCAGGCTGAGAGAGCAGATCGATGATGGCGCGGATATACTCATCTTTATTCTTAAGTCCGCATAGAGCCGCGACGTTGCTCGCAGGAAGCATCGACTTCTGGTTATAGACCTTAAGGATGGAGGCGTAATCGCCGGTCTCGACATAGCGCCGGAACTCGCGGCAATATTCATCATAGATCTTGCGGGGGGCTATCTCGTCGCGAAGTTTCAAAATGTGATCTTCGAGCATATTTATGCTGTTGAAGCGGCCGTCGATACGGTATTCGACCGTGCGCTTGACCCGATGGCGCGTATGGAGCAGCGCCTGTTGCTTGAGCGCTTGTGAGAATTGGGTGATAACTGCCGCGCTGACCTTGTTGAAAACCCTCTGGGGGTTGCAGCCGCGACTGGCTGCCACGGCCTTGATGACATCCTCGAGCATCAGGATATTTTCAATCTCGGCCACCTCGGGCACCATTATGCGCTTACCTCTCAAATACTCCACCTCGTGAGCGTCGCGGCGGTCACGGTCGACGATGCCATAGCTGTCCATATGGTGAAAGGCGCTCAGATCGTTGAACGACCGCGTGGCCTCGATGACCTTGTTGCAGCTGCCGAGCGATTTGACCGTGAAATCTTTGAACACCAATGGATAAAGCTTGGCGTCGATAGAGTGGACACCGTCGCCTTCGATAAAGAGCACCGGTTTGCGGGCTCCGATTATGGCCTGGTAGACATCTTCGGTGAGACTTTTGCCGTCGACTATGCCGTAATCCCAAGTGACAGCGGCCGGGTCATAGTCGCGGACCCAGACCACGGTTGCATCCTCGCGCGACGATGTGAAGTCGAGATCGTGGGTCGTATATATAAATGTGCAATCGGGGCGCAACATCTCGATGCGCGACCAAAGCGACTGCATGATCGTAGGGTGCAAAAATATTTCGGGCGAGTTGATAAAGATCGCTGCATTGTCGGGGGCATAGAGCACTCCTGCGATATAATAGATCACGGCCCGCTCGCCGTCAGAAAGTCGAAGGGCTGAGTAACGGTCGTCAGCGTTAGTGCGGCTGAAGAGCACATTGCCGCTTTCAACGAGGATGCGGTTGCCGGGAAAGATCTCCTGCCAGAGCTCGACGACGCGGTCGAGGCGTGTGCGTCTGAGTTCGGCATGTCGGCCTTCGGCCTTGTCAAGTTTGTAGCTGATGAGATTGAGCATCTCGTCGTGCATCAGCTGAGAGAGCAGCAGGTCGAGCTCGTTGGGATTGTCGGTGCGGCCCAGCCCATAGTCGGCACCTGCCTTGCAGATTTTGCCTACCGACGAGTGCTTCACCGCGTCGGCGTCGCTGACATAGAGACCGTGGAGCGCCGATAGAGAGAAGGCTTTGTCGCCAAGCGAAGATATAAGCTGAGCGGTGAAGCGAGATTTGCCCGCGCCGTTGGCGCCGATGATCACCACCGGGTGGCCGCCGGAGTCTATGACGTCAAAGCGTCCGTCCTTAAGGGCAGGGAGAGAGAGCTTCATACTTACAGACCGGTGTTAAAATCCGAGGAAGGGGGCTTTCATAAAGTAAACTTCGAGTATGTAGACCAGAGCGCCTGCTGCGTATCCGAGGAAAGCAAGCCAGGTGAAACGCTTGAGATACCAACCGAAATTGATGCGCTCGAGACCCATGGCGATCACTCCGGCTGCTGAGCCGATGATCAGCAGGCTGCCGCCGACGCCTGCACAGTAGCTGAGGAATTCCCAGAATGTGCCGTCGACAACAAAGTTGGCTGCATAGTCGGTCGCACCGGGCAGAGCGACGGGATACATGCCCATCACGCCGGCGACCAAAGGCACATTGTCGAAGATAGATGAAAGGACACCTAAGAGGATGTCGATGGCATAAACGTTATGGACGTGCTCATCGAGGAACACGGCAGCTGAGCGCAGGATGCCTGAAGCGTCGAGCACCGACACGGCCATAAGTATGCCTAAAAAGAAGAGGATCGACGGCATATCGATGCGTGAGATGACTTTGGGCAAACGGTGCTCGCGCGAGCGGTCAAGCATCTTGCCGTTATAGAATATTTCAGTGAACACCCAGAGCAACGCAAGCACCAAAAGGATGCCGACGAAGGGAGGGAGGTGGGTGATGGTCTTGAATACGGGCACAAAGATCAAACCGCCCACGCCGAGATAAAAGATCGTCTTGCGCTCGCGGGATGAAATCTCACTGACAGCCTTGCTCTCTTTAGCCATCGGAGGCAACTCGCCTTTGAGGCTCTTGGCGACGCTGAGCATCGGCACAATCATGGCCACCAAACTCGGCAGCAACACATAGCAGATAAGAGCCGGAGCGGTCACATTGCCTTTGACCCAGAGCATGATGGTGGTGACATCACCGATAGGCGACCATGCGCCGCCGGTGTTGGCCGCAATAATGATCATACCTGCATAGAGCCAACGCTCGATCTTGTCGCTGACAAGCTTGCGCAGAAGCAATATCATCACGATCGTTGTCGTCATATTGTCGAGCACGGCTGAGAATATAAAGGTGGTAAAGCAAATCACATAGAGCAGGCGGCGCTTGTCGCGAGTCGAAATGTGGTTGGTTATCACGGTGAAACCGCCGTGTACGTCAATGAGCTCAACGATCGTCATAGCGCCGATAAGGAAGAAGAGTGTCTGTGAGATGTCGCCCAAAGCTTCGACTATCTTGACATTAAGCACAAAGTCGAGACACTGGTGGGCAAACTCGCTGCCCGCCAGACGAGGGTTTTCGGCGACGAAGCGCGACAGGGCCTCACTGTCGACAAGCGGCACGATCCACTCAGCTCCGAGAGCATATACGATCCACATTACCATACCTAACAGCAGAGCGATAGCGGTCTTGTCGATACGCAGCGGATGCTCTAAGGCGATACACAAATAGCCAATAAAAAACAGAATAATCAGCGTGACAATCATCGTGATGACAACGATTATAAAAAAAGTAATACGATTAGAAAATTAACAGATTCGCAGAAATCTCCATTACGGAAATTTTTCCACAAATTTAGAAAAATATTTTGTTTTTCATCGCAGCGGGAGCCAATATTGTTTTTGACTTTTTGGCTAAAAATTGTAAACAAACATTAATTTCATCCGTAATTTTGGCTCATACAGATTTTTAGAGTAATTTTATCCTTGCTAATCTAAATCTCGCCCTTAAACCCTATATCTGATGAACAACTGATTTTGTATATGAACAAACATTTTATCTCTCTTGCGGCAGCTCTCACGCTGCTTCCGTCAATAGCCTCGGCTCAGTTTTCGGAGGCGACCGACATCGACGATCTTGCCTTAATATATATAGGTAGTCAGAATCGCCCGGAGTGGACTAAAGAAAAACTTCGCCCTTATGTCGTCCACACTTATGCTGACGGCACACAGTCGTGGATGTTTGACGGCTTTCTCTTTATGGACTATATGATGTATGACGAAGAGACTGGAATGATGGTCGGTCTGGGCGAAGACAACGTTGACCCTTCGCGACGCATCCACTGGGAACGCCTGATGAACGTTCAGTTTGGCCAGGACAACTGCCAGGGCCTGACGGCCCTCGACGAACTGATCGGCGAACTGATACCCGAACTCGGCGAGCCGGGTCACAAGCACAAGGTGGTGTTCAACATCCCAGTGCCCCACAAACCGTCGCAGATCTGGGGCTCGATCGACGGCGTGACGGTCAACATTTCTAATTACGACGACAAGATCAAGGTGATGCAATGGTATGCCGATGAGTTTATCAAGCGCTGGGATGAAGCCGGCTTCAAAAACATCGAGCTCGACGGCATCTACTGGACCAAGGAGTCATTCTGGGAGGACTACTGGTACAAACTGATCCCCGAGACCAACGAATACTTCCATTCGTTAGGCCTGAAAATCTACTGGATCCCTTATCTCAAGGCCAGAGGCTGGGACCATTGGCAGGAATGGGGCATGGACGTCACCTATATCCAGCCAGGTTATTACTTCACCACCGACCGTCCTTATTCGCGACTGGGCGAAGCGGTCAACGACGCGTGGGAATACTATATGGGTATGGAGATGGAGTTTGAAGGCATCAACTATGGCTATAACACCGCTACTAAAAAGTCATATACCTACACCCCCGACAACTGTGGCCTTTATGACAACAGCCAGGAGTTCTATCAGCGATTTGTCACTTACATCGACTTCTTTGAGGAGGAGGGCGTCTTTGACTTTATGCCGGTAGCTTATTACAATGGCCGTCAGGCTGTTTATGACTTCTCGATGTCAAAGAATCCTAAAGACCAGGAGGTCATCAACCGCTTGGCCCTGATCATGAACAAGCGCCATATAGAGAGCGGTTGGGACACCGCGCCCCGCACAACCGGCATAGCCGATGTCGAGCTCGCCGACGTTGAGATAGCCTACCCCATCGAGGGCGGCATTTATATCGCCGATGAGGCCGGCGACAATGTGAGCGTGTACACCGCCGACGGCCGTATGGTCTTCTCACGCAAGACTGATGGCGGCTCTTCGAGATTACGCTATGGACTCACTTTTACCTGCGAGCCGGGCGTCTATATCGTCAGATGCGAGCAGCGGAGCGTGAAGGTAGCCGTGAGATAAGATAGATTTTTCACCATTTTGGCGTCACACCGAGAAAGATCTCGAAATTGATGCCGGGCATTGGCCGTGACAACACCGAGAGGTAATCCTCATCAAAAAGGTTGTTCACGGCCAATTTTATTTGCAGGTCGACTGGCTTGAACGACAACGAACGTTCGAGCGCGACGTTGCTCATATAATATTTAGGCAAGTAGCCGGTGATGGTGTAATCGTTGCTCGACATAGTGAAGCGCTCAGAGTAGTAAGCCCACTTATAGAGGAAACTCCAGCTACGCCACGTCAGCCGTCCGGTGAGCGAGGCCGAGTGCTTGGGCACATAAGGCAGCTGCTTGCCGACTGACTGGTCAGCCGGCGACATTTTCTCGCCATCGTTGATCGACGGAGTCCACGAATATGAACCGTTCAGATCGACGATCCATCCCTTGACCGGCTCAACGGCAAGATTGATCTTACCTTCCAGACCATAGGCGTGGACACGCTTGACGTTGCGGGGTGAGAAGAAGCCTTTGGTGGTCGGCAGCCAGATGATCCAGTCGTCAATGCGAGAGTCAAACCAGGTGAGATCACCGCCCAAGGCAAATGGCGCCGGCGCAGAACCGTTGACGCCAAAGCTCGCGCCAGCATCATAGGTCCAGCCTGATTCGCTTTTCAGATCGTGGTTGCCACCGGGCATAAAATACATATCGTTGAGCGTCGGAAACTTATGATTGCGCGATACCGAGGCCTTGACCATCACATTGCCGCGGCTCGATATGAGACCGTCGACAAAAAAAGCTGGAATCACTGGCGCCCAGCGGTCGCCAAACATCTCCTGACGCAACACCACCGACAGGCCTATCGGCTTGACGGGTTTCCACTTTGCTGAGACGCTGCCCGAGAGCTCTATGCGCCCCATATCATAACCGATGATGGCCTTGTGGCCGTCATGGGTAACTATGTTCTTATCTTCCGATCTGACGAAATGCTGGTGAGCCGCAAGGTTGGCCATGAGATACCATCGCGGGGCAGGCGAGAATTCGCCGGCTACCTGACCGTAGAATGTGTTGACTTTGCTTCGTGAGCGGGTCATTGTGACCCAGTTGTCAGCGGTCACTTCGCGGCGATAGTCATAGGCCATCCAGGTGTGGATGTAACCGCCTTTGACCGAGGTCTTCCACGTCTCACGCGAGTGGTCCCACGATATGACGCTGCGCAGAGTTTGCTCGCGCTGACGATTTTCGAAATCGCGCTCATCGCCGTAGTCGGTGGTGAGCATCGGCAGCTCGCGGTTAGAATTGATCAGCCACGCGCAGAGGCCAAATCGGTCGCCCTTGAGAGTATTATAGTATACCTCCTGCAGTAGGTGGAAGTCCTTATAAGCTCCCGATCGGTTGCGCTCTACAGGGTGATACTGACCGATGATGTTTTTATCATCGTCATAGATGTTGAGTTTTTTATCGTGGTTTATGTATTTATAATTATTTGGCGATGAAGAATATACGATTCGGGTAGAGGTCTGCCAGTGGTCGCTGCCGTAAGAGATGCGGCCAAACTCATCAAATGTGCTGAACGATCCGATGCCTTGCACATATTGCGCCTTAAGACCGTCGGCGATGACTGGCGCAGTGGCGAGCCGGACAAGGCCGCCAAGTCCCCCACCCGTTTCGTTGACCGACGATGTGCCGTGGAGCAAGCTTGCCTGATCGACAAAAAATGAAGGAATGGTAGAGAAATCGGTCATGCCAAGCATCGGGTTGTTGATGCGCATGCCGTTCCATGTCACCTGTGTGTGACTTGGCGAAGTGCCGCGAAAAGCCACAGTCGACAAAGTAGCTCGGCCATAACTCTTTACAAAAACCGAAGAGTTGAAAGTCAGTATATCGGCCATCGACAACGCAATATTTTCCTTCAGGGCCAACGAATCAAACGCCGTCTTCTGCACCCCAATCTCCTTCATAGGCCTTTGCCCAAAAACTACTAATTCATTTAAAGGTGATTTTGACGTGTTTGCGATCGAACTCGCGGGATTGTTGTATGCGAGTACGGTCGTTGCTTGCAACGACCCACACAAAAACACGGCACTCCAAACCAAACATTTTATTTGAAACAATCTTCGCTCCACCTCTTTATATTGTTTTCGACATAGTCAAAAATTGCTTTTTCGCGCTTGACATCAAAGATTATGTGTTCGTGGTAACGGGGATTCCACAAAAAAATCAATCCATTCTTTCTCGCAAAGCGACTAACCTCAGATTTTAAATTTCCAATTATTGATGACAACCTGCTTCGACTCGATCCTTTTCGCAAAGGCTTTCGCACCTCAAATGGGATGAGTCCATCAGATGAATTGCCGGAACCTATTTTGACAATAAGATGAATATGGTTGGGCATCACAACCCAACGAAGTATTTCAAGATCAGCATAGTGTTGTGGCAGACTGTTAATCGCGTCGCGCATCTTTTCGCCAACCTCAGTGTAATTCATTTTCCCGTCAGCAATTGACCCAAAATAATGTACCTTATCAAGAGTTGAGATTGTGACGAAAAAAGTACCTACATTATAATTATGCCAATCTACACGCGCATATCGCCGTTTGTGTAAAGTACCGTCTGAATCTATTCTTCTTGGTCCCATATTGTTTTTTCTCGAGGTCGTTACGTTTTTACTGCTCTTGGGGTCGTTCCAAGGAACGACCGTACAAATCACGTTTCCAGGCAAACGCTCCCGGGGTGATTCCGACATAAAATTCATTTAGTAGGTCGCCTCTTACCGAGTAGCGGTAGATCACTCCTTGCTGCTGATAATCGATGGCGTCGGCGACATAGACTTCGCCGGTGGTTGGGTCGATGGTCAATCCATAATACTTTGTGTCTCGGTATTTTATGAAGGGGATGACGGGCAATTCGGAGGTGGTTACTTTCATGCGCCAGATGTCATCGTTGATCCAATAGAGCGTGTCACCGTCGCCGTTGAGCTGAAGTTCTGACGGTGTTGAACCTGGTTTGAAGTCGTAACGGCGCTCGACAGTAAATGTCTCAGCATCTATACAGTATAGCGCGGGAGCTTCGTAGCCGATGGGCGAACCTTCGATGCCGCCATCGGTCAGCGTCCAAAGCTTGCCGTTGCGGTCTAAGGCGAGTGACGTCGGCTGCAGACCGACGGTCAGCTGATCGACGACTCGGTCAGTCTCGCTGTCGATCTTGATAATGCGGTTTTGATAACTCCAGCAATTGCAGTAGACATATTTGCCATACTGCACCATCTGCTCGGTCGATGCGGTGCCCATCGCCATGTCGGGCACGGTGATTTCGCCGATGATTTCATAGCGCTTTGGGTTGACGATATAAATACGGTTGTCCCAAATCTGAGTCACATAAGCCTTGTCGTCGCTGACAAAATGGATATAACGCGGCGACGTGAGGTTGTCGATGCGGCCCACTTCTTTAAAGGTATTGACATCGATGGCAAAGATGACATGGCTGTTGTTGACGACGATCCAGCCCTTGTCGCCATTGATGGTCATCGACTGGGCCACGTCGCCGAGCTTCATGCCGTTGGCTCGGAAAAAGACTTCATTTTCCACCTGATTTGTCGCCGGATCATAATATGATAGCGAAGCGTTGCCATACTGGAAGTTGCCTTCGTTGGTGATAAACAGACCGGGCCCGGGGAAATCAAACTCTTCGTGTATTTCGCCGTAGTCCCATTCCATACAGCCAGTCAGTGACATGGCTGCATAGAATAAGACGGCAGAAAAAAGTATCTTATCTTTCATTTATGCTGACAACTTCAGTCGATATTTCACCAAGTATGCCACACTGGCCCATTGCACCGGTCTGAATCTTGATAAAATCGATATACATCAGATCGACAGGCGTATGATCGGCAAACATAGCGTCAGACATATAGAACGTATCATTGTTATCACCGATGTTATCGGCGTAGCCTCCTTTGAGGGGATATGAGAACCACTGCCCGGCAGCGTTACGCTCGGTCGTGACGGCTACTTTTGTGCCGCGGAGTGTATAACTGTCATCGCTTATCCACGACGGATAATAGCTATCCTGCTTATGAAAGGCCTCCATATAGGCGATCTCGCCCTCTATGCCTGAACCGTCGATCCATTTGACGGGAGAGTTAGGAGCCTCGGGCCGATAATATGTTATGGCATAGTCGTCGACGGTGGTTTCGGCGTCGGTCTCGCTCGCCCGCAACTGATACCACTCATCGTCGGGCAGCCCATTGAAATTGACATCCTGCATGACATAGACTATGCCGGGCTCGTTTGACGCGCCGCCAGAGTTAGAGAATGCGTTCCCCTTGATTTTGAAGTCACCTATCGAGTGACGGAATCCCACGATGATATATCCCCCGAATCCTCCGAGCGAAACAAATTCGCCCTCGTTTATGCGCCCTTCAGCCCATCGAGCCGCCTCCGTAGGCGTCATATCGGGCATATTATCGTTGATAAACTGACCAGGACCGGGCACATACTCATAGACGTAGATCGTTTGGGCGGTGCCGGCAATATAGCCCTGCCCTTCCTTCCGATCCACGCAGACCACCTTGACTTCTCCGGCGATGTTGCCGCCGATGTTTACCGAGACGATGTATTCGCCCGGAGAGTCGGGTGTGAATTTAAAAGTCTGAGCGTCGCAATCGGCTTTGACGCCGTCGACCTTCCACACATAGCTGTCTCCTTCAATTATAGGAGTCAGAAATACCGGGCGACCGGCAAATGTGTAACGCGTCGTTGAGTTATAGAAATATGAAGGTCCGGCAAATACGCCGTCATCAATCTCTATCGGATCAGGCACCACGGGTCGCGGAGGAGCTAACTCACCGCCGATCGTTTCGTCACCTACAATAATTTCATCCTTGTTGCAGGCCGTGAAACCTGCAACAAGGACTATTCCTAATACTAATTTAAACTTAAACTTTATCATTTTGCGATTTTTATACTTTCTTTGCCTGCACGGACTACATACACTCCGGCAGGGAGACCATCGATGCTGAACGTCGGCGACTCAGTCGACATCACGCTGCGGCCGGTCACGTCATAGACCACTGCAAAGCCGGCACCGTCGACGGTCACAGTCTTTGACGCGCGGTCGTAAGCGATCGATTGCGAGCCCGGAGCTACGAGACTTGCAAGGCCTGTTGTGACGATCTCTTTAACCATCAGCTTGTCAAGACAAAAATATAAAGGGGTGTTGTCGCCATACGCGCCAGTGTCGGTTGATTTCAGAGTGAAATAAAGTTCGTTGACTTCACCGAGGTCGCTTAGGTCAACATAGCTCCAGCCGCGGTTGATGGTGAGGTTGCCGTTAGTGTATGATGCTAACTCGACAGCGACTTCGCTTTCCGAGCCCGAGGGGCTAACGCCGTGGACCGTGAGGGTGAACGTGTCGCCGTTGTTGAACGCCCGCGCATAGCTGTCTCCATCCTGAATGGCATAATAAGCGTAACTGTTGAGATTGACATAGACGCCCACCGGCTCATAAGTCTTGTCGGTGTTAAATGTCATGTCGACCGGTCGCGCAGCCATATATGGGCTGTAGAATGCGACCAGATAAGGCATTTCGGCGCTTACGACGGGCGCACCGAAGTCATCGGTCATGATAGTGCCGTCATCGTTGAGAGCGATGCCGCCTTTGGCCATATTGCTGAACTGATAGGTTATGAAATTTTCGCGCAACGAGTTGTCGGCCGAGTTAGACGCCGTGAAACCCCACCATGTAGCCCAGTCGCTTATTGAGCTGTGGACAAACGAGAAACACTGGCTTTCGATGCTTTCTTCGTCATCGTTATAGGTGTCGGTCCAGGCGCCTGTCGACTCGTTAAACTCGAGTTTGGTTGTGGCGTTCGACAGGTCGAGAGTTATCACATTTTCCTGGGCAAATAAGCCGAAGACACAAAGCGCAGAGAGTGAAGATGTAAGAAACTTTTTCATTGTTCCATTTTTTAGGTTTTGATTATAAAAACTAATCCCGGTTACGCCTAACTGATAGAGACGCAATCGGGAAAGAATCAAAACCTTGACAAATCTCACCACAGCCCAAGGCCGCGATGCGGAACCTGTCGTCAAGTCAACCCATCACCCGGGGCATACTCTACAGTTAGCAAAATGGCAGGTCTTCTGACTTATTCCGGTCTTTCGCGTCTTCCCAGCCATGCCTGGCCAGTGACTCGGTGCGATTGACATACTGAAAGTGACTGCGCACATCACTTTCGGTGGAAATTACAGCAGCGGGTACTGTCGAGGATTCTCACCTCGTTCCCTTTTGATGTCCTTAAAAGCCTTGACTCTTCAAAACCGCGGACAACCATTCCGCCGCAAAGATAGCAACTTTGCCCAACATTCCCAAAAACCATCCTGATTTTTATTGAAAATAAAAAAATTGTCATCAAAAAGATTAACTTTGCAGACAGATAGATATGCAAATAATATACTCGCTAAAATACTATTAAACTAAAGCATTATGGGATTAGATGTATATGCAGGGCAGTTAACTCGCTATTACGGCCGCAGCTGGGATACAATCGTGCAACAACAGGCTAAAGAAACCGGCGTGAAATGCATTTTGACCGTTGTCGGCGGTGAAGAAATAAAACCGGTTGAAGATCAAAATGAAATTGCCGGCATCAGAGAAACTATAAGTGGATGGTTGAACAATGTCGCCGACGGGCTCAACATCACGCAACCCAGACCGTTATGGGACGAAACAAAAGAGTGTGGCTATTACACTGACAAGCCGGATTGGGACGCTTTCAATGCCTTGATTATGCTTTTATCCTGTTGCGCCCTTAAGAGTCCTTTGCCGGAATTTATAGAGGGAGGCTTCTGCGCTTATGACGAGCCGGTCGTCAAAGAAGCCATGGAGAAGGGGATCAACAGCTCGTTGCTCAGCGGCGTAGAGCTTTGGCTTCCGATCGATGCGCGTATGATTTTCAGCGGCCCAAATCCTAATGGCGATGAGGCGTCGATGTCGACGGTCTCACTTCTAAAAAAAGAATTAGACGATCTCAACAGTCAGTTATGGCAAGCAGATGAGGCCACGATCCTGTCATGGCGCGACGACAAGTACTATTTTCCGGTTAATATCAAAAAGCCAAAACCACTTTTCGGTATATTTCTCAAGAAACACAAAAAGTCAAAAGCGAAATACCGCACCGAAGACCTGGCTCAATGCGCCTTTTCAGTATTATACCAAGCCATCCTTTTTGCCCAACAAAACCACGTCCCAATCTTATTGGATTATTAATCTTCTAAAGATCATCAGATTATGACAATTGCATCTTTAGCGATTTGAGTTTGGAATGATTGGGACAAGTGAGAGGGGCGGCGTATTAAATCGACTGAAACGTTTAACACTTGCTCTAAATATTCTTTCAAAGCCGACATCAAAAAAATCTTTGGCGGCATATCGACAAGTATATCAACATCACTATGGCTGGTATTGTCACCTCGCGCCACCGAACCAAAAATTGCCATACCAGTCACCCCAAAATCATTTTTGATCTTGGGTAGACATTCCGTAAGCAGGGAAATATATTTTTCAGTGACATTCATTGCGTAACAATTTTTGACTTAGAAATTTCCTAATTTCAAAAGCAAAGATAGAAACTTTACACCAATCTGCAAAATAAGAGGTGCGCAAGAGGTGACTGAGCTGCGAATTTTTGGCACTGCGAAGAAAATTTTTTTGCCAGTGACAAAATTATTAATACTTTTGCGGTGATTTTACTACAAATTGGTTCGCTATAGACGCGATTAAAAGGGAATCGAGTGAGAATCTCGAACAGGCCCGCTGCTGTAAGTTCCATTATTTCAGCACCAAGATGCCACTGACCAAGCAAGAGTGCGACGGTTGGGAAGGCGGTGATGAAAGGAATAAGTCAGAAGACCTGCCAATATTATTAAATCGCACAAAAAACGTGCTCGAGGCTAAGCACGGCGATAAACATATTGGAAAATGAAAACTACCTCTCTGAGGCTGGTAAGCGTTCATATCTGCATAATTATATCAATATGCCAGGTCTGTTGCTTTTCCGCTATTGCTGCGGAAAGGCCCGACAGTATCATCTCTCTCGACGAAGTGTCGGTGACTGCGGTCTCTCCGCGAAAACTCGCTACAGTGCAAGAGCTATCGGGCCCTGAACTCCAGGCTCTTTCGACAACTTCGATCGCTGACGCCTTGAAGTATTTCGCCGGAGTGCAGATCAAGGACTATGGAGGTCTCGGAGGTCTAAAGACGATAAATGTGCGTTCGCTCGGCGCTCAACACGTCGGGGTCTACATCGACGGCATCAGAATCACAAATGCCCAGAACGGCACTGTCGATTTAGGCAAGTATTCACTTTCCACTCTCGAATCAGTCTCACTTTATAATGCTAACAAACTTGACGTCTGCCAGTCGGCCTCGGAATATGCTTCGGGGGCGACGGTCTATATGCGCACACGCATCCCAACCACAGACTCACTCTCGCTGACAGCGAGAATAGCGTCGTTTCACACCTATATGGGCCGCGTCAACGCTCAGATATACCGGAAGGGATGGAGCGGTTTTGTCGACGGCGAATACCTAAACTCTAAGGGTGACTATCCGTTCAGATATAAGTCGGAATACGAGGACACCGTCGGGCGGCGCAAAAATTCAGACATCGAGTATGGCCGCATCGAGGCCGCTCTTTTCAACGGTGGATTTTCATCTCACCTGTATTACTACGCGTCAGAACGCGGCTGTCCCGGCGGCATCGTGCGCAGACTGTCAGACAAATATAACAACATCGGACGCGAATGGGACAAGGATTGCTTTGCCCAAGCCTCTTATCGCCGGGTGTTCGGCGAGACGTTTGAGCTTAAAGTCAATGGCAAATATGCTTATGAATATCTGCGCTATTGCACTGACTATCCTGACAACCAAAACACGGCCAAAGTCAACAATCATTATTATCAGCATGACGCCTATGCCGCCGCGTCGGGCGCGTGGTTCCCGATGAAATGGCTGTCAATCAATGTGGGATATGACATAAGGATGTCATGGCTCGACGCAGATCTAAAAAGATTTTATCCTGTGCGCCGCGAAGATCAGAAGGCGGTTGTTGCGGGTCAAATCAATTATCGCAATGTCCGCGTAGCCGGCTCGCTCCTTTACCAACATTATAAAGACCACACCCGCCTTAAGGTAGGAGCAGCTGAGCCACTCAGCCGTTTTACCCCCTCAATATCCCTCGCATATACCCATAAAACATTGACTTTTAAGACTTGGTATAAGACCATTTTTCGCGCCCCGACCCTCAACGATCTCTACTATACTCAGGTCGGCAACCGCAATCTCAAGCCTGAGTACACCCGCCAGTTTGACATCGGAGCAGAATATAATTTCAGTTCTCCCCGCTTGCATTTCGCCATCCAAGCCGACGTGTATGTCAACCTCATCGACGACCGCATTGTCTGTCTGCCGCTTAAAGGCACCTACACCTGGTCGATGATGAACTACGGCAAAACCTTTTGCCGGGGTCTGAACGCTACCGCTTCCGCCCGATACATGACCGGGGCGTGGAACTTCTCATTGCTCACATCGTTGACCTGGCAGCGCGACCTCAACCGCACCGATCCAGACAGTCCCAGCTATAACAAGCCGATCTGCTACTCCCCTACACTCTCGCTCGGCATCACGGCCATCGCGGCCTGGCGCAACTATTCGCTGACTGTGTCAGAGCTTCACGTCGGCGAAAGGATGTGGTCTTATGCCGACCCCGAAGATGTGCTGAAGCCCTATAACAACGTTGACGTAAAGCTATCGGCTGCGCTGCGCAAATTCATTGTATCACTGGAGATTAACGACCTCTTTGATGTGCAGTATGAACACATACCGCGCTACCCTATGCCCGGACGCAATTTCAGGCTGACCGCCACATTTACAATTTGATATAACTCTAACTAACAAAATAAGATATGGTAAAATCATTCAAACAACTGTTGGCTCTGTTGGCCCTTATCGTTCCGGCGATCGCTTTCTCGCAAGAGCGCATCATCCTGCTCAACGAAGGCAACTGGCAGTCAGACAACGGCAAGATCACCTACTTCGAAGACGGCAAGATCGTCAGCAATCAATGGTTCCGCGATGTCAACGGCTCAAAGCTCGGCGACACGCCTAACGACATTATCGCCGTCAACGATGATCTGATAGCCATCGCAATCAATTGGTCAAACATTATCCAATTCATCACTCCCGACGGCAAGGCGGTCGCTGCGACCGAAGACGTCCCCAATAACCGCAAGCTCGCCTCTGACGGCGACTACGTCTATGTCTCGTCTTATGCCCACGAGTGTAAGATCAACGGCAAGTTTGTCAACTTTACAAAAGGTTTCGTTGCTAAGATCGACGCTAAATCATTCGGGATCGTTGCGGCGGTCGAAGTCGGTTATGAACCCGAAGGAATAGCTTATTACGACGGTCATCTGTTTGTGGCCAACACCGGCGGCTACGCATTTCAGGAAAACCACGATTATGAAAAAACGGTCAGTGTCATTGACGCTGAGACGATGACTGTGGTGCGCACGGTCGACACCGGCCAGATCAATCTCTATGGCAAAATGTCACAGAGCGGCAAATATCTGTGCATCAACTCGCCGGGCGACTATTATGAAGTGTCGGCAGCGACAATCATCTTCGACTGCGAGGCCGCACTAAGTGATAAGCCCGACTCGGAGTGTTTCGTATCCCTACCCTATGCAGCCACTTACAGCTGCACGACCCCTGACGGCGATTTTTATGCCATCGGTTCTCGATATTCTTATTACACAGGTGAATACACTTTCAATTACATCTCCATTACCCCCGACGCGGTCATGGCGACGGATGGCGCTGATGGCATTGCAGAAGATTTCCCAGGCACAGTGCTCGCCGATTTGAAAAAATTGGGTATGCCTTACGGCTTGTATATCAATCCTTACACCGGCTACATCTACGCCACCGATGCCGGAGGCTTCGTCGAAGGCGGCACGCTATATCAGTGGTCACCAGAGGGAACGCTGCTCGGCAAGTTTGGTGTTTATATCAACCCCGGCCACTTTCTTGCGCTGAAGCCTGACAACTACACCGGTGGATTCAGCGACATAACAGTTGACTCAACTGTCACCGATCTGGATCTCTATAACCTCCAGGGCATAAAGGTCAGCGACCCGACACCCGGCCAAATCTACATCCGACAAGGCAAAAAAATCATTTTTCTACCATAACAATTTTAATCCAAATCATTAACAATCAATCTTATGAAACTAAGACATTTAATCATTCCGCTTTTGGCGGCGGCTTTCTGTAGCACCGCCGGGGCAACACCGGTCAAGGTGGTAATGAATAACGAGTCACCTACAATGAGTATTGTAGAGGAAGAGACCGGAGATGCTATAGAGGTAGGTGAGAGTGACGGATTTACTTACACCTTTGATACCCCGGCTGGAAACTATATTCTAACCGCTTACGCAACAGATGGTGAAACAGTCAGCGGTACAATCGTTCTAAATGTTTTAGATCAGACAGAGACGCAGGAATTCTTAATTTTCACTTGCACGGCGTATGTGACAAATAAGAATGAAGATGGGTCGCTGTGGTCTAATAATAACGGTGACTACACAGTAGAGTGCCAAGTAATGACAAGAGAGGGAGAAGCTGTTAACGCAACTTTTGGCAATAGTCTTACTGAAGACCACAAAACTATTCTTGTATTTAACGGTAATACTGTTAATGTTCAGTATATTCCCGGCGAAGAGAAAGAAAAAGAAGGTTATCTGCCGACAGAATTATCAGGCACAATTACATTTAACAGAAACTTAGCCGGAGAATTATATAAAGGATATGACTATGTTGTTACAGTGCCTTCTGATGCTGAATTTTTCTTAGGAACAAAACGTTCACATTTTATTGATTTTAAAAAAATTGAGCCCCGTAATACAGAGATAAATGGAGATGTCAAAACCATTTCTTACTTTATTTCTAATGGACAATCATATAATTTCCGAACCTGGATGGACGGCGAACTGACAATTGCAGGTACAGGAAAACCCGAGGGCTTTACAGCAGAAGATTACAAAGCGTTTGACCCCAAGAAGATTAACCATGATCCCAAAAGCAATAATGGATACGAGACGGGCGATATATTTGTCAACATCAATCCGCAGGGTTATCTTAAGCTAAAAGTGGGTGAAACATTCAATGCGCATGCTATGCGTACATGGGAGTTAACTAATACCCAGATTGACAACTACTTTATGGAGCCGGATTTCCATTATACTATTGTGGACCTTGATGGAAAGCCCAGCAATGGTGTGATTGAAATAGATAATGCAAATACAACCATATCTCCGTGGTCTCAGATTAAAACTGTTGGTAATGGCACAGCTATTGTTCTTGTAACCTACGATGCAATCCGCTGTACAGCCGTCGGTGGTTGGCAGGAATGGATGGGCGGTGAATACTGGGGCGCTATTTGGCCGGAAAATACTGGCGTCTATGTGGTCACCGTCGGCGAAGATTCTGCCAATATCAACGCCAACATGGTAATAAACGAAGAATATAATAGCGAAACTCAAAAACTTGCAGGTAAATATGTCGATGCCGAATGTGACGTATTCTATTATCTTGACACAGAAGAAGGGGCAACTTATACTTTTACCCCTGATGGCGTGGACAATGTGACTATTGCTTATCCGACTATTGGAGAGCAGACTATAACATATAGCGGTTTTGGCTCTGAAGGCGTGACCAGGAACGATGACGGTTCATATACACTTCTGCTAAAGCATGGCCGTCAGATTGTCAAACTGACTGATACACAAGGTAAGTCGGCTTATCAAGTGTTGACTGCAAAAGAATGTCATCGCGACATTATTAACCTCTCACGCGAAAATAGCCAAACCTTTAATCCAGGCGATGAAGTGAAAATTCAGTACTCCGGTTTATTCCACCCTGCTAATAAGCTCGCAGGCATCTATAATATGTCAGCTTATGTGACTTACAACGGTGTGCCTAACGGAACTTCACTCATTCTTGGCCCTAACCAATATACTTTTGGATCTTCGGAACAAGCTCAGGCTGTGACATTCGAGATTCCGTTTGACTATGACGCTGAAAACAATCCGGAATATATTATGAATGAGGGCGTAATCCAAGTCAATGGCTACGGCGATCCAATTGGTAGTCACCGAAATATAAATCCTGTAGTAGGTCGTTCGCCGAATTTCACAGCAACCGCTCATAAAACATATTTTGGTTATGTCCCAGAAGTTAATATCCCTATTAAGGCACTCGAAAAATATACTATACAGATTGATTGCAATATAAGTGATGTCGATCTGAATATTGTTTACGTAAATAAGGACATCACACTGACTCCTGATGAAAATGGCGAATATTCAGGTTGGGCCGGAACATATAATGTTACAGCATCAAAAGCCGGTTATCGCGCATATCGCAATCAATATACCATTGCTGAAGATGCAACAGGCACTCAGGTTTTCAAAATTGAAATGACTGAAGCCCCGGGTGCTTGGGATGGAAAAACTATGACAGAACCAAAGCAATCAGATAACGTTTATCAGATTTCCAGTGGCGAAGAACTTGCTTGGTTTGCAGCTCAAGTTAATAATGAAGACGAGTCGCAAGACGCAGTCTTACTTCAGGATATTGATTTGGGTGACTATGATTGGACTCCAATAGGTGTTGATAATAAACTATGCTATAGGGGGGACTTCGATGGCCAAGGTTATGAGGTTAAGGGCCTATACATCAATAATTCAGCTGAAAGTTATCAAGGGCTTTTTGCTTCATTGCAAGATGGTAGTATTTCCAACCTTACGGTCAGAGGTTCAGTAACAGCAGGCTATTCTGTTGGTGGTATAGTTGGTTACATTTATGATAACGGCAAGGTTGACAGATGCGTAAATCATGCCGACATAACTGGTAGTACTTCATACATGGGAGGTGTTGCAGGTGGCGCATTTAGTAATACCGCTATAATAACCAACTCTTATAATACAGGATGTATAACTGGTACTACTCAATGCGGTGGCGTTGTGGGAGCGAATAACAAAGTAGATGCTATCATTGAGAATGTATTCAATATTGGTGAAATCACTGCTACGACGGCTGGAGCATGTGTTGGTGGTTCCAAACAAAAAAATAATGTAAGGAATGCATTTGCCACAAAAGAATACGAAATCACCGCAGGTCAGACCCTTGTGACCGAGGAGCAGATGCGTTCAGGTGAGGTAGCTTACCTGCTTGGCGAGGCGTTCGGTCAAGAAATTGGCGTTGATGAGCACCCAGTAATCGGCGGTATGAAAGTGCTTTATGATGAAGCAACCGGCACTTACTACAATGACAAGGGCACTTCCGGTGTCGAAGACGTTGCGGTTGATGGTGCTGAAGCCGCAGTTTACTACAACCTCGAGGGTGTGGCGTCTGAGCGTCCGTTCAAGGGCTTCAATATTGTCCGCTACTCTGACGGCACCGCTAAAAAAGTCTATATCAAATGATACGGTGGGGTCGCGGACCGTCTGAACTCCGTCACAGGCGTTAGACAATAGCGCGACAGCCACAGAGGGGTGAGCATCTTTTTCTGCCGATGCTCACCCCTCTTATTTTTTTGAATAGACCGATTTGTTAAAGTCTCCCGGGCAATCAGCTGCATACCACCACACTATCGTAATTTAAACAATATTAATTCGTATAGCTGTACAAATTTGCGTGTTTTTGCGCGGATATCGTTAGTAACTTTGCCGGTGAGATAACTCTTAATTAATTTTTAATTCTTAATTTATTATAACTATGAAGTTTATCAAAGCAAAATCATTTTTCAGCGAAATCATCAAACCGATCTTCCTCTTCAAAAACATCTGGCGCGAAGGCACGACGGCCCTGCTCCACGCCCCGCGCACAGTCGACAAGACAGCCAAAGCGCTTGAAATAGCTAACGACATAGCAGCCGGCGGTCGCGAAGTGCTATATGTCAATGCCGACCGACTCGACTCCACAGCGAAGGCCGATGCTGACAACCTTTATATTTTCACACCTGAATTTGAGTCAATTGACGATAAGCGCGACTATGCCGACATCGTCTTCGAAGCAATCGAAGAAGCCGTGCGCAACACTGCGATCCGCACCTTCGTCATTGACTCCGTGACCCGCATCGCGGCCCTGTCGTTTGGCCGAAATGCATCGGCGGCTTACATTATGAAGCGTCTCGTTGCCCTGCAGGTGAAGTGCAAACTCTCGATCCTCGTCGTCGCCGATGACACAACCAAATCGGCCAACAATGCCCTACTCGCCCTTGCGGCCTCAGAAATAGCGGTCGCTGCACCATCAGAGGACTCCGAGACCTCCGAATGCTCCAAGCGCTCCGAGATCACCAAGAGCCCTGAGACCTCGCAGAAACCGGCGGACACCAGCCGCCCGGCCGTTCCCCTGCCATTGCCAACAATGACCCGCCAGCAGCGCCGAGCCCTGGAGCGCAAACGCTTGAAAAGCCTTGGGCTCCCGCTCAGCCGATAATTGAAACCTCGCCCTCAGCTTAGCTGATATGGCGAAGTATGGCCTCAACGACATCAGCTGCATCTTCACTGCCGATGATATATTGACGCCCGTTTTTAAGCTTGACGAGATAACAGTCTGACGAGCGACCATAGTAGGCGAAATATTTGCCAAGATCGCGCTCCTTAAACCATCCCCAGTAGCCGAACCAGCCGCCGCTGCCGCATATACGGATTTCACCCATCGTCGGAGGAAACAGCTCCACCGATGCAATATCGGCCATATCTATCACGCGGCTTTTCAACGGACGGCGCACGGCGAGATG
>CAYRFB010000016.1:0-24436 GCA_964423485.1 uncultured Bacteroides sp.
TCAAAGGCGAGATGATTCAGTTTACCGGCGAAGATCCCAACCTTTGGGACGATGTCGTCGCCAACGGCAAAAACTATCCCTTCCCCTATATGGGTTGCGACATCACCGAGCACATGTTCTACGCCGTGCCCGAAAATGAAAATTCAGTAATCACAGTCAAGGCTACCGACCACAACGGCCACGTCTACACCCAGACCCTTGACCAGAAAGAATTTAACAAAAATGAACAGTAAGATTTTTATTATAGCGCTTGCTGCAGTCGGCGGACTCGCAGCATGCTCGTCTCCGTCAAATGAAGTGACTTCGCCCGACGGCAAAATTAAATTCTCTTTCGACAACAATGCCGACGGTCTTTTTTATAGCGTGACTGACGAGGGAGCTTCAATCGTGTCTCCTTCGCGACTCGGCTTTGTGCTCGAAGGCAACGACTCTGTTGCGCGTTTTGATGTGCTCAACACTACTCTTTCATCTCACGACGAGACATGGGAAACCACCTGGGGCGAAAGCCGTGAGGTGCGCGACAATTACAACCAAATGATTGTCGAGATGCGTCAGCGAGGCGGCAAGGAGCTGCTTGTCAATCTTGAAGTGCGCGTGTTTGACGATGGTTTCGGCTATCGCTACGTGTTCCCTCAGCAGGGCGATTCACTTGTTATTATGGACGAACTCACTGAGTTCGCCGTCCCTGCAGCGTCTGAGGCGTGGGCCATGACTAACCGTGACGTTTATTACGAGGAGTATTATCATCGTAAACCGATTGCTGAACTCGATACCGTCCATACCCCCGTGACTGTGGAAGCTCCCGCCAACAAATATCTTGCCATCCACGAGGCCAATCTGACCGACTATCCCAAGATGCAGCTTATCGGCGAGGATTCGGTTACGCTCAAAGCGCGTCTCGTGCCCTGGTCAACCGGCGTGGCGGCTTACGTTGTCACTCCGTTCGCTACTCCGTGGCGCACGATAATCATCGGCGACACTCCCGGCGATCTCGTTACCTCCTATATGATGCTCAATCTCAACGAGCCGTGCGCAGTCGAGGATGCTTCGTGGTGCAAGCCGATGAAGTATATCGGAGTTTGGTGGGAGATGCACCTTGGCAACGGCACCTGGTATGCAGGTCCCAACCACGGCGCAAACACTGCCAATGTCAAAAAGTATATTGACTTCGCTGCCGAGCACGGCATACCCGGCGTCCTCGTCGAGGGTTGGAACGTCGGCTGGGAAGGTCACTGGCCTGCTAACGACCACTTCGATTTCACCAAGCCTTATCCTGACTTTGACATCAAGGAGATCACCGACTATGCAGCCTCAAAGGGCGTCACGCTCGTGGGTCATCACGAGACTGCGGCGTGGACCAAGAATTACGAGAATCAGCTCGACACAGCGTTTCAGTTCTACACCGATCACGGCGTCCATAACGTCAAGACCGGTTACGTCAACCTGCTGATGGACGGCAAGGAGGATCACAGCAGCCAGTATGGCGTGCGCCACTACCGCAAGGTGATCGAGACGGCGGCCGCCCACAAGGTCAACATCGACAACCACGAACCCGTGATGCCGACCGGCCTGCAGCGCACATGGCCTAATCTGATGACTCAGGAGGGTGTGCGCGGTCAGGAGCACTGCGCCTGGGATCAGGATGGCGGCAACCCGCCCGAGCACACTGTGCTGATGCCCTTCACCCGCGGTCTTGCCGGCCCGATGGACTACACTTTCGGCACATTCAACTACGACAACCCCGTCTATCCCTTTGCCCGTGTGCGCACGACCTTGGCTAAGGAGCTCGCCCTCTATGTGATCATCTATAGCCCGATGCAGATGGCCTCTGACACTCCCGAAAACTACTCGGCTCATCTTGATGCGTTCCAGTTTATCAAAGACGTGCCCGTCGACTGGGAGAAGACCTTGGTGCCTGACGCTGTCATCGGCGACTATGTTGTGACTGTCCGTCAGGACCGCAACTCGCCTGACTGGTATCTCGGCGCGGCCACTGACGAGAATGCCCGCGACCTCGACGTCGCTCTCGACTTCCTCGAGCCCGGCATCGAATACACAGCTCAGATCTATGCCGACGCGCCCGACGCAAACTGGGAGACTAATCCGACTGCTTACACTGTCACCGAGCAGACAGTTAAGTCAACCGACACTCTGCCTCTGAAATTGGCGGCCGGCGGCGGCACTGCAATTCGTTTTATCAAGAAATAATCGCCTACGCCGATGAAATGTTTTTCGAAAATGATGCTTTTGGCAGTCACTGCACTCCTCATGGTGCAGTGCTCGCCCGAAGATCCTGACACACGGGCAGCCTCTGATCTGGCTGCCCGCGTTGTACCTGAGATAGCCCATCGCATAGAGTTTGTGAAAAGTCATTCGGCCGACAGCGTTGACCGCTTTACGCTCCGCAGCGAGGGCGACCGTCTGATCATCACCGGCAACAATGCCGGCTCGATGGCCGTCGGACTCAATTATTATCTGAAGAAGTATTGCCTCACCGAGGTGTCGTGGTATGCCGACGAGCCAGTGCAGCTGCCGGCTGAGATTCCGGCTGTCGACGACGAGGTGACTGTCGACGCTCGTCTGGCCAACCGTTTCTTCTTGAATTACTGCACCTCGGGCTACAGTATGCCCTTCTGGCAGTGGCGCGACTGGGAGCGTTTCATTGACTGGATGGCTCTCAACGGTGTCAACTTGCCCCTGGCTACGACCGGCCAGGAGGCTATATGGTATAATGTGTGGACCAAGCTCGGTCTCTCTGATGAAGAGATACGCTCATATTTCACCGGTCCCGCTCATCTGCCTTGGCATCGTATGTGCAACCTCGACGGTTGGCAGAGCCCCCTCCCCAAAGAGTGGCTCGAAGAGCAGGCTGATCTGCAGAAGCGCATCATCACCCGTGAGCGCGAGCTGTCGATGCGCCCCGTGCTCCCCGGTTTTGCCGGTCATGTGCCCGAAGCTTTCGCCAAACGTTATCCTGACGCCATCACCACCACGGTCAGTGAGTGGGGTGGCTTTCCCGCAGAGTTCCGCTGCACCTACCTTAGTCCGGCTGACTCGCTCTTCGCCGTGATTCAGAAAGAATACCTCTCTGAGCAGACCCGCCTATATGGCACTGACCATATCTATGGCATCGATCCCTTCAACGAAGTTGATCCCCCGACGTGGAATCCCGATTCGCTCGCGATGATGTCGCGCAACATCTTTGAGTCAGTGGCGGCTGTCGACCCCGAGGCCGTTTGGCTCCAGATGGCTTGGATCCTTTATGCCGACCCTGACCATTGGACTCCTGTCACTGCCAAGGCTTACCTTCAGGGAGTGCCTCAGGGACGTATGATGCTACTCGACTACTACTGCGAGCACACCGAGGAGTGGAAGCTCTTCGATTCGTTCTACGGTCAGCCCTATATCTGGTGCTATCTCGGCAACTTCGGCGGCAACTCGTTCTTAGCTTCGCCGATCAACGACGTAGAGAAGCGCATTGACGATGTTCTTGCCAACGGCGGCTCGAACCTCTGCGGCATCGGATCGACGCTCGAAGGCCTCGACGTCAACCCCTATATGTATGAATATATTTTGTCGCAGGCGTGGACCCTCCCCGCCGACTATGACGCGTCGCGCAATATCATTGACCGACGCGTAGGCCGCAATGACGCCAATGCCCGCTCGGCGTGGCAGCTGTTGGTCGACAGCGTGATGGTACAGCCATCGCTCTGCGGTCAGGGCCCGCTGAGCAATTGCCGTCCGACCCTCGACGGCTTTGCGTGGTGGACGGTCAAGCCTAATATCGACTATCGCAACGCCGACTTGCTGCGCGCATGGGGCTTGATGCTTGATGTCGACTCTTGTGATCGCGACAGCTATGTGTTTGACTGCGTTAACCTCGGCCGTCAGGCGCTGAGCAACTATTTCATTGCCGTGCGCGAGGATTTTGCCAATGCTTATCAGAATGGCGACCTTGAGCAGCTGCGCGCCAAAGGCGCTGAGATTAACGAGCTCTTTGCCGACCTTACGACCCTGCTCAGCGGCCACTCGGCATTCTCGCTCAAAAAGTGGATCGACGATGCGCGCGCTCACGGTGTGACACCCGAGCAGAAGGATTATTACGAGCGCAACGCCCGTACTCTGATCACCATCTGGGGCCCCTCGCAAGATCTTAACGATTATGCCAACCGCCAGTGGGCCGAGCTCAACGACAGCTATTATGCGCCCCGATGGTCAATGTTTGTCGATCGCGTGATCGCCGCAGCCGAGCAGGGCAAGAAGTTTGACGAGCAAGAGTTCTACAACGCCTCGCGCGATTTCGAAAATGCGTGGATCGAGCCCTCGAATGTGATCGACTACCTTGATCGCGTCGACGGCGTAGCCACCTCACGCGCAATGTACGAAAAATACGCTCCGCGCATCGAGGCTCACCCTGTGTCACACGCTCCCACCTCCCTCGCCTCCCATCATCACTGGTAGGATAAGTACGGTCGTATAAGTACGGTCGTAGCTTGCTACGCCCCCCTACATTCAAAACCTATTTTTTATTTCCGCAATTTTTTTTCGAAAAAAGTTGCGGAAATATTTTGTGGATATAAAAAAGTGTCCTACCTTTGCGGTGTAATAGTTCACTAATACACCACATCATTATGAATTCAATCCTTCCTTTCACAATCTCATCGGGCTTCGCGTCGACATTTCTGGCCGCCCTCGTCATCATCTTAATTTGCGTCCTCTAATAATCTACATTCTACAACTACATTACAATCTATTAAAAACTCACCATTATGTTAAACGTCAACAATCTCACATTCAGCTATCCCCGTCGCCGCGAGCCGGTGGTTGAGGATTTCACGCTTAAAATCAACGACGGTGGCATCTATGGTCTGCTCGGTCCCAACGGCGCCGGCAAGTCGACCTTACTCTATCTCATCTCAGGTCTGCTGACGCCTAAGAGCGGCAGCGTTGACTTCAAGGACATCAACACCCGCCTCCGTCTGCCTGAGACGCTCTGCGATATCTTTGTCGTGCCTGAAGAGCTCACCCTTCCGCCGGTCAAGCTCGACAGCTATGTCAAGATGAACGCCCCCTTCTATCCGCGCTTTTCGGCCGAAGATCTCAGCCGCCACTTGGCCACTTTTGAGGTCGGTGACCTTGCCGGGTATAAGCTCTCAACCCTTTCGATGGGTCAGAAGAAAAAGATATTCATGAGCTTTGCCCTTGCCTGCAACACCTCGCTGCTGCTGATGGACGAGCCCACCAACGGCCTTGACATACCCGGCAAAGCTGCTTTCCGCCGCTTCATCGCCTCATCGGCTTCTGATGACCGCGTCATAATAATTTCGACCCATCAGGTGCGCGACATCGACCGCATCCTCGACCATGTCATCATTATGGACGATCACCATCTGCTGCTCAACGAGCCGATCAACACCATCACCGCTAAGCTCGCCTTCCTCAACGCCAACGACCGCGAGCTTATCGATCGTGCGCTCGTGGCGCAGCCCGGTCTCGGCAACGCCCAGATCATCATACCCAACGACGGCTCCTACGACACTGAGGTCAACCTCGAAAGTCTCTTTGAACTTGCAACGACCCGCCGCGATTTGGTAACCCGACTTTTTAACCCCGAAGACAACGATCAGTGATGAAAACTACGTCTCAAACATTTGACCCGGCGCGTTTCGCGCGCTGCCTGACTCGCGACCTGAGGCTCAACGGTCGCGGATGGTTGCTGAGGCTACTGATTATGGTTGCACTCACTACACTGCTGCTCTATTTCGTGACAAAGCCTCCGTATGTGAAGATCAAAACCTACGAGATGATCCAGCTCGACGGCTCATTCACTTTGTTCCGTTTCTGCGGGTTTATATTCTGCATGCTTGGCGCCTCGCTGTTTATGGAAAATATGACTTCGGCGGGCAACCGACTCAACTCGCTGATGTCGCCTGCATCATCGTTAGAGAAATATCTCAGCCGCATCATAATTTGCGTCATTGGCGTTACGGTCGCCTTCATCGCATCGTTTGCGCTCGCCGAATTTTTCCGTCTGATCATTATCAAGGCTTTTTACGGTGAGGTAGCCGGACTCAGGTATATCGGGCCATTTGAAGTCCAGTCAGCTGCCGAACACTGGTATTATCTATGGGGCTTCTTACTCGCGACCCAGGCCACCTATGTGCTTGGTAGCACCATTGCTCCCAAAAACGCTTTTCTCAAAACCACGGGCGTTCTTATCCTGCTTGCTATCGTGTATATTACCGTAGTGACTAACGTCTATAATGTTTCGCGTCAGCCCGACTGTTTCTGGCCGACAGATCAGGCCAAGGAGCTTACGCTCAATCTGATAAAATATATGCCTTTCGTGTGGGCGGTTTTCTGCTACGTCACTGCATATTACCGGTTTAAAGAAACAGAAATCATCGAGCGTCTATAATCTTACTTATTTATGAAGAAACAGTCTCAATTATTCGACCCGACGCGATTCGGCCATTGCCTTAAGCGCGACTTGGCTCTCGATGGCCGCACTCTGCTCTTGAAGTGGCTGGTGCTGATCGCTGCGTTGACGGCTTTGCTTTATGTTTTCTCAAAGCCCGAGTCACATTCTATATGTAAGTATTATCGATATTACAAAGAGCAATTGGGCGCTACTTACAATGTTTATTCAGTCGTTTGCATCCTCGTGCTGACGATCGGCGCATCATTCTTTATACAGAATATGACTTCCAAAAGTCTGCGACTCACCACCATTATGTTGCCGAGCACGATCTTGGAGAAATATCTTAGCCGTTGGACGATCTATGTTTTAGGCGTGACCCTTGGCTTCCTCGCGGCATATTCGATCGCCGAAGGGCTGACCGTAGCTATCATAAAGTTCAATTATGGCGACGTGGCCGGGTTGCACTATGTGACATTAGCTGAATTTCCTGATTTTGATATTGAATTCTGGCAGTCTGTAGTATGGATATTAGCCGCCCAGGCCACATTTGTCCTCGGCAGTACCATCGCTCCCAAAAATTCATATCTTAAGACCGCAGGAGTCGTTATGGCACTACTCATCTTGACGTTTATGTTATTTCACTTTACGTTTGAAATAACTATGTCTCCGGGGTGTACTGTATTGACTGATAGGTCTATAAGTCTTGTAGATACGGTGTTAAAAGTCTTTCCTGTCTGTTGGATTCTGTTCTGCCACATCACTGCCTATTACCGAATGAAGGAAAGCGAAATTATCGAACGTTTATAATCCCCTCCTCGCCCTTATGATAGATTTTAATAATAACAGCAAAGCGATTTACCTCCAGATTGCCGACGACATCTGCGACAAGGTGCTGACCGGGGTCTTCGTGCCTGAAGAGCGAATACCGTCAGTCAGAGAATACGCCGCTCAGGTTGAGGTCAATGTCAACACCGTCATGCGAGCCTACGACTATCTCGCCGGTCTGGAAATAATCTACAACAAGCGCGGCCTCGGCTTCTTCGCCTCCACCGATGCGCGACAGAAAGTCATCGGGCTGCGCCGCCGCGAGGTGCTCGGCGACGGTGTGCAGACGGTTTTCCGTCAGCTCGCCATGCTCGACATCACTCCGGCCCAACTCTCAGAAATGTATCAACAGTATCTTGACAACCAAAAATAACACTAAAATGAAACGAACAACATACGTCATCATAGCCGCCATCCTTATCGTCTTTGCCATCGGCATCGGCCTTGCGGTTTACGTCGCCTCGACATCGACCCCTTACACCCCGATGACAGAGCGCGTCCAAATCGAAGAGGCAGTGACCATTGACAACGATGATGAAGAAGAAACCATCGAATGGTCAGAGGGCTTGCCGGTGACCGCCCCCGAAGACTGAAAGCTTCCATCCCACTAAAAAATAACTGATCCACCGCAGCCCGCACCCCCCTCGCGAGCTGCGGTGTTTTTTATTCGCTATTTATTTGCTATCTTTGTGATCTCATTTGGAACGATTCTAAATAACGACTTATGATAAAGCGCTCTGGAATAACACTCCTGATAAGTTTCACAATATTTTTTTGCATTGCCGCTTTTGCATCATGCTCTGATGACCCCCGGACGCCCGAAACGCCTGACGTGCCCGACACACCCGAGCTCCCGGAGCCGCCGGTTGCCGACCCTGTCTTCACATCACTGTCGCTCAACGGCGTCGAGGCTCAGTTAGCAGGCAACTCTACTTATACCGTCAAGCTGCCTTACGACGTTGATGTCAAAAGCCTTAAACTCGAAGCTGAGACGCCGGGCGTCATAACTATTGACGGTCAGGTGCTCGACGCCGACGCGCAGCTCGACCTTACTCATCCCGTCACGCTGACTGTCACCACTGCTGACGGCAAGTCGCAGAGCTACGTCCTCGCAGTGCGCTACTCTGACCTGCCGGTAGTCTATGCTGATTCGTCGGCTCCCGTCACGAGCAAGGACGACTGGGTCAAGAACGGCTCGTTGAGCATCTTCACTGACACCGCCGACGTTGTGGCGTTAGAAAAAGTGCAGTACAAAGGCCGCGGCAACACCACTTGGACATACGACAAAAAGCCTTACGCCATCAAGCTCAATAGCAAAACCGAGATACTCGGCATGCCTAAGCACAAGCGATGGGTGCTACTTGCCAACTATCTCGACAAGACCTTGATGCGCAATGCAGTTGCCTTTGAGATCGGCCGTTGCATGACCGACGGTCTTGGCTGGACGCCCCGCGGACAGTTTGTCGATCTTGTCTTCAACGGCGAGTTTGTCGGCAACTATTATCTCTGCGAGCAGATCAAGATCGATAAAAACCGCGTCAACATCACCGAGATGGAGGCAACTGACATCGACAACGAGGGCCGCACCGGTGGTTATCTCCTTGAGTATGACACATATTTTGACGAGGTCAACAAATTCCGCACCGAGCTGCGCAATATGCCCGTCAACATCAAGGATCCCGACGAAGATGTGCTCGCCCCGGTTCACCTTGATTATATCAAAGACTATATCAATCACTTAGAGCAAGTGCTTGCAGGCGATTTCACTTATGCAGAGATTTCGACGCTCATAGATGTCGACTCGTTTATCGACTGGTGGTTGGTCAACGAGCTTGTGCAGAATTATGAGGCCGTTCATCCCAAAAGCTCTTATATGCACAAAGACCGCAACGGCGTCCTGCGCGCCGGCCCGCTGTGGGACTTCGACTATGGCACCTTCATTGGCACCTCGCAGCAGTGGATAATCATTAACAGTATCTACTATGGTGATCTGTTCCGCAACTCACTCTTCAAGATGAAGGCGAAGGAGCGATGGCTCAGTCACAAGCCCGCGCTCGAAGCTCTCGCCGACTTTATCGACAGCACCGAGAGCGCCATCAGCGAGTCGGCCGAAATCAATCAGAAACTATGGCCGACTCCCGATGAACCCAACTCTGAAGGCTCGCTCAACTACAAAGGCGCCGTCAACCGCCTCCGCCGGTCCTACCTCTCGCGCCTGCGCTGGATTGACAGCCAGATCTCAGCTTGGTGAGTGGCGGAAAAATGTAAAAAAAAATCAACTGTCTAACTTAATTTTTCATTTCTATCATCGGCTGCCGGCTGATGATTGGTCGGCGTTGGCGTCGGCGTTGACGAGCTTTCGGGCGCCTCGTTGCTGATGACCCCACTGGATGTTGTAGCCAATCTGTATGTAGGGCATGCGCATATCGAGCCGCATGTGTTGTTCGTTAGTATTCCACTTGCTGAGCAGGCGTGAACCCTGGTCATACTTGCCGAACGGCATAATCATGCCGGCCCCAAACTGCCAGTCTTTCCAGTCATAATATAGGGCGACGATCGAGAGGTTTTCGCCCCAGCTGATTTTCTCGCCCCAAAGGTCGCGCTGCGAGCGGATGTATTGACCTTGCAGCACAAAGCCCCAGTGAGTCACCATCACATTGGCGTTGCCGCTCCAGTCTGAATTGGTCAAGGAGTAGCCGGAGCCGCGCATGCGCTCTGTGCGGAACTGCAGATAGCCGCTGACGGTCAGCCATGAGGGTATGATTTCGATCTGTGGCGAGACAAAGAAAGAGAGATTTTGCAGCCCGCGGCTGTTCTCGAAGGTAGTCACAAGGCGATCACCCTGCCAGTAAAGCAAGGGGGTGATGGCGTCGGGACTTGTGAACGCACGCACTCCCGCCATGCCGTTGACGCGCTTGAAGTTGAAGTTATAGCGCAACGTGAGCATATATGATGTCGAGGTTTTGAGATTGGGATTGCCGATGTGCCATTGGAAGCCGTCGACCTGTTGGGGCGCTATGTTGGTTTCGGCGAGCGTCGGCGTCGACTGCCATGATTGGAAACTCAGTCGCAGACTGTGATTGGCGTTGACGGTGTAGCTGACTGTTGCCTGTGGACGAAGATTCCACGAATCGCGGCCTTGGTCGGTCTCCTTAAAGAGAAACGAGGTGTACTGTGCGCCCAGGCCGGCGGTGACCGATACCTTATTGATGCGCTGGAAATATTCGGCAAAGAAGTAGGCTTTGTCCTGACGCTGGTGAAAGACTTCGCCTCCGAGATTTTCATAGACCGAGCGGTTGCGGTTGGCCGTATATGAGCCTCCGGCGGTCAGCTTTGATGAGTTCCAGTTTTTAATGTAGTTTGCTTCGATGGCATAGGCCTGGTTGCGGTCTTTGATCGATGTGTGGACGTCGACCAGCGCTTCGGGCTGATGGCCGTTGACCGCAGGTCGCTCGACGTAGTCTGAGAAAGCGCTGCCGGCGTAAAACGTCGTCTTGAAGTCTACGACCAAGGTCTGATTGTGGTCGAGATGCTGCTCGAGATAGGCCGAGAGGGCCGGAGTGGTGCCGCGGCTGCCGTTGATGTCAGAGAGAAATATTTTGTCGGCATTGTTGCTCAGCGTCATAAGTCCGTCATAGCTTGTGCGGTTGCTGAACTCCTTGTTGGCCGTGGCTTCGATGAAGATCACTGTAGTGTCAGGCTTGATATAGCTGTATGAGGCCCAGAGGTTGCCCATCGTGTTGTCGAGCGAGCCGCCTTGCGAGCTCTCATTGCGGGTGAGAGTCGAGCCGTCGGGATAGGTGAAGGTCTCGGTGTAATCACGGTGAGACTTGAGTTTGTCGGTCAGTTTGTAGCTTGCACCGACGTCCCACTGCGAGCGCCCCTTGTTAAACTTTGCATCGGCGAAATATACGCCCCACGCCTGGTTGAGCGCCGGGCGGGCCATCGTCTGGAGCGAACCGCCAACCGTCGGGTTGGCAACGATCACGTTGAGCACATAGTTTGCGCCGTTATATCTCAGCCCCGGATTGTCGATCCACTCCACTCGTTTAATGGTCTCGGGGAGCAGCGAGCGCACTTGGTCGATGGTGGCCGTGCGGCCGTTGATGCGCACCTGGACGGTCTCGCCGGCGGCGGTCACCGACCCTAAAACGTCGTTGACCGCCAGCGAGGGAATCATAAGGTTAGTCAGCAGCTGCATACCGTTTTTTGAATTATCGATCGCACTCTTCGACGGATGATAGATATCCATGTCGGCTTTGCGGATTACTTTAGGCGCTTCGATGACAATTTCATCAAGCTGGTGAGAGGCGAGAGTGTCTGCCGGCTCTTCGGCCACAGAGCTCGTCGCCAGCTGCAGCACCGCTAATAACAGTATCGTTTTTTTCATCGTCTATATGCGTAGATTATCAGAGTAGCTTTTTAATTACGGCGCAAAGTTAGGGCATTTCTCCCGTAAAATTCTCAACATTTGTTGATAATTACCCCCCCCCAGTTAAAATTTGTTAACGGCTTTATGTTTAGCATCTTGCCCATAAAAATGCAATCTTTTCATTAATTTTGCAACATAAAAACAAAACCCGATAGCTTGATATACAGGGGCTACCGGGATTCAACGATGCAAAGTTATTGCATTCCTATTAAAAAACAAAATTTTGAAGTAAAAAGATTTGTAAAAATTGCGATGGAATACCCGGTGTTTGAAAAGATTATGTCACCTAAACGAATGCAACGTTATGTTTCAGGTTGTGGTGGTAATACCCGAAAGGCTATGACGTTATATCGGTATAATCTACAGATTTCCCAAGAGATGTTTACAATAGTAAGTTGCTTCGAGGTTGCTCTGCGAAATGCTATCGACATAAAACTAAGTGAGAATTTGGGTGAGGAATGGCTAAAGAATTCTATTATGGCAAATGGGATTTTTACTGACCCTATTTTGAGAAAGACACGTGACATTATTACATCTGCATTTAGAAGGTTGCAGCAATCAAATACGTATACTCACGCGAAGTTGTTGGCAGAAATGGAGTTTGGTATTTGGAAGTATATGTTTTCGCCCATTCAGTATAGGGTTACCGGTCGAAATTTGCTGTCAATTTTTCCTAATAAACCACGTTCTTCAAGAGATAAACAATATAACCAGACATTGATATTCAATGAACTTGATAAAGTCAATTCATTGCGAAACCGCATAGCGCATCATGAGACCATATGTTTTGCAGCCAACACTTCATGCATTGATACGTCTTACATAATAAATATTTATAAGAAAATAAAAGTGCTCTTTATGTGGATGGGCATTGATAGCGATTCCATATTATATGGACTGGATCATATTGATAGGATTTGCTCGAAGATTGAGAGTCTGAAATAATTCTGTTGGCGCAATTCCGACCTGCCGCTCGGGTCAATTCACACGCCCTTTACTGCATTTTTCCGCAGTCGGCTTAGGTGGGTAGGGGTGATGTTGAGGAATGAAGCGATGTCTTTGAGCGAAAACAGCGAAAAGATGTCGGGATGGCTGTTGATGAGATCGTTGTATCTCTGTTGGGGCGACTTTGTGTAGAGCGCGACATAGCGGTCATAGACAGTTGAGAATATCGCTTCAGTCCCGTCCATGACCAATTGATTGACATCAGGATTATCATTCATCATCGCTGCAACCTGAGCTGTCTTGACGCAATAGATCTCGCACGGAGTCTCAGCGATGATCGATACGCGCGCCGGCATGCCGCGTAGCGAAAAAGGAAAGTCGGCCACAAACTCGCCGGCAAACTCCAGCCCCACGATGTGCTCGTCGCCATTGTCGGCGACGGCTGAATATTTGAGCGTGCCGCTTTTGATGTAACCGATATAGCGGCCGACCTCGCCCTCGGCGACAAACGCATCTCCGCGCTGAAACGTCATTAGCTCGCCGCTGCTGACACAGAGCTCGCGCCAAAAATCTGTGTTAATGCCGTCAATATATGTGTTGAAGTTTTTCTGAGCTGCCATATGCATCGTTTAGTCATTGCAAAGATAGGCTTTTTTTGACTTTTCAGAAAAAAATGACTAAGTTTGCATATAATAAAAAGTATCGATTATGCAACATCCCGAAAACGACGAACAATATATCGGCCTGACCGTCAACAGCGGTGTCACTCAGCCGCCATCGGTCAATCCTTATCTCCACAAGCGTCCCAAGCGCAAACCGCTCCCGACGGCTTCAGAGCTCGTAGAGGGCATCCTGCGCGGCGATGTGACAGTGCTCAGCCGCGCCGTCACCTTGGTTGAGAGCCTTGTCGCTGACCATCAAGCGATAGCTCAGGAGGTCATTGAGAAGTGTCTCCCTTATTCCGGCAACTCCCGCCGCATCGGCATCACCGGTGTGCCAGGCGCTGGCAAGAGCACGTCGATCGACGTGTTTGGCCTCCATGTGCTCCGCAACGGCGGCAAGTTGGCCGTGCTCGCCATCGATCCCTCGAGCGAGCGCACCAAGGGATCGATACTCGGCGACAAGACCCGTATGGAGAAGCTGTCGATCCATCCCTCGGCCTTCATCCGTCCCAGCCCGTCGGCAGGGTCGCTCGGCGGTGTGGCCCGCAAGACCCGCGAGACGATCGTGCTCTGTGAGGCGGCGGGTTATAACAATATTTTTGTAGAGCCCGTCGGTGTCGGTCAGAGCGAGACCGCCGTTCACTCGATGGTTGACTTCTTCCTGCTCATCCAGCTTGCCGGCACCGGCGACGAACTGCAGGGCATCAAGCGCGGCATCATGGAGATGGCCGACGGCATCGTGATCAACAAGGCCGACGGCGACAACATCGACCGTGCCCGTCTGGCGCAGGCTCAGTTCCGCAGCGCGTTACATCTTTTCCCGCCGACGGCTTCAGGCTGGTCGCCCGAGGTGCTGACCTACTCAGGCTACTTTGAGCTCGGCATCCCCGAGGTGTGGGATATGATCGACCGCTACTTTGCCTATGTCACTGCCAACGGCTACTTTGAGCGCCGCCGCAGCGAGCAGTCGCGCTACTGGATGTACGAGACCATCAACGAGCAGCTTCGCGCCCACTTCTATAATAACACAGAGGTCGCCGAGCGCTTGGTGGCCGAAGAGGCTGCCGTCTTGGCCAATCGCCGTAGCTCGTTTGTGGCCGCTAAAGATGTGCTCGATTTTTATTTTAAGAATCATTAAATTACGTCAGTTAGAGATATGAAACGAATACTGCTGCTGCTCTTCGCCGCTGTGATGACACTTGGCGTGGCCTATGCCGCCGACGACAAGAATATCACCTTTGCCGAGAAAAGCTATGATTTCGGCACAGTCAAGGCCGATGATCCCATTGTCACCCACGAATTTGTGTTTACCAACACCGCCGATGTGCCGCTGACCATCATGTCAGCCTCGGCGAGCTGTGGGTGCACCGGCGCCAAATACACCGCTGAGCCCGTCAGGCCCGGCGAGCAAGGCAAGGTGATCGTCACCTTTATGCCCAAAGGCCAGCGTGGCTATATCAGCAAAAACGTCAAGGTGCGCTATAAAGTGGCCGGCAAGAAGGTCAAGAATCTCACCCTCAAGATCACAGGTACCGTTACGCCTTGACAGTAGAGTCCAAAGTTTACGCAAGGGCATAAAGCAAACGTGGAGATGCCTCACGGCGTCTCCACGTTTGATAATAAACCAATCATTATCACATTTCTTGCAATGGAAAAAGTAATTTTGCTATGTACTTATAAAACGTCGGTAGGCAGGTTTGGTTCGCTCAGAAGCAAAATTTTTTCGCCCTTACAGACTAAAAAATCAGTCCCAAAACAAGAAACGTTTGAATATCAGAGTGATAGATTTTATATCGTAAACAAACTTTAACAACGGTGTGCAATGATTTTGCTCACGCTGCGTATTAACTTTGCATCGTGATTAAAACAGAAAACTAAAAAACAGATATAAAAATGGAAAAATCAACAAAAGCAAAAAAGACAACCAAGAAGGCCGACGCTGCCGATCCCGGCGCAGCAAAAGCTGAAGCCTTGGCTCAGGCACTCGGTCGCATCGAGAAAGCATACGGCCGCGGCGCGGTGATGAAATTAGGCGACGATGTGGTCGAAGACGTCGACGTCATCCCCTCAGGCTCTATCAGCCTCAACTATGCCCTCGGCGTCGGCGGCTATCCCCGAGGCCGCATCATCGAGATCTACGGCCCCGAGTCGTCAGGTAAGACCACCCTTGCCATCCACGCTATCGCCGAAGCCCAGAAAGCAGGCGGCATCGCTGCGATCATCGACGCCGAGCACGCCTTTGACCGATTCTACGCCGCCAAGCTCGGCGTCGACATCAACAACCTCCTCATCGCTCAGCCAGACAACGGCGAGCAGGCCCTCGAGATCGCCGAGCAGCTCATCCGCTCTGCCGCTGTCGATATCCTCGTTGTCGACTCGGTTGCAGCCCTCACCCCCAAGAGCGAAATCGAAGGCGAGATGGGCGACCGCAACATGGGCCTTCAGGCGCGACTTATGTCGCAGGCCATGCGCAAGCTCACAGGCACCATCGCCCGCACCAACACCACCTGTATCTTCATCAACCAGCTGCGCGAGAAGATCGGCGTGATGTTTGGTCCCGCCGAAACCACCACCGGCGGCAACGCCCTCAAATTCTATGCCTCAGTCCGCATCGACATCCGTTCGCGCGGCAACCTCAAGGACGGCGAGGATGTTCTTGGCCGCCGTGCGTTTGTCAAAGTCGTTAAAAACAAAGTTGCGCCCCCATTCAAGCGCGCAGAGTTTGACATCATGTTTGGCGAAGGCATCTCCAAGGCCGGCGAAATCCTCGACCTCGGCGTTGAGTATGGCGTTATCGACAAGAGCGGATCGTGGTTCAGCTATAACGGCTCCAAGCTCGCTCAGGGTCGCGACGCAGCCAAGATGGTGATCCAGGACAACCCTGAGCTCGCCGACGAGCTCGAGCAGCAGATCATGGCTGCCCTCCGCGAAAGCGACGAAGCCCCCAAAGGCAAGGCAGCCAAGACAGCCGCCAAAGCCGCTCCCAAAAAAGAAGCCGCAGCTGACCCCGACGACCCAAAAGATGAAGACCTCTTCGACGACACCCTCTCCGATGACTTCTCCATCGAAGAAGACCTATAATTATTGAATTCATACAAAAGCCGACACGGGCAGCCTCAATTCGCGGCTGCCCGTGTCAGCTTTTTTTATTGTCTAAAAAACTGATATGTCAAAATCTATTATACCTTTGTCTGCAAATCAAATTATTGTCGAAATATGGCTAAAATTACAGTTCAAAATACAGAAGTTACTGTATTAAAAGTGGTTTCAGCGGCTAAAGGCCGATGAGCAGAAGGCGTTAGGTTGGTCTGTTAAGCGTGAGTTGTCAAAAATAAATTATCGCATACATACCGATGCCATAATGCAGAATCTTATACCGGCAACGACAGCAAGTTGCTGAAATAAGGAGAACGGGGGTTAAATAAACAAAAGCCACTCAGTGAGTGGCTTTTGTTAAAAAGGAATGTATGTAAAAGTGGAATCAGCGGATGAATACTTTAGTGACTTTGTTGCCTTGGCGGCGGATGACGATACCTTTTGTCTGCTTGTTGACTTTAACGCCCTGCAGATTGAAGTACTCTGATTCAGAGTCAGCCGATTGTCCGGAGATGACATTTTCAATGCCTGAGAACGCTTTGGTAAAGTCAAGTTTGAAATTACCGGCAATGCGGTCGTCGTAGTCGCCCGTGTCAGTCGTTGGATCATAGTCGGGATTTTCGAAAATATTGGTATAGATCCACTTGCCGTAGCCTGCGGGCAATATCTTGATGTCGCATGTTCTGTCAAATATCAACACATTATCCTGGAGATGTCCACCGCTGTAGATATCAAACATTTCGAGGAACGGAAGACCATAGTCAGCGATGAGATTGACATAATCGCTTGAAATGGCACACTCGCCGTAGCCGGGAACAGAAACACCCATTGGGCTGTACTCAATATAGACGTTGTCAGGATTCTCGGCGTTGATAAAGATGTAGTGGTCGTGGCCATCCGCTACTGTATAAATAGCTGAGTGAGACCATTTGTCACCGTAAGGATTCACTACGCGGAGTATTGACTTGTTATCGCCGAGACATTCTACGTCAACCTCATAGGTCTCTTCGGGGAAGAGAGTCGGGAAGGTGCAAGACAGGAAGCCTTCGGTCATATCAGCCTTGCCAAAATATGTCCATTCGTTTTTCTTAGCGTCAGGATTGAAGATGGTGACGAAAGTCGAGGCCTTGACGTTGTTGTTGCCGTCGTAGGTCGCAAAGACGGCGTAGAGGGTTGCGGTGTCGAAGTCACTTATGCTGATTGACACTTCTTGGTTAATCTCGCAGGCTGTAGAGTTTTCAGTAAAGCTGTTGTCAACTTTTTCGGGTAGGACACTCAGCACTGCATAGCGAACACTTTCGATTGTCTCGTCGCCGGTTGCTGTAATATGATAGTTGCCGTTGGCGTCGGGGCAGAATGTTTCTTGCATTGTGAGCGAGAAGGAGTAATCAGTCGGAAGTTTGCCGCCGGGAAGCGCAAGCGCAAAGGCGCCGTTTCGGTTTGCGGGGTAATAGATGCCATTTTGCTGAAGAATAAGGGCCGGATTGGCAATGAACGTAATGACCTGGTCAGCAAGCTTGCCGGCAGAGAGATCTGCATTGGCCTGAGATACGGGGTTGTCGCCAAGCTGTACGCCAACGAGTTCGGTCAAAGAGCGAACTGTTGTGGCTCCGTCACCGTCGTCCATGCCAACGGGAGAATCAAGGATGCGCACATAGTCGGGATTTGTGGCATCAATGATGAGGTAGCTGTCAGAAGAGAAAGCATCAAAGCCTAAATAATCTGCGATCGCGTCTCTGTTGGGATAATTGGACCAGATGTCGACAATGCGGTAGAAGCCTTCATTGTCAAGGTCTTTCTGAACCTGAACTTTGAAGCGTGTGGGTTCGACATTGAAGTAAGCGGTAGCGATATCATCGACATAGTCGCAGAGGCCGAGGTCACTCCAGTTGTGGGTAATCTCTTGCTTGTTGAGGTTGAGGTCGAGGCGGAAGGCTGCGCTGCCGTTAGCAGGGTAGTATGAGCCATCCTGGATTACGGCAAACGATCGTTCTTTGGCAAAAGATATCACGCCGTCTTTAAGAGTGCCGGCGCATATATCGGCCTCTTCCTGGGTGAGAGGGTAGAAGTCGACAGGCTCGCCGACAAGCTCTGTGCGGGTGCAGAGGGTCGACACACCGTAACCGTCGTCAACCCCGATGGGAGAGTTGAGGATGCGAACGTACTGCGGATTTGACGCATCAATCAGAATGTAGTAATCGTCGCCTGTGGGGAGTACGGCGTCGGGATTCTCTTCGAAAATTTTGTCTCTGTTGGGATATTCGCTCCAGGGGTCGACGATTTTGTAGAAGCCGTCGTTTGCTTCGTCTTTCTGGACTTTGACTTTATAGCAGACCGGTTCGACAGTGAAAAAACTTGTGAGGATGTCATCAGTGTAGTCACACACGCCGTAGTCCACCCATTTAGCGTCAGCGCGAGAGATGACATTTAAGGTTGTGGTATTAGACGAAACTTTGCCAATCGCATCTTTAGTTTTTTTGATTGGCGAAGGATATGTGTCGCGAGGGATAATGTCGGCTCCGTAAGCAAGGGCTGATGTCAAGAGCGCGAAAACGGCAGTAAAAAAATACTTCATAGCTCCATTCGGATTAGAATAGTTTGTAAAAATAGGATTATAGTATTACAAAGTTAGCAAAAAAATAGTAATGTCCGTGTTTTTGGAGCTGAAAGTATGCTGATATTTCAATTTTGATGGCTTTTTGTATTAGATGCGGTGCTTTGACTGGTACAAGAATAGGATGCAGACGGGTTTGGGGCAGGGGATGGTGTGGGCGGGAGTGAGGGAGCCGTCGGCGGGGTTGCGGCGATATATTTCGATGGTGTTGTCATCGCGGCAGCCGACAGCGAGCCAGTTGCCGTCGGGGGTGATGGCGAAATTGCGGGGATGGATACCGGTGGAGTTAAATCCGGCGGGCGTCAGCGATCCGTCGGTCTGGTCGACGGCAAAGATTGCGAGCCCATCGCCTTTGAGACGGTTGGATGCGTAGAGAAATCGCCCGTCGGGCGAGAGGTGGATATCGCCGCTGCCGGCGCCGTGCTCGTAGTCGGCAAGGATATAGCTCAAGGGTGTCAGTGTCCCACTGTCTGAGTCATAGCGCAGATGGGTGACCGTGCCTCCGATTTCGTTTATCAGGTAAGCGTTCTCACCGCTGCGGTCATAGACGAGATGACGAGGCCCCGAGCCTGCAGCGATCTCTATGTCGGTCATTTTGCCGGCGTCGGGTAGACCGTTGGCATCGAGAGGGAACACGTGGAGACGGTCGGTGCCGAGGTCATCGGTGATCATCAGCTTGCCGTCAGGGGTGAATGATGTGAAGTGGGCGTGGGGCGTTGCCTGACGCTCGTTGTCAAGGCCCCGGCCATCAAATTGAATAGTGGTCGGTGTGCCAAACGTTGCGTTTGCCCCATCAAACGGAACGATAGTGATGCTGCCACCCGCATAGTTTGAGGTTACGGCATATTTGCCGTCGGGCGAGACGACGACATGGCATGGGGCGCCTCCGCCGACCGGCGTGTAAGCCACAGGTTCATAGTCAGTCAGCGAGTCAGCGCGGCGTTTCATCATCGTCAGTCCTGATGAAGTCGACTGGTTTTCGTAGACAGCCAGTACGGTTTCGTCGCCGTCGGCGACAGCGAGAAACGAGGGGTTTTCGAGCCCGGTCAAGGCTTGGCAAAGGGTGGCGCTGCCGGTCTGACAATCAAAGTTGTAGGTGTGAAAGGTTGTGTCGGAGGCGGCTCCGTATGAGCCGACAAGCATAATGAGGCCGATGGCGGTCGGTGACATAGTGAAACGTTTTTTTGGTGGGGGTGGGAGGGTGAAATTATTGTCCGTAAACTTCGCTATGGAGCGTGGCGGCGGTTGACACCGGTGGCAGGATGGCCGTGGCCAAAAGGTGCATCGCTACAGCGGGCAATCCCTCGCCGTAAGGCGGCTGCACATAGTCGGTGGCTATGGTCTTGAAGCCGAGGGCTGAGTAAAAATCGCGGCGGCGCTGTGTGTCGGGTTTTGCGTCAGTGGGAGGCTCGATTTCTACGACAATAGGCTTCATGCCGACCTTGTCGGCGAGCAGGCGGATGGCCTCAGAGCCGATGCCTTTGCCGCGCAGAACGGGATTGACGGCGATATGCTCGATATAGGCAAAGCGGTCAAAGATCCAGAGAGTCATCAAGCCGGCGATATGGCCGTCGGCGAGTATTGCAAAAAGCTTGGGAGCGTCTTTCTTAGCGGGCTTGACGATGAGTTCCCAGGGACGGCGCTCCTCAGCGGGAAATGACTGTTGATAGAGATTTTCGAGCAGAGCGAGGTCGGCTGCGGTGATGTCAGGAGTGATTTCGATATTCATAGTCTTTTAGCTTTTGCCGATAAGTATGCGGCGTATGTCATTGAGTTTAGTGAGTGCTTGGATCGGGGTGAGGTTGTCGATATCGGTGCCGATGATCTCATCGCGCACCTGCGACAGCACGGGGTCGTCAAGCTGGAAGAACGATAGCTGCATGCCGGCGCAGCTGTCGGCCATGCCTGAGAGGTCGCGTCCTATGTCTTCGCGCTGCTGGGTCGACTCAAGATGACGGAGCACCTCGTCGGCGCGACGGACGATCGACTGTGGCATGCCGGCGAGTTTTGCGACGTGGATGCCGAAGCTGTGTTCGCTGCCGCCGCGAGCGAGTTTGCGCAAGAACACCACCTTGCCGCCGATCTCCTTGACCGAAACGTTGAAGTTGACGATGCGGTCAAACGATCGCTCCATCTCGTTGAGCTCGTGGTAGTGGGTCGCGAAGAGGGTCTTGGGGCGTAGGCCGGGCGTCTGATGGATGTGCTCGACGATGGCCCAGGCAATAGAGATGCCGTCGTAGGTCGATGTGCCTCGGCCGAGCTCGTCAAAGAGTATGAGGGAGCGCTGGCTCATATTGTTGAGGATCGACGCCGCCTCGTTCATCTCGACCATAAAGGTTGACTCGCCGAGCGAGATGTTGTCGCTGGCGCCGACGCGCGTGAAGATCTTGTCGACGGTGCCGATGCGGGCACTGTCGGCGGCAACAAAGCAACCGATCTGAGCCATAATGACATTAAGGGCCGTCTGGCGAAGAAGGGCTGACTTACCCGACATATTGGGGCCGGTGATCATCATGATCTGGGTCTTGTCGTTGTCGAGCGAGACCGAGTTGGATATATACGGCTCGCCCGGAGGAAGCTCGCGCTCGATCACAGGGTGACGGGCCTCGACAAGCTCGATCACGAGCGAGTCATCGACGACCGGGCGGCAATAGCGATTCTCAGCCGCGACGCGCGTGAACGACAGCAGGACGTCGAGGCGGGCGAGCATCGCGGCGTTGACCTTAAGAGCAGGTATATATTGGGCGACTGCCGCGATCAGCTCTGAGTAGAGGCGCGCCTGTATGCTTTCGATTTTTTCCTGGGCGCCGAGGATTTTTTCTTCATACTCCTTGAGCTCCTGGGTGATATAGCGCTCGGCGTTGACGAGGGTCTGCTTTCTGATCCACTCCGAGGGCACTTTGTCGCGATGAGTGTTGGTCACCTCTATGTAGTAGCCGAAGACGTTGTTGTAGCCGATTTTGAGCGAGCTGATGCCGGTGGCGGCGATTTCGCGCTGCTGGATGTTGAGCAGGTAGTCTTTGCCCTGATAAGCGATGCGGCGCAGATCGTCGAGCTCAGCGTTGACACCGTCGGCGATCACCTCGCCACGGTTGACGGCGATGGGGGCGTCTTCTCTCACTTCGCGTGTGATGCGGTCGCGGATGGTCGGGCAGGGGTTGAGCTGCTCTCCGATTGACTTCAGAGCGTGCTGATCTGACGAAAGGCAGAGGGCGCGGATTGGTTCTATAGCGCGGAGGGCGTTGCGCAGCTGCAGCATTTCGCGCGGCGAAATGCGCTCAGTTGCGACCTTAGAGACCAGGCGCTCGAGGTCGCCGACGTGCTCAAGTTCCTCGCGAAGCTCGTCGCGGCGGTCAGTGTCGCGGAAAAAGTACTCAACTACGTCGAGGCGATTGTTGATGGCCTTCTGGTCTTTGAGCGGGAAAAGGATCCACCGGCGCAGCATGCGGCCGCCCATGGGGCTGACCGTGCGGTCGAGCACGCTCAGCAGGCTCTTGCCGCCTTCGTCGAGAGCCTCGATCAGCTCAAGGTTGCGGACAGTGAAGCGGTCGAGCCTGACATAGGCGCTCTCCTCTATGCGTGAGATCGAGGTGATGTGAGAGGTCTGGCGATGCTGGGTAAGGTCGAGGTAGTGGAGTATGGCGCCGGCGGCGATGATGGCATCGTGCATACGGTCGATGCCAAAGCCTTTGAGCGAGGCGGTCTCAAACTGTTTGCGCAGACGCTCGTTGGCGGCGTCAGCGGTGAAGATCCAGTCCTCGAGCTCGAAGGTGATGGTCTTTGAGGTGAATGTGTCTTCGGCCTGGCCGCGGAAGCCACGCTGCACGAGCAGCTCCTTAGGCTCCATATTGCCTAAGATCTTGTCGACATAGTCGGCCGTGCCCTCGGCTGTAAGAAATTCGCCGGTGCTGATGTCAAGAAAGGCCACGCCGACCGACGACTTGTTGAAATGTACGGCTGCCAGGAAGTTGTTTTCGCGGTGAGAGAGCACATTGTCGTTCATCGCCACGCCCGGCGTGACAAGCTCGATGATGCCGCGCTTGACCAGTTTTTTGGTCATCTTGGGGTCTTCGAGCTGCTCGCAGATAGCCACGCGCTTGCCTGCACGGACAAGTTTGGGGAGGTAGGTGTCGAGGGCGTGGTGGGGGAAGCCGGCGAGCTCGACATACTGCGCCGAGCCGTTGGCGCGACGTGTAAGCGTAATGCCGAGGATTTCTGACGCGGCGATCGCGTCGTCGGAAAAGGTCTCATAGAAGTCGCCGACACGGAAGAGCAGTATCGCGTCGGGATGTTTTTGCTTCATCTCGGCATACTGCTTCATGAGCGGCGTTTCGACAATTTTTTTTGCCATCAGCTGTGGGTGAGGTGAGTGAGATTATTTATCGCCGGCTGCAATTTTGCGCTGGCGCGCCACGATGGCAAAATTAGAGTAAGCGCGGATGACGGCTCCGGCGAGCGTAAATGCAATCCAGTCGCGCATTGAGGCTCCCGGCCAGAAGAGGAAAAATGTCGCGGCGCAAAACATGATCGCTCCCCAGCTCTGGATGCGGTAGAGGCGGCGCAGCTTGTTGTCTTTTCCTCGATATGGGGTCATGAGCGAGCATACAAACATCATCACGGCTCCGACGGCATAGAGATATTTGTACCATTCGCCGTTGTATTCAGGGCCGTTGACGAGGGGGATAACCATCGCGACAGCTATCATAAGGAATCCTAAAGTGGCAAGGGGAGGCAGGATCTTTTCTTTCATAAACAATAAAAATTACTTTTGTGTGAATATGAACACGTCTTCGTCGGGGCGCTTCATGTTGTGCTGCTCGCGGACGACTCTCTCCATCACCTCGGGGTCGGTGGTCAGCAGAGAGTTGAGCCGCTTGTAGTAGAGCATGGAGTCGCGGTTGAGCTCGACCTCGGTGCGGAGGCTGTCGATTGTGCGCTGATACTCAATCTTGTTGACCACAGAAGTGTCGCTGAAGAATATCATATAGATGATGACCCCCATCACGCCTAATGAGATGAGCGAGAAGTAGCGGCTGAGCCATTGAGACAAATGTTTGACGTCGGTATTCATATTATGCAAAAATACGAAATAATTTTGAATGTGATGCGCGCAGGTTTGAAATTTAAACATAAAGAGAGGGGCTGCGCCGTCGCGACGGTGCAGCCCCGGATGAATGGGTTATGAGTTGGGAGGCGCGCTGTGCCCTCAGCGGGCAAGCGGGCCGGTTAGTCGATCTTTTCGTCAGCTTCGTAGCCGCCCATTTCGCGGATGGCGTTCTTGAGCATAACGTACTGCTGGAAGAGGTGGTTGACAGGCACTTCACCCTTAGTGTAGTCGTGCATCGGGCTCTTGAGGAAGAAGCTGAGGAAGCGCTGGATGCCGTGACGGCCGGCGCGGGCGGCGAGGTCGCTCAGGAGCACGAGGTCAAGGCAGAGGGGAG
>CAYRFB010000017.1:0-24346 GCA_964423485.1 uncultured Bacteroides sp.
GTAGGGAAGTGCATGTTTTCGGAACAGTTACAGATGAAACGGCGACACATCTCTGGACCTAATTAATTTTGAGAGGGGAAATAAAAAAGGCATTGCCGGGTGGCAATGCCTTTTTATGGATGGGGGGAATCGTTAATTACATTACGAGGACTTTGCGGCTGATGCCTTTGGTGTTGCGGATGATTACAACTGATCCGGGAGCGGGATTTTCGATCTCAACGCCCTGGAGGTTGAACATGCGGAAGTCTTCGGGAAGAGCGTCAACGGTGATGTCGTTGATGCCGGCGTTCTCAGCAGCGATGCGGATCTCTTTGATGAGGGCTTCGATTTCGTCGACGGGAACGTCGTAGTCATAGTTGCCTTCTGAGATAACGGCAGCGTAAGCTTCGTTAGCAGCAGCGCGGGCAGCGTCGATAGCTTCCTTAGCGGCGTCGTAAGCGGGCTTGATGTCTTCGAGGCTTACTTCGGGGTAGTCAACAATTACCTGATCGTAAGAAGCGTCGAGTTTCTTCTCGAGCTGATCGATAGTCTTAACGTCGGCTTTGTAAGCAGCTTCGTTGTCAACGATACGCTTAGCTTCAGCGGGGATAGCGTTGATAGCGGCAGTGATGTCATCAACGGGAACTTCATATTCGTAAGTGCCTTCGGTCTCTACAGCTTCGTAAGCTTCCTGAGCTGCAGCGCGGGCAGCATCGATAGCGTCCTGAGCTTCCTTAACCTTAGCAGCTACGTCAACGCCGGGATACTGAACTGCCACAACAGTCTTGGTGATGTTGAGTTGCTCCTGGAGAGCGTCGAGAGACTTGATGTCGGCATCGTAAGCAGCCTTGTTGGCAGCTTCGCGCTGAGCATCAACATAAGCCTTCTGAGCAGCAACTGCATCAGCTACGAGAGCGTCGATATCGTTACCGATGCCTTCGGCGGGAGCCATAACTTCGTCGTAGTTGGGAGTAAGGGTGCCGTTTTCATAAGCTGTCTGGATAGCCTCAGAGAGGTTTTCGATAGCCTCAGCAATCTCTTCGCCGGTATAGTTATCAGCAACGTCGGGGCACTCAGTTGCGATAGTTTCAAGAGCGGCAGCGAGGTCTGCTTCGAGAGCTGAAACAACTTCGTTAGCCTTGTCGAGTGCGATGTTACCGTTAACAACAGGGATAGTGAGTTCAGGGGGATATGCACCGTAAATGGTTGCTACGCCATTCCAACGAGTCACATAAGAAAGAGTTGAATTCTTTACAACAATGTTTACAGGAGTATCGCCGGTGTAAGAGTCGGGAACAGCGACATAGATAGTAAGGAAATCACCTTCGCCTACACTTACAAGAGGCTCAGTAGTAAGACCAGTCAGAATGAAACGATAAGCGCCATCCTTCATAAGGTTGAAAATAGGCGCAGCCAAACTCTGGTCTACACGGTCAGAAAATTCGTAAGTAGTGGTTTCAACTGAGAAGCCTTCGGGAACGACGATATCGAATTCAGCACCGTAAACGGGGAAATTGTTCTTAAGGTTGATCTTGAGAGCCTGAGTCTTGCCGGGAACAACTATAAACTGATCGTTATCGACAGAAAACTCGCAGTTGAGCAAAGACACCTCAACATTGAAATTAGGCTGAGTGAAAGTAGTTGCTGCTTTATCGGTCATAACAATGTTCTCGATAGAGATCTGGGTGTTACCCTGCTCTATGTTTGAATTGCTATGGATAGGAAGAGTTACGATTGTGCCGGAGTTACCTTCAACAGCAGCGCTCTGAAGAGAGACAATGAGGAGACGATAACGTGTGCCTACATATTCACCTTCTTCAGTGTAAACCGGAGATTGCTGGGTGGTAAGCTGATGCTGAGTCAGACGCTCGTTGTTCTTGACAGGGTTACCTGACATATAAAGACCGTTGGGAAGAACAACGTCAAACTGAATCTGAGTAATGGCATCACTGTTGGTGAGAGCAACAGGCACGTTCACGGTAGCATAACCGTCAAGAGAGAACGGCTGAACCGAGATTGTATTGTCGGCCATAGCGTTCTGAGCGCCACAAAGGAGGGCAAAGAACAGCATGAAGCAGACGTATACGCGTGAAGAAATCAGTTTCATTATTTTAGATTATGTGTTTGATTAAAAAAATGGAGGCAGTCCGCAATCGCGGTACTCATGCGGACTGCCTCGCAAATCTGAATTTCAGTCGTTATTACTTGCGGATCTCCTTAGAGGTTGTACCGTCAGAATGACGAATGATGTTGATGCCACGCTGAACGGCACGCATAGTCTGACCGGCTACGTTGTAGATAGTGTCCTTAACTTCACGGGCAGTTTCGTAGATGCTGTCGATGAAGGTGAGACCCTTGTTGTCAGCAAGGAAGCCGTTAGACATGCTGTCAGAGAAGATAGTTTCGCCGACAGTGGGAGTGCCTGTGCCGCGAACGTCGATGAAGACGAGCTGACCGTCCTGACCGTTGAAGTCTGCGTTATCGATCGAAGTGATGATCACGCGGGCACCAGCGGCATTGTCGAAGCGGGCAACCTCGTGGCTCTCGGCGCGGTCGCTGAGAGAAACGTTGACGAGCTCACAACCGGCGGGAAGCAGGATGTCCATCTGAGCAGCGCAGAGCGACATTTCGTTGTTGAGGAGTACAGCGTAACGACGCACACCGTCTTCAACCTCACCGAGAGAAGCCATCGAGATAGCTACAGTCTGCATTGCAGTTGCCTTCTTAGCTGCAACACGGTTTGGTGTTGCAACATTATATCCCTTGATGATCTGAACGAGACCGGTGATATCGAGGATATTGAGAGTCTCATCAGTACCGGTAACATCAGCAGCAGCAGCGATAGCAGCGCCATACTGAGCCTTGATGTCGTCGTAGGTCAAGCCCTCGCCAACCCAGTTGATAAGAGTCTGGAGGTCGGCAACGTTGACTTCTTTATCACCATTGACTTCACCGCGAACGTAAGTGTTCTCGTTGATTTCGGTGATGAGAGAAGTGATCTGCTCGGTAAGAGCAATGACTCTTGCAGCGAATTCTTCGCATACGGCAGCCTGAGCAGAAACCTTAGCCTGATAAGTAAGCTTATCATTAGCATTGATCGCATCGAATGACTTGGTGATTTCGGGCACGATAGTCCAGTTACCTTCAGCATCCTGCTGATAGAAGAACATAGGATGATACTGGTCATAGATCTCCTCAAGTTTCTGCTGGAAGCCCTTCTTATCAACAACGTCCTGACGAAGTGCTGTCCAAGCATTGCTATACTCTGTATTAAATGCGTCACGCGATTTCGACAGATAGTTGTCAGCAACAACGTAAGAAGCCCAGTTGAGATTAGTTGCGATGTTGGTGATATCGTTAGCGATAGTTGTCTCAGAATCGAGGAGACCGTTGTGCTCAACGTCCTTGTAACCATCTTCGATGTCGTCGCCAACACTTTCGAGATCTGTAGCGATACCGTCAAGCAGAGTCTTACCGTAGTATTCGTCAGTGTAAACGCCGAAGCCCTTAGCCTTGTCAACGAGCTCATCGTAAGTACCCTGAACAAAGTCGAGGCTTTCGTTGAGACGGTTGTAAGCCTTGAGGTTGTCAGCGGCAAACTTAGCCTGTTTGTTGAGCGGTTCAACCTTAGCAAGGATAGCCTTCATAGCATCCTCATAGTTTTCAGCAGTCATGAGGATCCAGCTGCCGGCAGCAGTGATATCATCCTGAACCTGGTTGAGCTCAGCAAGAAGATCGTCATACTGGCTGTCGTAAGTGTCAGCTACCAGAGGATCGACAGCTGCCTTACCTGCTGCGATTGCGTTAGCGACCTCAGTGTAAACAGTGGTCAGCGCGCCAGCAACCTGAGAAAGGTCGGTTGTGTACTTATCGTTGTTAGCAGCTACGAGGTTCTGGAGGTAAGCGAGCATTTCGCAAGCAGCCTGCTCGAACTTCTGAGCCTGTGCTACATAATCAGCAGGAGCTTTCAGGCCTGTGCCGTCGGGTTTACCCTGACCGCGAGCTGACTCAGTGAGAGCATAAACATCAGCCTTGAGCTGGTCGATCTTAGCGTTCACTTCCTTAGCCTGATCTTCGCTGTCGAAGTAGCCACCGGGGACAGGTTCGCCAGTTGTCTTGTCATAGACGTCGCGGCAGTTGTTGTAAGCGAGGTTGATCAAGAAGAAGATGCCACCTTCCTTCGGAGTTGCAACAGAGCCACCGCTACCGAAGAAGGCCATATTTTCCTGATTAACGATATTATCGTAACCACTACCGATGGCAGCCTTAGCCTGGTTGATGAGACCCGAGATAGTAACGCGGTTGCCCATCAGGTCTTCACCAGCTGCTGCGATAGCATCCTTAACGAGGGCGATATCAGTTACAATAGTCGAAGCATTGTTGGGGTTGATGTCACCGGCAAGAGAGTTATCGAATTCCTGCATCTTCTTGTAGAGATCTTCGAGAGTCTCAACAGCAGTCGGGAATCCAGCAACCTCAAGGAGCTGAGCATTGAGAGTCCTCAACGCAGCCTCAGCATTTGTAGCGGCCTCAATATTGGCGTTGAGTGCATTGAAGTAAGCATTGAGCTTTCCGAGGTAGCTACCGATATTTGCGAGAGCATTGTCATCGCAATCAACGGGAAGATCAGCGAGGATAGAGCCTGCATTAGCGAGACCTTCGATAGCATCAGTAGCTGTGTTATCATTACCCTCAATAACTGCCTTAGCTGCATTGAAGGCGATGAGATCAGGATTGGTAGCGGGGATGGCAGTGTAAGTAGCAACAGCAGCAGCAAGACGACCGAGAGCGGCCTTCTGAGCAGCGTAGTAGCTGTTCCAGCCCTTAAGAGTACCTGACTGGATCTTATCAGTAACACCGTCGAGCTGAGTAGCGAGGTTATCGCAAGCCTTAACGATATCGATGTAATCCTTATCCTGCGGACCCTTCTTGAAGTTAGCAAGGTCAGTTGCGTAGTTAGTTTCAACAGTAGTAACGACAGTTCTTGCGTCTTTGAGGTAAGCAGTAGCCTCAGTAGGTGCGATACCTGCAGAAGTCATGATAGACTGAGCTTCCGCAATAAGGGCATTCATCTGGCCCTTGTGAGCGTCCATATAGTCCTGAGCGCCCTGAGCGGCAGCAGCCTGCATTGTGGTAACGAGAGTTGACATCTCAGTCTGATACTGATTCATGACTTCAACGATGTTCTCCTGGAACCAATCCTCGGTTACGAGATAAGCCTTACCGATGCCGGCTGTGTTGGCTTTAGTAACTTCGTCGACAAGAACCTGGTTAAGCTCTGTGATCTTAGCGGCATATTTATAGAGCTCTTCGTGAGTTTTCTTAACCTCATCAAGATTGTTGATATACTTGCAGTAGTCAACGTTGCCGAGATACCAGCTGCTATACTGGTTGTAAGCATCGACAGAAGCGATGTACTGGTTGCGGAGGTCAACATAACCACTGTTGTTCCAAGCGTCGAGGAGGCCGTTGTTGAGAGCCTGAATACCGTCAGCGCCGTAAACCTCATCAAGGATAGCCTTTACAGCATCCTTAACTGCCTGATAAGCGTCAGTCTGGGTCTGGGGATCAACGTATGGGTGAGTAGCGTGGCCGTGGTTAGCCTCGGTCTCAGTGTCAGAGAACTGACCGTTGTTGTAGTATTTACCGGTGTTGCGGTTGATTTCAGCGAGCTTATTGAGCTGAGCGTTGAGCTGAGCAAGCCAGCCGGGGATCTTAGTTGCATCGATTTCGGGGTCATTGGTGCTTGCATTGACCATATCGATTGCAGAGTTAACGTAAGAGCTTGTTGACTGAGCCTCTTCGAGAAGAGTGTTGTACTCATCCTGATTCTGCTGGATAGCTGAGTCAGTCTTGTTGACGAGCTTACCGAACTGAGTGATCGGAGTCAACAGGTTGCTATTAGCTAAGCTCTTAGTCTTATCGCCGAGGATTGTCTTGATCTGAGCGATGTAGTCATTGATTGTAGCCTGATAGCCGTCGATAACACCAGTCCAGTGAGCCTTAGCATCGTCTCCGATAGTGTAGTTCTTATTGAAATCACGGAGCTCACCGAGCTGATCCTGAATACCCTGAAGTTTAGAAACGAGAGTCTTGGCAGCATCGATTTCAGCCTTGAGGGCAGCGATTTGACTGAGGATGCAAGGATCAACACCAGTAACTTTGCCAGCAGCGTCCTTGATATCCTTATCTACGCCAACTGCTTCGTCAACTGCATCAAAGCCGGTGTTGGGCTTTTCGGCAGCGGGATCGTAGGCAGCAGAGAGTCCAGGGATTTTTGCAGTAAGAGCATCGATTTCGGCCTGAATGCCATTAACTGCATTTTCAGTTACTGTAGCGAGGTTGGGGTTGCTGAAGATAGTTGATTTCTCTGCATTAGCATAAGCAGCATCAAACTCAGCAATTGAAGTTGTTACAGCATCAAGATCAGACTGAGCAGCGTCAATGTTGGCCTCAGCTGACTTAACCTGATAGTCGAGGAGGACATCATTGAGAGTCGGGCCGGCGTAAGCCTTGATGGCAGCATCAAGAGCCTCAACCATATCGAAACATTCCTGAGGATTAACTTTATCACCAAGAGCAGCGTTATACTGACCACGGAACTCATTGATAGCGGCGATAAGAGCCTGATACTTACCCTTCTCATCAGCTTTGTAGCGATCGCCAAAGCCAACAGCAGAACCGAAGAGCAGGGTATCGTCAGCAATGATCTTGTTAAGACCGGCAACGCCTTCGCCTTCGCCAAGTGTGCCCACGATGTAATTATTAGCCTTAACGAGTTCGTCAACAAGAGCTTTCGCTGTAGCCTTAGCATTGTCCATACCGTCCTTCACGCCCTTAAGCTGAGCATCTGTAGGTTTAAGCGGCAAAGCGTCGATACCTTCCTGGATGGCCTGGAAAGTAACGTCAAACTTGTCGTAGATGCTGGGGAGCTTGTTGTCTTCGCAATACCCCTTAATCCAAGCCTTGACTGCGTCAAGATCGTTGTTAAGAGCGATGATTGTAGCAGCCTGAGCTTTGAAATCGTCGAAACCGAGCTTATCAGCATCATTGATATTTGATACCATATCAGCGAGCTCAGTCTCAGAGAGGGCAAGCTGAGGATATTTCTCATCGATGTAATTACCGAGAGCCTTGATAGCTGCATCGATAGCATCGAGCTTAGCCTGGGTTTCAGCATCAGCGTTCTTGAATGCGCTCTGAACTGAAGCAAAGTCAGTAACCATCTCAGCAAGCACGGGAACGTACTCGTCCATAAGAGCGTTCTGCTCCTTCATAAGGACATTCCATTCGCCGTTCTCTTTATCGTTGATCTTGTTGAATTCAGCGATAGCATCGTCATAAGCTGACTCGCAGCTGGGGATAGCTGCAGTAGTTTCAGTTGCAGCCTGGCCTTCTTTCAACCAAGTGTAAGCACCCTTAACGCCCTTTGCGAGAGCATCGTTGATATTTTCAACAGCTTCGTCGTTAGCCTTAGCAATAGCAGCCTGCCATTCAGCAGCCTTCTTGTTAAGAGCAGTTGTGTAGTCGTAAGCGGCACCGAGTTCCTCGGTATAGTTTACGCCTACGACAGAAATAAGGTTAGTGTAAGCAAGGTTGTACTGAGTATCGAGGCTCATTTCCTTGCCAGTGAGCATTTCGGGGAGGGTGATGTAGTAAGCTACTGCATCAGCATAGAAGCCACCGGCGAGATCGTCATACTTAGTGTATGCAGCGTTGAATGATTCAGTCGGAACTGCGGGAAGCTTGATGTCAGCAGGCTTCTTAGTGAGGTCTTTGTAAGCCTCAGCGAGAGCAGTCTTGTAGTCTTCGATAACCTTCTGAGCGGCAGCCTGAGCAGTTACAACTTCGTTACCTGCAGTGTAAACATAGCCAACGAGGGTCTTGGCCATTGCTTCGCCGTTCTTAGCAGCCTCAGTTTCGATGCCAGTCTTAACGGCGTCGAGCACATCCTGCATATCTTTCTTAAGATCAGCAAGAAGGGCGTCCCACTGAGTCTGGTTAGCGTAGCGGTTGTTTTCAGCAGCAACGGCGTCGTTGTAAGTCTTAACTTCACCAGTAGTGATAGCGTTGATAGCTTCAGAGATCTTATCGGTCTTAGGAGTAGTGAACCAGCCGGCAAGATTGAGGTCCTGATACTGCTTGATAGTAACGGGATCAGTGAGCTTATTGTCAGTACCGATCTTAGCGATTGCAGCAACGAGGTCGGTGTACTGCTTGCGAAGAGCCTTTGCAGCATCAGACTGGTTAGCATCGTTGTCAATCTGATCGAGAGATGCAGTGAGCTCATCGAGCTTCTGAGCCACCTCAGAGTTGATTTCAGCTACATTAAGAGCGAGGACGAGCTGAGCCTTTGCGAAAGAGAAGGGGTTAGAGGGATCAGCTGAAGAGATAACGATAGTAGCTTCCTTAGCAGCTGCAGTGAGAGCGAAAGTAGAAGACTCTTTGCCTGTCACGGTAAGAGGGAATTCCTTATCGCCAACTTTAACAACAGCCTTAACATTGGTAGCTGCTTCAAAAACTATCTTATAGGTACCTACGGGAAGACCATCGGCGGGGGTCACTTTCTGCGAAATGGTAGCAGTACCAACGACACCCTCAATGCTACCGTCATCCTTGACTTCATAGCCATTGCCGGGAATACCCTTGTCTACATCCCATTTATCGGTAGTGGAAGCTACCGGAATGTCAGCCATGGCTCCAAATGCCATAGGCGTAGCCAATAACGAAACAATTAATTTCTTTTGCATGAGATTGGAGTTAATTTAAGTAATTATTTGTGTGAAAATGATTTATACGTTTGAATGATCTATGCTCAATACGGCCGTTTTGGCTCGCTTGGGCGGGCGAAAACCGCTCCAAATGAGCAAAAAGGCTATAATGAGCGTTGCAAAGTTATATATTAATGGCCAAAACAATGCTTCCGCGTAGTTAAATAATGTTAAACAAATGAACAATACGGATGATTTAACATTCGTGGAACAAAAATAAGAAAAAGTTTTGAAAAAAGCAAGCTTTTTCAATGCACAATGCACAATGCACGATGTTTTCGCGGCGGGGCCGCGAGGGGGTCGGACGGGTCGGACGAGTCGGACTTGTCGGACTTGTCAGACTTGTCGGACTGGGAGATGGGGGCTTTTGAAGTTTTTTTTGTGGATTGGGAAAATGTGGTTATCTTTGCGGTGACGTGACATACATATTTATATTGTTACATCTTTATTATAAGTGAGACGAATTTTCTAACATAACCATTAAAATATCTAATCATCATGAGCTTAAGAGAAAAGAAGTTCTATCCGTGGGTGGTCGTGGGTCTGCTGTGGGTTGTGGCCCTGCTGAATTATCTTGACCGCCAGATGCTGTCGACGATGCAGCAGAATATCGCACTGGACATACCGGCGCTGCAGAACGCTGAGGCTTTCGGCGCGCTGATGGCAATATTTTTGTGGGTCTACGGTGTGGCGAGCCCGTTCTCGGGAGCGGTGGCTGACCGCGTGAGCCGCAAGACGCTGATCGTAGGGTCGCTCGGCGTATGGTCGGCGGTGACGTTTTTGATGGGTTACTGCAATGATTTCCACCAGCTGATGTGGCTGCGCGGCATCATGGGTATCAGTGAGGCGCTCTACATACCGTCGGCTCTGTCGCTGATAGCTGATTATTTCACGGGCAAGGGCCGCTCGCTGGCGATCGGCCTTCACATGACGGGCCTCTACTGCGGCCAGGCTTTGGGCGGCTTCGGATCGCTGGTGGCTACGACTTGGTCGTGGCAGGCGACGTTTCACTGGTTTGGCATCGTCGGCGTGGGTTATGCGATCGTGCTGCTGTTCTTGCTTCACGAGAAGGCTGATCGCGGGGCTGTGAAGGCTCAGGCGTCACAGGCAGCGAAGGCTCCGGCAGTGGAGAAGGAGTCGGTGATACGGTCGTTTGCGGTGGTGTTCAGCACGATGGCGTTCTGGGTGATACTTTTCTTCTTTGCATCGAGCTCGATACCGGGCTGGGCGACTAAGAACTGGCTGCCGACGCTCTTCCACGATAATCTTAATATAAGTATGGAGTGGGCCGGCCCGATGGCTACGCTCACGATCGCTGTGGCAAGTTTTATCGGTGTGATCATCGGTGGACCGATCAGCGACAAGTGGGTGAAGCGAAACGTGAAGGGCCGCATCTATACGAGCGCTATCGGCCTGACGATGATGATACCGGCGCTGGTGCTGATCGGCTTGGCTCAGAACGCTTGGCTGTCGGTGTTGGCGGGTCTCTGTTTCGGCGTGGGCTACGGAATGTTTGACGCTAACAATATGCCGATACTCTGTCAGTTTGTGTCGTCGCGCCAGCGCGCTATGGCTTACGGGTTTATGAACTCGGTGGGTGTGATCATGGGTGCGATCACCACGCAGCTGTTGGGCTCGCTGGCCGAGTCGATCGGTCTGGGCTTGTGCTTCGCGTTTATGGGCGGTATCTTAGTGGTGGCGCTGGCGCTGCAGCTGATTGTGCTTAAGCCGAAGTATGATGACGCTGATGAGGGATTGGCTGCGCAAAGCACTGTGAACCTGGAAGCTGAAACCATTGCGGAATGATGCACAATGCACAATGCACGATGCACAATGCACAATTCACAATGCACAATGCACAATGCACAATTTTTTCGCGGCGGAGGCTGCGACGGGTCGGACTTGTCAGACCTGTCAGACCTGGCGGACCTGTCGGACTTGTCGGACCTGTCGGACGTGTCGGACTTTGGAACTTCGTTTTTGAATGAAATTATATAAACGTTAAAATATTGATGAATATGGAAAAGATTAAAGGACTTATCGATGCGCCGTTTACGCCGATGCTGGCTAACGGTGACATTAATGTAGATGTTATACCGGCTTATGCTGCGATGTTGAAAAAGAACGGGCTTAAGGGCGTGTTTATCAACGGATCAAGCGGCGAAGGATATATGCTCACCACTGATGAGCGCAAGAAGTTGGCCGAGGCCTGGATGAAGGCTGTGCCTGAAGATTTCAAGGTGATCGTACACGTCGGCAGCTGCTCGCTTCGCGAGGCTAAGGAGCTTGCACGTCACGCAGCTGAGATCGGCGCATGGGGCATCGGCGCTATGGCTCCGCCGTTCCCGAAGATCGGCCGAGTTGAGGAGTTGGTGAAATACTGCGAGGAGATAGCAGGTGCAGCTCCCGAACTGCCGTTCTACTACTACCACATCCCGGCGTTCAACGGCGCGTTTCTGCCGATGGTTGACTTCCTGAAGGCAGTCGACGGCCGCATACCTAACTTTGCGGGCATAAAGTACACTTACGAAAGCCTTTATGAGTATAATCAGTGCCGACTCTACAAGGACGGAAAGTTTGATATGCTCCACGGTCAGGATGAGACGATCCTGCCTTCGCTGGCTCAGGGCGGCGCTCATGGCGGCATCGGCGGCACGACCAACTACAACGGCCGCGAGCTGACGGGCATCATCGAGGCCTGGGAAAAGGGTGACCTGGAGACTGCGCGCGAAAAACAGAACTTCTCTCAGGATGTGATCAACGTGATCTGCAAGTACCGCGGCAATATCGTCGGCGGCAAGCGCATCATGAAGCTTATCGGCCTTGACCTGGGTCCGAACCGCACACCGTTCCGCAACATGACCGACGAGGAAGAGGCAGCGATGAAGGCCGACCTCGAGGCAATCGGATTTTTTGAGCGTTGCAATAAGTTCTAAATGAAAATACTAAGAAAGTCAATCGCTGTCGCGCTTACGATGGTTTGCGCGACAGCGTTTGTAACGTCAGGCAAGGACGCTATCAGAGTGGCGTGTGTTGGCAACAGCATCACCTACGGCACCGGTGTCGAGCCCCGCGAAACGATGAACTATCCGACGCAGCTCGGCCGGATGCTCGGCGAGGGCTATGAAGTGGGCAACTTCGGCCATCCCGGGGCGACGCTGCTCAACAAGGGCCACAATCCTTACATGAAGTTGCCGGAGTTTCGCGCGGCGCTTGATTTTAAGCCTGATATCGCGATAGTGCATCTCGGCATCAATGACACCGACCCGCGAAACTGGCCGGAGTATGGCGACGAGTTTGTGGGCGATTATGTGTCGCTGATCGACTCGCTGAGGAGCGCGAACCCTAATGTAAGGGTGATCCTTGCACAGCTTACACCACTGACGACCAAGCACTGGCGCTTCAGGACGGGAACGAGGTTGTGGCGAGATATGATCAGGGAGGCGATCGCCGACGTGGCCACCATCACCGGGGCTGAGCTCATCGACTTCAACGAGCCGCTGCGCGACCGCCCGAACCTGCTGCCTGATGCCATTCACCCTGATGCAGAAGGAGCTACGCTGTTGGCTGAAACGGTCTATGGCAGCATAACGGGTGACTACGGAGGCCTGGCGTTGCCGGCGATCTACGGCGACGGGATGGTGCTTCAGCGCTATATGCCGCTGACTATCAACGGTCGCGCTGATGCGGGAGCGAAAATCACCATCAGCGTTGGGGACAACCGCGCTGAGGCTACGGCCGACAACAAAGGCCGGTGGAGCGCTACACTGCCGCCGATGAGCGAGGGCGCAGGGCTGACGATGACCGTGAGCGACGGCAAGCGCAAACTGACGTTTGACGATGTGGCCGTCGGCGAAGTGTGGTTGGCTTCCGGACAGAGCAATATGGAGTTTATGCTCCAAAACGCTAAAACTTTTGCCGAGGATACGCTGAGCGCTAACGATCAGCTGCTTAGGCTGTATGGCATGAAGCCTCGCGTGGTCACAAACCACAGAGAGTGGGCCGAAGCCGACAAAGACTCTGTCGACAGGCTCGCATACTACAAGCCGTCACAGTGGGAGGAATCGTCGCCCGAGACGGCGCGCTATTTCTCAGCAGTGGCCTGGCACTTCGGAAAAATGCTACGCGACAGCCTCAATGTGCCTGTCGGCATTATCTGCAATGCAATCGGAGGGTCGAACACCGAATCGTGGGTTGACATCGAGACCCTGCAGCATAATATGCCGGAGATATTAAACAATTGGCGCAAAAATGATTACCTACAACCGTGGGCCCAGCAGAGAGCCGGTGACAACACCGGCACTGACAATCCCAAACGCCGTCATCCCTACGAGCCGTCATATCTGTTTTCGGCTGGCATAAGGCCGCTTGGAGCTTATCCGATTGCCGGTGTGATCTGGTATCAGGGCGAGTCAAACGCTCACAAAACCGAGCTGCACGAGGAGCTCTTCACTCTGCTCGTCGACAGCTGGAAACGCAATTGGGACAACCCGGATATGCCGTTTATCTTTGCGCAACTCAGCTCGATCGACCGTCCTTCGTGGCCATTGTTTCGCGACAGCCAGCGCCGACTTGCCAAGACTGCAGGCGTAACGGGGTTGGTTGTGACGTCAGACCTCGGAGACTCGCTCGACGTGCATCCGCGCGACAAACGACCTATCGGCCAACGCTTTGGACGCTGGGCATTGAACCGAGTGTACAGCATGAACAATGTCACTCCCTCGGGGCCGCTGCCGGTTAAGGCCGTGCGCACCGCTCCCGGAACCATTGAAATCACGATGGAATATGGCGACGGCATGCACACAGCTGACGGCCAGGCTCTGAGAGCGTTTGAAATCGCCGAGGTAGATGGATATTACAAGCCGGCAACAGTAGAAATCATTGATAATAATCGCATTAAACTGACAAATATGGATATGAAAGAACCGCGCTATGCGCGCTATGGCTGGCAACCGTTTACACGCGCCAACCTTGTCAATTCAGATAATCTCCCTGCTTCGACGTTCAAGATCGAAGTTGAGGAAGCCGCTGACACCGAAGACGGCATCGCCAGCGGCGTGTCGGCAGCCTTTGCCGGCGTAGCTGACGGCCACATAATCAAGGCCGGCGGCTGCAATTTCCCGACCAACCCGATGGCACCGGGCAGCGTAAAGAAATTTTATCAGGCAATCTACGAAGTGTTCTGCGACAAAGACGGCCAAGTGCGCACTGAGGTGATCGGCACCCTGCCCGCTCCGATGGCCTATGGTTCGTCGGTGACTACGCCCGAAGGCTTAGTGATCATCGGCGGCACTACTGCGACCGAAGCGCTTAACACCGTCTACAAAATCAACGTCGGAGCAGACGGACAAGCCGTTGTGACTGAGCTGCCTTCGCTGCCCGCTGCAATTGACAATATGCACGGTGCATGGCTCGACGGCAAGGTGTATGTCGCCGGTGGCAATGTTGCGGGCGCGCCGTCAAACGCGCTCTACTGCTTGGATTTGGCAAAGCTTGACAAAGGCTGGAAGCGCTTGGCTGATTTCCCCGGTAATCCGAGAGTGCAACCTGTGTTAGCCGGATCAACTAACGCTAAAGGCGAGCCGAGACTCTATCTGTGGGGCGGTTTTGCCGGCAAGGGCGAAAACCGTCAGGCTTCGCTTGACACCGATGGTTTTGAATTCAATCCAGCCTCCGGCAAATGGAAAGCAATCGAAGGCCCCGTGACCGAAAGCGGCGAGGCCATCTCGACCGGCGGTGGCGTAGGTTGCACCCTACCCGACGACAGAATCGTCGTGACCGGCGGAGTCAATAAAGACGTCTTCCTCGAAGCATTGCGCAATCAGGCCCACGACTATCTGTCGCACCCCATCGAGTGGTATCGCTTCAACTCGCGCGTATTAGTTTACGACCCGAAAAACGGCAAATGGAATATTGCGGCCAATGACACCGAAACAGCACGCGCAGGCGCTGCAGCCGCAGTGACTCCCGAGGGCGAAGTGCTGCTGATCGGTGGCGAGCTGAAACCACGCATCCGCACACCGCGCATCAGCGTATTGAAATTATAAGATACAGAAATTAGAATTCGGCTTTTATGACAAGACCGGCCGCCAGTGCGCACAGCGCTGACGGTCGGTTTGTTATATCAAGTCCAACGCTTGGCCCCATCAAAAGGCCGCCGGCCACGCGGCGCATAAACTCTGCCGAAATTCCAAAAAGGGGCGCAAATGATGAAGCGACATCAAGCGGGCGATCGAAATTGTGGATCACACCTATCGACATACAGCCTGACGCCTGCCATAAGCCAAACGAATGGCAGAAGTACGCATCAGCCGTAAGGGCTGCTCCGTTGAGGCCGCCGGCATAGTCGCCATCAAAGAAGACAGGATGTGAGCGCAAGCGGAAAGTGGCCCCAAGCCCGAAAAAATCAGACAAAGGCACGCTCATGCCCGCTGCCGACTCGATGCCGCAGCCAACTGTGACACCACGATGATGAGATGAGAAGGTCACAAGGCCGAGGGTCGACGTGGTAATTGAACGGACATTAAATACCGGAGTGAGCCGGAGCAGGCAACGGTCAGAGGGTAAAATCCACCTTGAAATGCAATAGCCTAACTCCGTGGAGGCAAGACCGAGGGCACCCCCGGCCAACACGTCGACGGGATAGTGGCGCGACGCATAGACCCGTTGCATCGCCACGGCATTAGCCAAAGTGTGAGACGCCGACACCCAAAGCGGAGAAAAGCGATACAGCCCGTGTGACAAAATCGAAGCAAAGGTGAATGCATACGAAGCATGGCGCGACGGGAACGAATGGTGGCCGTTGCCGTCGGGACGCGTCTGGCGGATATTATCTTTCATCAGCTCGGTCAGCGAGGCGTTGATCACGATCGACGATGATGCACCCACGGCAGCGCTCCGCAGCGAGAAATCACAATGGTTGCGCAATGAAGTGCTGTCTGTCTCCTCTACGGCGAGACAATTGATCACCGAGAGAAAGAAGAGCGCGCAGAGAGAAAATAGTTTCCTCATTGAATCGCTTTATACACCTGACTGAATAGTTCAGATCTGATCGATGACTTGTTGAACACCGGAGTCTCGCGCGTCGGATTGACACGGTTGGTGAGAAATATAAAGATCAAGTCATTGACAGGATCGACCCAGAAAATCGTCCCGGTGAACCCTGCGTGACCAAACACCGCCGGATCGGCTTCCTCGCAAGTCGGCGACGAGTCGGGCTTGTCAACGTCGGGTTTGTCAAAGCCAAGGCCGCGACGAGAATTGGGGCTTTTTGTTTTCGTGAAAACATCCGTTGTGGCCTGTGTATAGAATCGGTGACCGCCGTATTCGCCACCGTTGAGCAGCATCTGGCAAATCTTGGCAAGATCGTCAGCATTCGAGAAGAGGCCTGCGTTGCCTTGCACACCACCTGAGAAATTAGCCAGCTCGTCGTGAACATAGCCCTGGAGATGCTGTTTGCGCAAGAAATTATCTTTCTCGGTCGGTGCAATCTGGTCTTTCGGCAGATTGGTCGTGGGGCGATAGCCGGTGGTGTATGCGCCTAAGGGGCCAAAGATACTGTCGGCCACAAAGCGGTCGTGAGGTATGCCTGTTAGTTGCTGCTCCATATCCATCAGCAAACAGAAATTCAGACATGAGTAGCGATAATTTTTGTTAGGCTTGAGTTGAATGTTATAGATGCGCGACATAATTGTGTCATAGGTCGCCGGACCGGTGTAGATGCCTTTTGACGCCTCGAAGGGGAATTTATCAGAGAGCTCTGTAGAAGCGATATCCTTACGCAGACGCGCCGAGTTATTGCCATAAGCTCGCGAGCCAATCTTCAACGAATGATTAGCGTCAGGCCGAGCGGTGATCAGTCGGCCTGAATATGAGGCCGTGTCAATCATCACATCATACATATTGAGCGACGCCGGGAAACCTGTCTCGTGGAAAAGGAACTCGCGGATGCGCAAACTGTCTTTACCCGGCTGTCTGAGTCCGGGGACATAAGACGACATAAAGTCATCAAAGCGGAACATCCCCATATCGTAAGCTTTCATAATGCCCGGAAGTGTGCCGAGAGCTTTTGACACTGAGGCGAGGTCATAGACCGTAGAAGGCGTCACTGCCGCTCCACCCGGAGTCACGCGGCCGAAGCATTTGTCATAGACCACGTCACCACCGCGAGCCACGAGTAGCTGGCATCCGGGCATACCGCCGGCTTCGATGAGTTTCGCCACCATTCGGTCAAGGCTATCGGTCATTGCGGGATTAAGACCTTTAAGCACAGGCACAGAGTAACCAAGACGTGATTTTTCCAGGTTGACGCCAGCGCCGAGTGGAGCAACCTTAGGTAGATCAACCGGCAAGCGACCGTCAACTGCTATGCCGCCAAAGAGTGCCTGAGCGGCATATTCCTGAGCCAAGCGTGTGTCTTCATATGCCAGAAGAATAGCTGGAGCCGACTCAATCGACGATGCAAATTTCTCAACTTTATAAGGTGATACAAAAAACACAGGGAGCAAGCCGGGCTCACTCTTCAAGTGGCTCATAGCAGTTCGGGCCCACTGCGCGTCATTATAGACTGCCGCGATCACCAGATCGTGCTTCTTGATATGAGCGAGAACTGACTGGCTCGCACCATTGGCATCAATCGTATAAAGATCAACCTTAGCGTAGCGCGAGCAAAAAGATGAGAACGTATTGTCAGCCGACGCGCCGATGTTAACAACTGCAATCGATTTGCCTGCGAGATCCTTAATAGGAAGTATGTCACCTCGATTCCTTAGCACAGTCATTGTCGCGGCGGTAAGGCGGCGGTTGAGCGCCTCGGCTGCCGGAGTGTTAATTGCCGAAGAGAGCGATTTAACATCTATCTTTTTAGGCCGGCTTGCGAGCCCAAGCAGATATTTATATGCAAGTACACGACGACAGCTCTCTTCGATGCGCTGCTGCGAAAGTTCGCCGTTTTTGACCGCTGCCAGTATTGCATCAATATCGGCGACCGGCGAAGTCAGGGTCTCAAGCACATCAGCCCCCGCCTTAAGTGCAAGCACCGCATTGTTTTTGCCCTCCACCTTGGCTCCGGCCATTGACAACGCGTCAGTGAAAACAAGGCCGCTGAAGCCGAGTTGCTTGCGAAGCGTCTCGGTTGTCATTTTGTAAGACAGCGACGCCGGGAGACCCGAGTTATCCACTTTTGGCAAAACAATATGACCAGTCATAACACCTGAGCAGCCGGCGTTGACAAACGCTTCAAAAGGCACCAGATCTATCGAGTCGAGTTGCGCGCGGGAATGGTTGACAATCGTAACAGACTTGTGGGAGTCAGTCGATGTGTCTCCATGGCCCGGGAAATGTTTTGCCACAGCCATCACGCCACCATCTTCAAGGCCCAACGAATAGGCCACCCCAAGGCGCGCCACCCTGTCAGGATCTTCTCCATAAGAGCGAATACCTATCACGGGATTTGACGGATTGGAATTCACATCAAGCACCGGTGCGAAATTGACCTGCACACCGGCCAAGCGAAATTCGCGAGCGACCTCCTGACCATATTCATATAGCAGACGCGGATCGGTAATTGCACCCAAAGCCATATTCTTGGGGAAACGCGGTGTTTCGGGAATACGCATAGACAGGCCCCATTCGCCGTCAAAGGTAATCATCAGCGGGACCTCGGAGATAGATTGCGCATAATTGATAATGTCAGCATATTGCGCGAGCGAACCCTTTGAAAACAACAGTCCGCCGACGTGATTCTCGGCCACGAAACGCTTGGCGGCCGTCTTTGCGGCCTGAACCTGATCGGGAGCGATCTTCGGCACCACGAGCTGTGCAACGCGCTGACGTGGCGTAAGTTTATTATAAACAGAATCAACCCAGCGCTGACAATCGTCGGCAAGCAATTTTTGACGGCTGAGCGGTGAAGCAACTGTTAACAACGCCACCGACATGGCGATTAACACAAGCAGAAAGCGGGCTCTAATATTCATATAGTACTTATATCAGTATATTTTATCAATCAATAGGTTTCATACGTGGCTGGCTTGAGGGATTAATCGTCTTGCCTTTATAGATGCCATGACGCAGCTCTTCAAGCATATCATCATAAAGCACATTCCGGCCTTTGGCGATAACCTTTCCACGCCTGAGCGAACTCATATAGTCGCCGCCCTTGGCCAAATAGTCGATAGTCGCAAGGCGATATATCTTTTCAGGGTCAAGCGGAAGGCCGTCGATCAACACTTCCACACATTTGCCGGCAGCTTTGTCATACTTGATGTCGACGTTTTCGCTGATAGCGTTTCCTCCTCCAGCGGCCATAACGTTAAACGCCTCAAGCAGATCGGAGCCTTTAATCTCGAGCACATTAATATAATTATAGAATGGCATCAGCGTGATCACCATGCCTTCTGTAATATCTCCTTTAGGGAGATCACGCCTCAGGCCGCCCTTATTAACTATTGCTAGATCGATGTCGCCGACAAGCTTACGTCCACGTTCAAACACAAAATCAGCAGCGAAATTCATCTGCTCATTACTGCCTCGGGGCATATCGACCGCACTCTTGCCTACGACGACTTTCATAAGCGAATCAACCCCTTGGCGGTAAGGCTCAATCTTAGCAGCGAGCTTTTTGTCTATGCGTGAGTCAAGGCGGTTGTCAATGCGTATATTATCATAGGTAGTACTGAGGTCATCGAGATCTATCTCAATCTTACCGATATATTTGCCTGATTTGCCTTGCTGGCCGATGACGATGGCGCGTCCCTCGTTATTATTTGCCCTATGCTGCAAACGTTCTGACGGGTCATCGGTGGGCACAATCAGGTCATGGGAATGGCCGCCAATTATCACGTCAATATCAGTGGAGGCAGCCGCCAAAGCCCTGTCACCGGGCAGCATATTCGGGTCATAACCGATGTGGGTGATAGCCACTACGGCATCGACCTTCTCTATATGTTTCAGCCACCAAGCCGCAGCATTGGCAGCCTTGATAGCGTCAAGATAGACCACTCCGTCGTAATTTCCTTCAGAAATCATGCCTTCTGGACGCAGATTGATGCCGATAAAACCTACCTGCTTATCGCCGAACTCCTTTATCGTAAACGGCCTGAACCTCTTGCCAAGAGCTGACTCGGATAGATCATAATTAGTTGAAATCATTTCAGCGCGGCTGTCGGCCAGCAGGTCGGCCAACTCATCTATGCCGTTGTCAAACTCGTGGTTGCCAAGTATGCGGATATCATAACCGAGCTCGTTCATCATTTTCTGCTCCACTTCTCCACGATAGAGATTAAAAAATAACGTGCCCTGCACAAAATCGCCGGCATCGACCACAATGACATTTTTGTCTGCTCGCCTGACGCTGTCGATAACCACTTTACGACGCAAAACGCCCCCGAGACCGTCATCATCGGGGTCGATCATCGAGTGGGTATCATTAGTGTGGAGGATCACAAGCTTTTCAGCCGAGACTGCCGGTGAGGCCAAAACGCCAATGACTGCTGCTGGCAGCAATATCTTTAGAAACTTCATCTTTGAGACTTTATATTTATAGAGATTAGAGATCGGTAAACTCCTTGCGAAATTAACATTTTTCGTTGACATAAAGCCCCTCACTAAAGTTAATTTCTGTGACAACAAAAATTATTTATTGAAATTACCCGAAAAATATTTTGTCGGTTCGCGAAAAAGATTTAACTTTGCACTCGCAATCGCAAAACAGCGAAAGGCTCCTTAGCTCAACTGAATAGAGCATCTGACTACGGATCAGAAGGTTACAGGTTTGAATCCTGTAGGAGTCACAACAGAGCTTGACCGTGAGGCCAGGCTCTTTTTGTTTCCCTGCCGCCAGTCCTAACTTATCTACTACGCGCTCACAGATCGCACTCATATATTAAATTAAATTTTTCATTCTACATACTTTTTTGTAACTTTGCACGGTTTTCACGACCGATAGTGTTGACCCCATTCATATCAAGCTTAAACAAACGTACTATCATATGCGCGAAACAAAACGCGCCGTCCTTACCCTTGAAGACGGCACCACATTTGAAGGCAAGTCCTTCGGCTATGAAGCTTCGACCTCCGGCGAAGTTGTTTTTAACACTGCCATGACCGGCTACCCCGAAAGCCTCACCGACCCTTCCTATGAGGGGCAGATTTTGGTCACGACTTTCCCCTTGTTAGGCAATTATGGCGTTCCGCCATCCGATGCCAACCCTATGATGAGTGACTATCTCGAAGACGCGCATATCCACTGCAAAGCCATCATAGCTCAAGACTACTCTTGGGAGCACAGCCACTGGCTCGCTCAGCGCTCTCTTGCCGACTGGCTCAAAAGCGAAAAAGTCCCCGGTATTTACGACATCGACACCCGCGCCCTCACCAAGCACCTTCGCGAGAAAGGCTCTATGCTCGGTAAAATCACAATCGAAGGCTGCGGCGAAGTTGACTTTTATGATCCTAACCTCGAAAATCTCGTTGGCAAAACCTCAACCGAAGGGGTGACTTTATATGAACTCGCCCCCGACGGTTCGTTTGCCACTAGCCACCTCGACTCAGACAATCCTCAACTCCCGGTCTCTGACAAAAAGACAGTGGTGCTCGTAGACTGCGGCGTAAAGCACAATATCATCCGTTGCCTCGCCCGCCGCGGAGTCAGAGTCGTCAGAGTTCCCTGGGACTATGATTTCTCTAAGATTGCTTATGACGGTCTCTTCATCTCAAACGGCCCCGGCAATCCAGACTTTGCCACGACTACAGTCGACAATCTCCGTCGTGCCCTTGGCGAAGACCGCCCGATCTGCGGCATCTGCATGGGCAACCAGCTCTTGGCTAAAGCTGCCGGCGCTAAAACCTACAAACTGAAATACGGTCACCGCAGTCACAATCAGCCGGTGCGTCAAGCCGGCACAAACACCTGCTTTGTAACCTCGCAGAATCACGGTTTTGCCGTCGACTCAGCCACCCTTCCCGCCGACTGGGAACCCCTCTTCATTAATATGAACGACGGCACTAACGAAGGCATCCGCCACAAATCAAAGCCTTTCTTCTCAGCCCAGTTCCACCCCGAGGCTTCAAGCGGTCCCAAAGACACAGAGTTCCTTTTTGACACATTCATCAGCATGCTTTAATCACCCTCACCGACTATGACAACGACAGAACCGACACAAAAAAAGATACAGAAAGTACTGCTTTTAGGCAGTGGCGCACTCAAAATCGGCGAGGCCGGCGAATTTGACTACTCCGGATCCCAGGCCCTTAAAGCCCTGCGTGAAGAAGGCATCAACACCATCCTGATCAACCCCAATATCGCCACCGTCCAGACCTCTGACGGTTTCGCAGATAAGATATATTTCCTTCCGGTCACTCCCTACTTCGTAGAAAAGATCATCGAGAAAGAACGCCCTGACGGCATCATGCTCGCATTTGGCGGCCAGACTGCACTCAACTGCGGCGTGGCGCTCTACGAAAGCGGCATACTCGAGCGCTACGGCGTCGAGGTGCTCGGCACACCTGTCCGCGCCATTATGGACACAGAGGACCGTGAACTTTTTGTCAGAAAGCTTGACGAAATCGACATTAAGACCATCAAGAGCGAAGCCGTCGACAATGTTGCCGACGCCCGCAGAGTGGCTAACGATCTCGGCTACCCTGTGATCGTTCGTGCCGCCTACGCCCTCGGAGGCCTCGGCAGTGGTTTCTGTGACAACGACGAGCAGCTTGTTGCCCTCACCGAAAAAGCCTTGTCATTCTCGCCTCAGGTGCTCGTAGAGAAATCGCTCAAAGGTTGGAAAGAGGTCGAATATGAAGTAGTGCGCGACCGTTATGACAACTGCATCACCGTCTGCAATATGGAGAATTTTGACCCTCTGGGCATCCATACGGGCGAAAGTATCGTTGTCGCCCCCTCGCAGACCCTGTCAAACGATGACTATCACTACCTCCGTTCGTTAGCAATAAAAATCATCCGCCACATAGGCATCGTTGGCGAGTGTAACGTGCAGTATGCATTTGACCCCGCGTCGATGGATTACCGCGTAATCGAGGTCAACGCCCGCCTTAGCCGCTCATCAGCCCTCGCGTCAAAGGCCACAGGCTATCCTCTGGCTTTCGTCGCTGCAAAACTCGGCCTCGGCTACGGTCTCTTTGACCTCAAGAACTCTGTGACCCGCAGCACATCGGCTTTCTTTGAGCCGGCGCTCGACTATCTCGTTGTAAAAATCCCTCGTTGGGACCTCGGCAAGTTCCAGCGCGTCAACCGCGAAATCGGCTCATCTATGAAGTCAGTCGGCGAGGTCATGGCAATCGGACGCACATTTGAAGAAGCCATCCAGAAAGGTCTCCGTATGATCGGTCAAGGCATGCACGGTTTTGTCGGCAACAAAGACATTAAGATCGATGACATCGACCACGCTTTGGCCGACCCGACCGACAAACGAATCTTCGTCATCGCCAAGGCAATGCAGAGCGGCTATGACGTAGAGCGCATCCATCAGCTTACGAAGATTGACCGATGGTTCCTCTATAAACTTCAGAATATTATCAACACCTCTGACGAGCTGTCGACATACAGCGCGCTCAACCATGTTCCGACCGACCTGCTCCGCCTTGCAAAGCAACAGGGTTTCAGCGATTTTCAGATCGGACGCGCCGTGCTCAAAGATCAGATGACCGATGTCGAAAAGACCATCCTCGATGTCAGGGCGATGCGAAAAGAGGCCGGCATCGTGCCCGTCGTAAAACAGATCGACACGCTCGCTGCCGAATATCCGGCTCAGACCAACTACCTCTACCTAACTTACAATGGCACGACCAACGATGTCAACTATCTCCACGACCACCGCTCAATTGTCGTCCTCGGCTCAGGAGCTTACCGCATCGGTTCTTCAGTCGAGTTTGACTGGTGCTCGGTCAACGCCCTGATGACTGTCAAGAAGGAAGGCTGGCGCTCAGTGATGATCAACTATAATCCCGAGACAGTTTCGACCGACTACGATATGTGTGACCGCCTCTACTTCGACGAGCTCACTTTCGAGCGCGTCATGGACATCCTCGACCTCGAGCAGCCTCACGGCACCATCCTGTCGGTAGGCGGCCAGATTCCAAACAACCTCGCTACACGCCTCGACGCTCAGGGCGTCAACATCCTCGGCACATCGGCGGCCTCAATCGACAACGCCGAAGACCGCCACAAGTTCTCTGCCATGCTCGACCAGCTTGGCATCGACCAGCCCCGCTGGCGCGAGCTCACAAGTATGGATGACATCAAGGAGTTTATCGACGAGGTAGGCTTCCCTGTACTCGTTCGTCCGAGCTATGTGCTTTCAGGTGCTGCGATGAATGTTTGCTCAAACGATGACGAACTCGTCAGATTCCTGCGTCTGGCCGCTAACGTGTCTAAGCAGCATCCCGTTGTCGTCACTGAGTTCATCCAGTTTGCCAAGGAAATCGAGATGGACGCTGTGGCTCAGAACGGTGAAATCAAAGCATACGCCATCAGCGAGCATATCGAGTTTGCGGGCGTGCACTCCGGCAATGCAACCATCCAGTTCCCGCCACAGAAACTTTATGTAGAGACCATGCGCCGCATCAAGAAAGTTTCG
>CAYRFB010000018.1:0-24260 GCA_964423485.1 uncultured Bacteroides sp.
TGCAAATATACAAAAATATTTCAATGTGCAAAACACATTGATACTTAAAAACAAATCCTCCTGTCAGTTTCAACTAAAACTTCTCAGCCTCGTCAAACGACACACCCCTGAGATCTTTCTCTGAAAAAAGCAGTTCGCCGCAGGGCAACGGGAACTCGATAGCGAGCCGAGGATCATCAAAACGGATGCATCGCTCGGCCGCAGGACAATAATAATTATCTACCTTATACTGAAACATTGCCGTCTCACTGACCACCACAAAACCGTGGGCAAATCCGCGGGGCACAAACATCTGACGTCCGTTATCGGCAGAAAGCTCCACTGCGATGTGGCGACCGAAGGTCGCAGATCCGCGCCGCAGATCGACCACTACATCACAGACCGCTCCCTCTGACACCCTCACGAGTTTGGCCTGAGCCGACTCACCTGCCTGATAGTGGAGACCGCGCGCCACTCCGCGATGAGAGCGCGACTCGTTATCCTGAACGAAGTCGACCGCGCCGATATGACGCTCAAACTCATCTTTTCTGAAGGTCTCACAAAAATAGCCTCGCGCATCGCCGTGGCGTTTGGGCTCGATCAGCCACACTCCGGGCAGTTGGGTTTCTGTAAAAGTCATTATTACCGTAATTTTTATCACAAATTTACGACATTTTGCGTAGCTTTGTGCAATAAAATCCGACCAATGATGAATATTATCCTGATTGATAGCGACGATGTTCGCGCCAACCTACTGCCAATGACATACACCCGGCCAGTCTCCGAACTGCGCATCGGCGCTCTGACCCTGCGTGAGAAGTGGGAGCTGATGTTGCCTGGCAGCTACAGTTATGTCACTGCCGACTATCTCGCCGAGATCTTCCCGCTGAAAGCTGACACCACTGACAATGAGTCGATAACGATAGCCTCTGATGTCATCCCTACCCCGCAGCTTGCAGCTGCCGTCGCCGGTCTTGAGGCCGGACAGGCGCTTTATGAACCCGACGGGAAACTCATCGCCGTGAGGGGCCGTGAAAGTTCGCGCAGCGCGTGCGACTGCCTGATCAAGCGAGTAAAATCGCTAACTGACATTTTCACTATGAACGGCAGCGAAATTGCAGCCGATTTCGACCTTCTCACCGCCGGACGCACCGGCGCGCAGGTCAGCGACACCGTGACCGTCATAGGCAACCGCTCCCGACTGTTCATCGAGCCGGGCGCAGTGGTCGAATGCTGCGCAATCAACGTCACCCACGGCCCGGTCTACATCGGTCGCGATGCTGAGGTGATGGAGTGCGCGGCTCTGCGCGGGCCTATTGCCGTCGGCGAGCACTCGATCGTCAATATGGGCGCCAAGATCTATGGCGAGACCACCATCGGTCCCTGGTCAAAAGTCGGCGGCGAGCTCAACAACGTCGTGATCCACAGCTACTCTAACAAGGCTCACGACGGTTTTTTAGGTAACGCGGTGATCGGATCATGGTGTAACCTCGGAGCCGGCTGCGTGGCCTCCAACCTCAAAAACGACTACACCGAGATCAAGCTCTGGAACTACCCTACCCACCGCTTTGCCCGCACCGGTTTGCAATTCTGCGGCCTGATCATGGGCGACCACTCTAAAGCCGGAATCAATACGATGTTCAATACCGCCACGGTTGTCGGTGTGGGCGTCAACATCCATGGGTCGGGATTTCCGCGCAACTTCGTGGCGTCATTCAGCGAGGGAAGCGCCGCCGGATTCAGCGATGTGTCGATGACAAAGTTTTTTGACGTCGCCGCCCGCGTCATGGCCCGCCGTGGCATAGCCCTGACCGAAGCTGACCGCCGAATGTTCTACGCCATCCGAGACGCCGCCGAGAACTACAAATGATGAGTTATCAACCCCTTACCACCGTATAAGCCATATAGGCGGCGTAGAGCATGACCAGCACCACGCCAAACCATCGCGTCACGCTCTTTTTCTTTGTCAAGAGCGGGAAAAGCCACAGGAGCGCACAGCCGCCGACCAGCGTGAAGAAGTCAACGAAGCCAATCGAATCAGCCTTCAGCGGTATGATCACCGCGCTCAGACCTATCGAAAGCAGCGCATTGATGATACACGATCCTACAATATTACCCAATGCAATTCCGCTGGCACCTTTGACCGTTGCGGTTACCGATGTGACAAGGTCAGGCAGAGCGTTGCCGATTGCGACTATGGTCAGCGCAACCATTGCCTGGCTCATGCCTATTTTGAGCGCAAGCCCGCTTGCCCCGTCGACCACCCAGTTACCCCCGACAACCAGCGCTGCCAGTCCGGCCACAATGCTGAGCCAAGCAAACCACTGCTTACCCTTTATTGCCGTAATATCCGCCTTGATCACACTCATCTCCCTCCTCAGGACGTGAGCTGTGGCGATTCCTCCGCGAGCCCCATCAGCGGTTTGGTCAGGGAGAGATTGCTGCATAGGAGTCATGCCATCTGAAGCGTCATCCGGGCTGCATCCTTCATTTTTCGACGTCAAGATCATGAACCACATATAGAATATGAAAATCACGATAAGCATTATGCCCGACGAGCGGTTGATGATGTTATGGCTTGCGCCGTCAAAGAGCACCGTGTCACCGGCTACCCATAACGCCACAGAGGCGATAAGCAAAATCGGCAGGTCCTGATAACGCATCACCCTGCTGACCCTCCACGGACGGATGATCCCCATCACGCCCACCGCCAAAAGGACGTCAAAGATATTCGACCCGATCACCTCGCCGATGGCCATTGCCGGCTTATGCTGGAAAGCCGATTCGACGCAAACCACCAAGTCTGGCGCCGTGCTTCCCAACGCCACAACCGTAAGGCCAATTATAAGATTAGACACCTTAAATCGACGCGCCACCGACACAGCCCCGTCAGTAACATAATTGGCACCCAAAACCAAAAGCATCAACCCACCCAAAAGTAAAACAATATCACGCACCATAACATTCAGATTTATACATTTTATTTATTAACCCTGATACAAATATAGAGGTTCAGATAAGGACCGTCAATAACCGAAATTTTGGAAAATCTACTAATTAACATCGCTGTCTGAATTTTATTTCTATCTCTTTGCGCAAGTTAATGAAATAACACTTATATTTGTGAATTATCTTTCACCTCTTAAACCGAACTCCGTTATGAGACCATGGATTTTAGCACTTTTTGTTTTGGCTGTTAGCACCATATGTTGGGCACAAGGAGCCAAAGATGATTTAAACCAGCTGACCCCCGATGATCGTGAGCTACTGATAAAAACTGTGAACTTGGTTGATAACGGTTTGACTGAAGCCGCACTAACTGATTTTGACTATCTTGCAAAAAAATATCCCGACAACTACCTGGTGCAATATGAGAGAGCCTACGACCTATATATGCTCCAGCGTTACGATGAAGTCATCGCCCTCCAGAAATTTTTCCTCAAAAATAAAAGCGCCACCGAACGCACATACCAACTCATCGGAAACGCTTACGACTTGAGCGGCAACCGCAAGCAGGCCGAAAAGACATACAAAAAGGGGCTCAAGCGATTTCCCGACAGCGGCTCGCTATATCTCGAATTGGGCAACTTGTGCATGTCTGACAACGAATATCAAAAGGCTTTGGCTTACTATAACGACGGCATCTTGGCTCAACCCAATTTTGCCTCAAATTATTACCGGGCCTCATTTCTATATTTCGGCTCTGAAGCCGGCAAGGTATGGGGACTCGTTTACGCAGAGGCAGCGATACTTTTGGCTCCATCTAACGAAGAGCGTCACGAGGAAATGGCCAATATGATCATCGACTGCCTGAAAGAAAGCATACACTTCGACTACGGCAGCGAATCAAGTCTGTCAGTTAAGCTCGTCCCGGCTCGTGACATTCAGTTCGACGCAAAGACATCCGAAGCCTATGTCTCTTTCCCGGGCATCTACGAAGCGGCTCTGATACGCCCCCTGACAAAGCTATTCTCTGAGAAAAAGCCATTCGATTGCAGCATCGCCCAACTTATAGACATACGCAAAGGCGCCGTCGAGGCATATTACTCCGTTACTGACGGGTTATATGGAGACTCAATGTACCTCCTTGAGTTTCAACGCAAAGTCATTGAAGCCGGCCATTGGGACGCCTACAATTACTACCTGTTTATGATGAGTTATCCCGACGAGTTCGACCAATGGTATGACACCAACAGCGAAAAACTCGACGCCTTTATCGAATGGTATAACCAAGCCCCCTTTACCCTCGGCGACGGACGATCAGTTGACCCGATGCAAATCCTCAACTCCCACAGCCCACTCAACATCTTCCAGACCCTGATGATCCAAGCCGACCTCCTCCCCTCCACCCCCGACAAAGAGCAGCCATAGCCCCACCGCGCGTTATGCGATCGCTACGCACTGCCTCTACATCTCTTTTGTGAGGGGGTAAGGGCGATTAAGACTAAATAAGGATATTTAGGATGTGAGATCGGGGGATATAAGTTATCTTTGTCGTTGAAGTTTTCGGGCTTAGGAATTATGAAGGCGGTTTTGATAATGGTTGTGTGGTTGATGTCGGCGTTAGCGGCGAACGGGCAGGCGCGCAATGCTGTTGTGGCCGACTCGCTGACCCGGGTGCCGCTTGCGAGCGCTTCGGTGTTTGACCGGCACGGTTCCATGGTCGGGATAACCGACGCCAAGGGCCGGACTCCTCATATTGCTGCTGAATGTTACCCGATCACGGTTCGCTTTCTCGGTTTTAAGGAGAGGGCGGTTGAGGCGCTGACTGATACTATTTTTTTGCAGGAGAGCGTTTCTGAGTTGGATGAGATATTGGTCGAGTCGCGCGAGCATAAGGTGCTCCATATGTTAGCTTATATGCGTGAGTACTCTACGCTCACCACTTACACCGACACGGTCTTTATGTTTCGCGAGAAGATGGTCGACTATATGTTGTCTCCCGACAAGAGATCGCGCTTCATGGGATGGTCAAAGCCAAGAGTTTTGAAGGCTAAGTCGTATTATCGCTTCACGGATGCTCAAGGTCTTGACAGTGTCAGCGATGAGTGCCGCTTTCACTTTTCGTGGTCTGACTGGATGGGCGTCGGTCCGGCGGTCAAGTTGCCTATAAGGCTCAGGGATGCCACATGTGGCTCTGACACCCTCTATGGCCGCTATAGTCCGTCTGAGTTATGGTTGAAAACCGGCGACAGGGTGACGGTCAATGTCAACGTGTTAGCTGACACAACGAGTCGCCGCTGGGTGCCCAACCTCTCGGGATTTTTTAAGAAAGACCTTGATTTCGAAAATTTCAGGGTGAGATTTAACTATGACAATGTCAGCGGCGACTCAGTCTGCCCGATGGATTTGACGGGATATACGTTTAATATAGAGTCAAACGGGAGGGGTCACGGCATGTTCTGGTTCAACCGTGCCAACGAGCCGTTTTTTGTGAGCACCTATGCTGAGATCTATATACTTGATAAGGAGTATATTACTGTGAAAGAGGCAAAGAAGTGGGACAAACGAAAGTTTAGCGCTGATGAAATCCAAATTTTTGAGCCTGAGTATGCGCCGGCTCTCCAACCGGCAATAGAAGCGCTTGTTGAGCGAGTCTCAAAGATAGATAAGGGAGGTGTGAGGTTGGATGTCACGCCTGACCATCGCCTGATGAGCGCCACTACAAGCGACCGCAACTTTCACATAAGTCGCCGCGCACTGTTCCTGTTAAAGGATCTTCTCGGTATCACCAGCCACAAATTCAAGAAGAACATTAACCGCCGGTGGAAAACGATGACTGATGACATCTACACCCCTCACCCTATCGAAAAAGCTAACGAGAGTGACCCCGGAAGTCCCTGAAAGAGAATGGAACTCCGAAGATTGGGTTAGAATTTGTAGGAGAGGCCGATGAGGCCGTGGAGTGGTTGGGCTTGGATGGTGGGGACGAGCTTGTAATGGTGGTTGAGGAGGTTTTCGCCGCGGGCTGAGATTGTAAAGCAGTCGTTGATCTCGTATGAGGCTCCGAGCTTGAGGTTGCTGATCGACCTGAGGTCCAATTCATCTAATACTGCATCGTATAATACTGTAGCGGAGCTGTGGCGGTCGGTGCGCAGCTCATAGCCGACGGCAATCTTGAGGGGGCTGATGGGGCGCACTTCGATCGACGCGTTGATTACGTATTTTGCGCCGTCACGCCAGAGGTAGTATGCCTTTTTCTCGCCATTGGAGGCTGTTTCGGCTGTAAGATCGACCTTGACCTTTGAGCGCCAGTCATAGCTCAAGCCGACGCCTGCGTGCCAGCCTTCGAGACTATAGGCTCCGTAGTTGGCCTGGACGATGACGGGAGTGTGAGAATTTGAGCTGAGTCCGCCGGAAATATCGAGCCGAGGCATCAGCCAGTCGTTGGCCTTGGCATAGCCTCCGAATATTTTTGCTGAAAAGCCTGTGAAGGGGCCGATGTTGAAGCCTAAATCAGCCGTGATGGGCACATTGGAGCGCTGATATTGCCAAATGCCGCCGATGAAGGGACAGTAATCGTAGAGCGAGCGCAGACTGTTGAGGTGCTCGCCGCCGTTGAGCCTGACGAAGATGGCCAACTGGTTGGCGGCATTCCAGTCGAGCATTACGTCGGGGGCGACGTGGACTTTCTTGCCAGAGCCGCCGATCGAGAGGTCGACCTTGGCGCCTACGCGGCCGTGGAGGCGCCCGCTGTTGAAGGTGAAGTAGGGGGTGAGGGAGATTATGCCGAGCGTACCATCGGAAATCGGAGTAGCTGAAATGCCTCCGGACTCGAGGCCGTTGGTGCGCGAGAGGATGTCGGCCGAGATGTCGATGCCCCCGCGCGGAGCCACTGACGAGCCAAAGTAGGCCAGGCCGCCGTTGAAGCTGAAGCGGTTTTCAGAGGCCGCCTTGACAGTTGTAATTTCTCCGAACGCTGGGGCAACGTTTTCGTAGAAATGATTATCCTTGCCGTAGCCGAAGTGGGAGAAGCCAGCGATGAGGCGATAGCCGATCTGGCCTGTGCGTGACCACCATGAGAGGTTGGCGTCGAAGATGTCGGCGCTCTGCGAGTCATTAGTGAAGTCGTCGGGGAGGCCGATGGCGCTATGGGTATAGCCGAGGTGAGCGCCGAAGGTCGACCGGCGCCCTACGCGCTGATCTAACGTAGCGCCAACGGTGATGGTGTTGTTGCTGTACTTGCCATCGGAGCGGTTGTCGCCATAAGGTTTGTAAGAGTAGCCGTCATACTGGAGCCATGCGCCGAGACGTGTACGCGAATTGTCGATAAATTTATATCCCGCCGAAGCGGCGAGGTTGTAGACCGGAAAGTAGCCCAGCGAAGCGTAGCCGCGATAGGGCGACAGGGCGAAGGTGTCGGCATAAGCAGCGGGGTCGAGTGTCGACACGGAGCGGGTGATCTCAGCGGGGTCGGTATAGTCAGCGAGCATGAGCCGGCGCATAGTCACCGGCGACGAAAGCAACTGAGGGTTGAGCGAACCGAGGCGCGAAGCTTCGCGCTCGACAGGCACGATTGTGCGGTCGACGGTTATCTCGGTCTTGAGGTCTTTGGCCGATGAGGTGATAATGGCCGTAAGGAGGGCGGCGACGGCGAATGAACGTCGTGAGGTTATATAAGTCTTCATCATTGTTGCAATGAGCTAAGGCGTGAGTCAATAGTCATAAATATATCAGCTTCGTTGCCGGGATAATTTTCGCGGAGGGCGTTGAGGTACTCGCGAGCTTCGAAAGGCTTGCCCTGCGAGGCGTAGATGTCGCTGAGGAGTATGAAGCCCTTGGCGAGCCAGTAAGAGTGGGGAGTGCCTGACCCGGTAAGAGCCTCGACGGCAGTCTTGGCCTTGTCGGTCATACCGTTGTCAAAGTAGTTCTGGGCGAGGTAGAGCGCACTCTTAGCGCCGTAGAGATCATCAGTCATCGGAGCGATGCTTGCCCACAGATCGCGGGCCTCAGCAGCTTTGCCGGTCTCTGAGAGGGCAAGGGCCTTGGAGAAGATGGCCTCGTTCTTGTCCTCAGAGCCAATGGTCGACGAAGCGAGCAAGGCGTCGGCCGCTGCAGCGAGAGCCTCGTAGTTGCCAAGATCACGGGCGGCGCGCATGATGCCCGCACGGGCAGCGTTGAGCGTCTTTGATGAAGATGCGCGCTGCTCGAGTGCCTGCCAGGTTGCAAGGGCGGTCTCGGTGTCGCCGTTGTCATAGAGCGCAGTGGCTCTGACAATGTAGGCCGGCTCAGAGAGGCTGTTGTCAGGATATTTGGTGACAAGTTCAGACGCGAGCTCGACGGCCGCCTTCGAGTCGTTGCTGTAACCGGCATCCTCGAGGAGCATAGCGAGCGCGCGGGCGCGGTAAGCACCGTCGGCATACTGATTGACGTAAGTGCGGAGCTTGTCGGTCTTCTGATCTTTGAGATAGTCTTTTTCGGCGGCTTCAAACGACAGACGCTCGACCTCGGCAACGTCGATCTTCGGAGCGTCGGGCACAGAGTTGACAAACTCGACGTAGTCAGCGAGGGTGCCGTCTTCGGCGGCGAGACGCTTGAGCTGCTCGGTCGCCTCGCGGGCCTCGTCGCTCGACGGATAGAGGCGCACGATATAGCGGTAAGACGCGAGCGCCTCATCGCGGTTGCCGTCGTTGAGCAGGGTCAGAGCCAACTGCAGGTAGCCCTGACGGCCCTGGGCTGTGTTGGGGTATTCGGCGACGAGCTGACGGTAGGTAGCGATTGCCGAGGTATTGTCACCCAGCTGGATATAGCTTGCGGTCATCTCAAGCATAGCGTCGGCGAGAAGGGTTGACTGCGGGAACTCCGAGGGCAGGCGCTTGAGGTCGGCGATCTTGCCCTTGTGGTCGCGGGCAAAGCCCTTCATGATTGCGGTCTGGAAGAGGGCATAGTCGCCCGCGGCGGGATTGGTCGAATAAGCCTTGTCGTAGTAAGTTTTGGCTTTGTCAAAAGATGAGGCATAATAATTGACATCGCCGAGACGGTTGTAGGCGTCGGCAACGACGGCTGTCGAGAGCGAGCCGGGCGCCGAAACAACGTGGTCAAAGGCGTTGGCAGCCTGGCGGTAGTTTTTTTGAGCAAACTCAGAGTAGCCGAGATCATAATAGGCGAGCGGCAGGTTGGCGTTAGACTTCTTAGCCTTGGCAATGAAGCTGTTGAGCGCTGCGACTGACTTGGCGTAGTCGCCCGTGCGGTAATAAGCTTCGCCGATGAGAAGGTTGACTTCGTTGGCGACGTCGGCGTTGTGAGATTTGAGCGTCTCTGCCTCGTTGAGATAGACCAGTGCGGTCGACGGGTTGCCGGCTGCGAGAGCCGACGCTCCGAGGTTGTAGAGCACCATCTGTTTGGCGGCGAGCACCTTGGCTGTGGGGCGCGACATACGGTTGATGCTGGCGAGAGCCTGCTCATAGTTATGGTCAGTGAGGTAGCCGTCGACAATATACTGCTGAACCTCAGGGGCGTATTTGCTGTCGGGATATTTGTTGAGGAACGTTTCGAAGACCGATACAGAGCTGCCGAAGGGGACATTTGCGCCGCTGAATTTGGCCACGGCGTAGTTGTAGTAAGCGGCCTCCTGCACTCCTTTGTCGTAGTCCATACGCAGGGCTTTCTCAAAAGCGAGGAGGGCGGCGTCTTTGTCGCCGAGCTGCATGAGAGCTTGGCCGATGTAGAGGCTTGCGCTTTGGCCCATAGCATTGTCGCCGTCGCTGACCGATCGCAGCGACTCGATAGCGTCGCGGTAGTCGCCGGCGGCATACTGGCTGACGCCGAGGATATAGAGCGTCGATGGCTCAGGGCGGTCGGTGGCGGCAACGTATTTTTTGAGATAAGGGATGGCTGCTGAAGCGTCGCCGGTCAGATAGAGCGATTCGCCGGCCAGACGGTTGGCCTCGGCGACAAAACCGGGGGCAATGCCGCTCTGGCGCAACAGTGCGCGGGCGGTCTGAAGCGACTGCTTGTAGTTGCCTTCGAGATAATAGATCTGGGCGAGGTAATAATCGGTCATATTGCCGGGCGCGACTGACTTGTCGACGTTGGCAAACAAGCGCTTGGCCTCGGCATAGTTGCCTTGGGCGTAGGCGATGTAAGCCTGATAGAAGCGGGCGGCCTTGCCGTAGTTTTTTGTCGAGGCGAGACGGTCAAAGAGCGGCAGCGCCTGATCAAAGTCAGCCAGCATCAGGTAGCAATAAGCCATATGATAGTCAAGATCCTGAGCGCGGTCGGCGGTGAGACAGGCGCGGTCGACAAGCCTGTAGGTCTTGAGGGCGTCGGCATAGCTCGACTCAAAAAGACAGTCGCCGATGCGCATCAGCGCCTCATAGCGGCGCAGTGAGTAAGGGTACATTGACATGAAGGCCACAAAGTGGGCTCGGGAGCCTTTGCCGTGAATCGCAAATTGTGACTGGGCGACGAGCCAGTCAATCTGCTCGCGTTCGGAGGCCGTGAGGGCCGAGCGGTCGATATGGGTGAGCTGGTCGAGGCAACCCTGATAGTTGTGGTCGTCAAACATTTCGTTGCCGCGGGCGATGTAGCCGTCGGTCGATGGAGAGTTGATTTGAGCCGAGAGCGGGGTGATGGCCGCGGCGGCGAGGAGTGTCAGTAGATAGCGATTACTCATAGCTGTCGTTAGTGAGTGCGATTATTTGGTACAAAGGTAAAAAATGCGGCCGAAAAAAGCAACAAAAGAGCCGGATCCTTTTGGGAATCCGGCTCTCTATGTCAGTTAAAAAAGTAGTGACTGTATTATTCAACGATACAGATTGCAACGCGGTTGCGGGCGGGAGTATCGTAGGGCTGATCTTCAGTCTCACCCATGCTCTTGGCAGTGATGCGGTCAGCAGCGATGCCAAATTCGGTGGTGAGAGCGTTGACCACAGCCTCAGCACGCTGAGCAGCAAGGCGGAGGTTGATAGCCATTGTGCCTGTGCCCTTGTCAGCATAACCGGTGATGGTCACCTTGGTATCGGGATGAGTCTTCATGTAGCGAGCGACTTCAGCAACCTTATACATTTCGTCTTTGGTAACCTTGTGGGTCGAGATCTTGAAGAACACGTCGCGGGTAAGAGGAGCGGGAACCTCTTTGATGACTTCCTTGACAACGATCTTTTCAACAGGAACTTCGACGATGCGCTCAACAACGTTGGTTTCAGAAGTTGCGATAGCGATAGTCTTCTTGTTCTTGTTGTAAGTAGTGCCGAATGAATACTTCACGCCGACGAGGCCGTTGAAATACCAGTCAGCATTACCGGCTTTCTTAGAGTTGTAACCGTCGGGGAGGACGTTGGCCTGGAGTTCGAGGCCTACGCTAAGATTGCTTGTGATGTTGAAGTCAACGAAAGCGCCAAACTGGCCGACGAAGCGAGCCTTGGTGCCGTCCCAGACGTTGCGGAGCACGTTCTGGCGCTCAGCAGCGGGCTGAGCAGCGTAGAGCTGGTCAGTGAGAGCTTTGTTTACGGCGATAGCGTCATCGTTTTTCCAAGCGATGTTAGCGCCAACGCCACCGAAGATACCTGCGCTCACGAGACGCTCGGGGTTGTAACCGCCGATGAGGTTGGTGAGGTCAACTGTAAGATTGGCAGTAGGAGCGATGTAGTTCCACTTCCAATCAGAGCGAGCGCCGTCGATAGTGATAGAGCCTTTAGAGTTAAGGCCGTTGAAGATTAAGCGGGCGCCGAGAACGGGGTTGAAACGGTAACCCACGCCGATCTGAGCGTTGAACGCTGCCAGACGGCCGAAGCTTGTTTCGCCCAAGGTCTCCTGCATACCAACCTGCCCTTGGATGTACCAGTGGGGCTGGAAGACGTATTCGGTAACCTCTTCCTCGACAACCTGTGCGTTGGCCATAAAGGCAGCGCAAAGGGCGAATGAGGCCGAAAGTAATAACTTATTTATTTTCATTTCTGTAAATTTCTAAAAAGTTTTGAGCCTTGAGATTTGATTAACGTACAACCTGAACGTAGCACTTAACGGTTGAAGTGTGGCCGGTGTAGTCAAGAGCCTGGTAAGCGATTTCGTAAGTGAAGACGCCGCCCTTAGCACCAGCAACGTTGAGCGCAACGCGGTTCTGGTCGCCGTTCATCACCTTAGCGAGAGTAGCGTTAGCAGCCTTAGCAAGGTCGGGACGGTCGTTGCCGTTCTGATCCTTAACGCTAACAACACCTACGAATTTCTTGAATGCGGGAGCAACAGTTTCGAAAGTGTAGCTTGTAGCCCAGAGTGAGATAGCTTCGCCGTTGCCTTTGAATACGGTAGGCTGTTTGGGGTTGGTGCTGAGGATGCCGAAGGGAAGTTCAACCTCGGGAGTGTGACCGTTCATAGCGAACTTGCCTGCCTTGCGGTAGAGCATAACTGACTGGAGGTAGTGGTTGGGATCGTCGAGCACTTTGTTGATGCGTTCAGCAACAGTGTTATACTTGTTGATAAGGCTGTTAACCTTGCCGAGGTAGTCGCTGTTGATCTGGTCAACGAGAGAGTCGAGCTTATCCTGGATGCTACCCATCATGTCGTTAACCTGGTCTTCGATCTTAGCAATGAAACCGTCGGGGCCATTGAATGCTTTGTTAACTGCGTCAGCAACTGCATCGTTGATTTCTTTTTCAAGACCGGGGGTGTCATCGTCGCCGAAGATCCAAGTGTGGATTGAATTTTTAACATTATTGATTACAGCCTGAAGATCGCCTGTGATATCAACATCGATAGTTGAGAAGTCGCCAGTTTCATCGTTATCCCAGCCTGAGGGAAGAGTCGCAGTGCCTTTACCTGTGGTGGGATCAACTTCAACGATATATTTGTTGGGCACCTTAACAGTGATGATAGTTTCGTTGGCATCACCGATTTGGATAGCAGAAAGCTTGAGATCAATATCAAGAGTTACATCGCCAATAACGAAAGGCTTGAGGTTGAGGTCAACGAGCTCCTTGCTGATTTCGATAGAACCGAAAGTCGGGAGGTGCTTGCTGATTGAAGTACCCTTGAGAGTAGCGTAAGAAAGGGGCTTGAAGGCAGTAGCTGCTACGCCATAGTTAGAGTAAACCTTAGCGGGAGTAGTGATCCACTGGCCGTCAACCTTGTTGGCTGATTCGTAAGAGTAGCGGAGTGCGTTAGCGTCGCAGATGTCCTGGAGCTGGTGGTAAACAGCCTTGAGCATCTGAACCATGTCAGAAGCAGTGCGGTTCTTGACAGCGCTCTTCAATGACTCAACGAGACCGGGTTCGATGTGAACCTTGATAGCGTCGAGGTTAGCGGGATCAACCACAGCTTCAGCGCGGTAGAGACCGTTGCCGTTGCCGGCTGCACGTGAGCCAATACCAAATTTGAGGACGGTTTCGTCGTCTTTAGTAACGTTGCTGAGCATAACGACGGGTTCGTCATCACGGCTGTTAACAAGAGCAAAACCGTTTACGTCAAGGTTGTTAACGGTGCCGGGGTTAACGGTGAACCAGAGGTTACCGAGAGCAGCCTCGCCATTTTCGTTAACGGCAACGAGCTTGTCGGAAGTGAGATCGTAAACATCAGAGCTCATTGCTGCCCAGTTGATGTCTTCGTCAACATAGCATTCAGCGCCTACGCCAGAAACAGGGAACTGACGGACGTTGGTTGTAAGATTGCCGTAGCAAGTCATGAGCACCATAGAGTTGATGCCGAAGGGAGTGTTGATCGAACCGAAGATGGGGTTGTTAGAAGCCTGAAGAACGAGGCTTGTAACAGTGTCGTTAAGACGGTTAACGATCTTCTCGATGTCGTCCTGGAGGTCTTTGATGCGAGTCATCACTTCGGCATAGTTCCACCATGCGGTTTCGCCTTCGGGAAGCTCAACGCCGGCGAAGATAGCTTCGTACATTTCGTTGATGCCTTCGAAGTTAGCATAGTATTCTTTGAGAGCCTGAAGGGCTTCTTCGCTGAGGAGGCCTTCGTTTTCGAGGGCTACGAGAGCGTCGAGAGCTTCTTTGTTTTCAACGATGAAAGCACCAGCCTTAACGTTAGCCTGGAATGTGGCAACGTCGATGCCGATATTTTCAAACCATTTGCTGAGCTCGGCTACAGTGCCGTCTTCGCCAATGAGGTCTTCGAGCTGAGCGGCAACACCGGCGAGGCTCTTGAGAGCTTCAATTTCTTCGTCAGTAAACTGAGAGTCGGGTGACTTGATGCCGTCAATCTTCTCTTCGATAGCTTTGATAGCCTCGTTGAGCTTTTCGATAGTGGCATATTTACCGAGTTCGTCCTTGAGGGCATTGAACAGTGAGTCAACATAAGTCTTGTCGGCTTTCTTTTCGATAGCAGCCTGAAGCTCAGCCTTGAGGGCATCAATCTTAGTCTGACAAGTAGTAGGGCACTGATTCAATTGCTCCTGAAGCTGCTGAATAGTATGCTTCAGAGAAACCTGCTGAGCGTTGAGCTCATTGTACAGATCTTCATCGGTGTCCTTGCAGGAAGTGAACGTGCTGAATCCGCCGGCAGTAACCGCCAAGAGGAGCACACCAGTGATGAATTGTTTCTTCATTTCAGTTGGTTTGAGAGTTAATTAATGATTATAAAATTGATTTTAAAAATTTCGTAACGGATTGAGAGAACAGCACGAACTCAAGCTGGCGCTATGTTGCAGGCGTGCCTCGCTGTAACATAAACGCGTAGGGATGCAAAAATGTTCGTTAGTCCTCATACTTATTTTGTGTATAGTTTTAGAGTAGACAGTTATGGGAGATAATATTATCAAGTCGCAAAGGTAAGGCTTTTTCTTGATAAAAGCACATTTTTAACAAAAAAAATGTTTTTCACCTTGAATTTTCTGAAATCCTATGATTTTTTGTATCTTTGTTGCACATTATAATACTATAATATATATGCGTCTATTTCACATCATAGCAAAGAGCCGAGCTGTCGTGGCAGCCATAATGTCATTGGCCGCGATCAGCGGTTTTGCGCAGAGCCCCGAAACTAAGGAGTCATGGAGGAGCCGAAACTACCTCTCTCACCTCGAGGCGGGCATCGGTGTCGGCACCACCGGCATCGGCATCAACGTTGCCACTAACGTGACTGACTATGTGAGGGTCAGGGCCGGTCTTGACTTCACGCCCCACGTGGCTGTGCCGATGTCGTTCAGTCTTCAGAGCTATACTGACGGTGGCGGCGTCAACGCCAACAACTTCGACAAGCTGCAGAAATATATGCGCAAGCTCACCGGCATCGAGGTCGATGACAAGGTGGAGATGGACGGCAAACCGACGATGACCAACTTCAAGCTGCTCATCGATGTCTATCCGCTGACCGACAAGCGCTGGCGCGTGACTGCCGGATTCTACTGGGGCTCGCGGCGAGTGGCCAAGGCCCTCAACACCATGGGCGAAATGCCTTCGCTCTTGGCTGTAAATATCTACAACAACTTCTATGACTATATAATGAGCGACGACGCTATCGACAAACCTGTGTTCGGCGGCACATACCTCGACCCGTTTATGGTCGATGACCTGCGCGAAGACCTTGCCGAGGAAGGCTATATGGGAATCCATGTCGGCGACTACAAGGACGGCCGGCCTTATATGATGCAGCCCGACAGCGACGGCATGGTCAAGGTCAATGCCTTTGTCAATAGCTTCAAGCCCTATCTTGGCCTCGGCTACACCGGCGAGCTCGGACCGAAAAAGCGGTGGAAGCTCGACGTCGACTGCGGCATGATGATGTGGGGCGGCACACCGTCGCTCTACACTCACGACGGCACAAACCTGAGCAAAGACGTGACCAAAATCAAGGGCAAGCCGGGCGACTACGTCAAGCTGATGAAAGCCTTCAAGGTCTATCCAGTTGTAAGTGTGTCGATAAGCTATAAATTTTTCTAAGGATCGCGCTCCGGCAAGCTATGGATGCCAAGGAGTTTGCGGCTAATGTGTTGCTGGCGTTGCCTTATGAGGCCAACGACCAGCAGGTGGCGGTCGTGGCGGCGCTCGCGCGCTTCTGCGCTCCGACGCCATCGTCGTCTGACCGCGTTTTTATCGTCAACGGCTATGCCGGCACGGGCAAGACATCGCTGACCGGCGCACTGGTCAAGACTTTGGCCTCGGTCGGTATCCACACCGTGCTGCTTGCTCCTACAGGGCGCGCCGCCAAGGTGTTTGGAGCCTACGCCGGTCATCAGGCCTACACGATCCACCGTAAGATCTACCGCCATCAGTTCGGCCCGGGATATGCGGCCGGAGCCGCACCCGTCCAGGAAAACCGCAGCCGCGACACTGTCTTCATCGTCGATGAGGCGTCGATGATCGGTGCGGCCGATGAGCGCGGCAGCAATCTGCTCGAAGACCTGATCCATTATGTCTATTCCGGCGAGAATTGCCGGTTGATATTGCTCGGCGACACGGCTCAGCTGCCACCCGTCGGGTCAACCGAGTCTCCGGCGATGAATCCCGAGGCACTTCGCGCCATAGGGCTCAAGGTGAGCCGTGCCACGCTGACAGCCACTGCCCGCCAGCAGAAGGGCTCAGGCATACTCTACAACGCCACCTGGCTCCGCCGGGCTATGGCAGCCGAGCAACTACCTGAGCTCAAGCTGACTGTCAATGGATTTGATGATGTCGAGACCGTCGCTCCCGAAGATCTGCCCGAGCAGATCGAGAACGCTTATGCCCGCGACGGAGTTGAGGAGACTCTGGTCATCACGCGCAGCAACCGATCGGCAACCGACTATAACCGGGCCATACGCGCGCGCGTACTATATATAGAAGAGGAAATCCAGCGCGGCGAGCTGCTGATTGTGGCCAAAAACAATTATTACTGGACGCGCAAGGTCAAGGATGTCGACTTTATCGCCAACGGCGATGTGGTCAAGATAGCGCGGGTGAAGTCGACCGAGCGGCGCTATGGTCTTCGCTTTGCTGACGTTGAACTCACGCTCCCCGACCGCGGCGAGACCGCAGTCGAGGCCAAGATAATGCTCGAAACCCTCGCCACAGAGACCGCCGGTATGGCTCAGGAAGACTATAACCGTCTGTACTATGGCTTGATAGACGATCCTGAAATGTTTCCGGCCGATATGCCCTATGAGTTGCGCGTGGCCAAACTGAAAGATAATCCTTACTGGAACGCCCTGCAGGTGAAATATGCCTATGCGGCGACTTGCCATAAGGCTCAGGGCGGCCAGTGGGCCAATGTCTTTGTCGATCTAAGCTATGTGCCTCCCGAGGCGATGGGGGTTGACTTCTATCGCTGGCTCTACACGGCTGTGACGCGAGCGCGTAAAAAACTCTACTTCATCTCAACCGCCAACAGTTGAGATAAAGCAGAGTGCAATCAATTGTTTATGAGTTTTTATCAGAGGGGATACTCGTCGCGGGCGAAGAGTACGGTCGAGAGATAGCGTTCGCCTGTGTCGGGGAGCAGGGCTACGATTGTCTTGCCGCTGTTTTCGGCTTTGCGCGCTTCGGCAAGGGCGACCCAGAAGGCTGCGCCTGATGAGATGCCGGCGAGCACGCCCTCATACTGGGCGAGCATGCGCGCTCCGCGGATGGCGTCGTCGCCCGTGACTGTCAGCACTGCGTCAACGATGTCGGCATTGTAGTTGGCGGGCACGAAGCCGGCGCCTATGCCCTGGATTTTGTGCGGCCCCGGCGCTCCGCCTGAGAGCACGGGTGAGTCAGAGGGCTCGACGGCGATGGCTTTGACCGAGGGCTTATGACGCTTGAGGGTCTCGGCTGTGCCGCTGAGTGTGCCGCCAGTGCCGACGCCGGCCACAAATATGTCAACGTCGCCGTCGGTGTCGCGCCAGATTTCTTCGCCGGTGGTGTGGCGATGGGCTTCGGGATTGGCAGGGTTGTTGAACTGCTGAGGGATGAATGCGCCCGGATTCTGGTCGCGTAGCTCTTCGGCTTTGGCGATAGCGCCCTTCATGCCCTGGTTGCCGGGAGTGAGCACAAGGGTCGCGCCCAAGGCTTTGAGCAGGTTCTGACGCTCTACGCTCATGGTGTCGGGCATTGTGAGTATGAGTTTATAGCCCTTGACTGAAGCCACCCAGGCGAGGCCAATGCCGGTGTTGCCGCTGGTAGGCTCGATGATCATGGCTCCGGGCTTTAGGGCGCCTGAGCGCTCGGCAGCCTCGATCATAGCGAGGGCCACGCGGTCTTTGACGCTGCCGCCGGGATTAAACGATTCGAGCTTCACCAACAGGCGCGCCTTGAGGCCTTCGGCCTGCTCAATGTTTTTTACTTCGAGGAGGGGGGTTGAACCGATGAGCTCGGTCAGACTTGAATATATCTTTGCCATAGTGTGTAATGTATTTTATGTCAGGTAAGTAAAATCAGATACCGAGGCCGTCGACAAAGCTTGTGGTGACGGCTTTGCGCTGGAGTATGCGCGACCCCGGGGGCACGCTGTTGGTCAGCCATACGTTGCCGCCGATGATTGAGCCGCGGCCGATGGTGATACGGCCGAGCACGGTGGCGTTGGAGTAGATGGTGACGTTGTCTTCGATGATCGGGTGACGGGGTATGTTGACGGGGCGGCCATTGCTGTCGAGCGAGAAGTTTTTGGCGCCGAGCGTCACGCCCTGATAGAGGTTGACGTGATTGCCGATGATACAGGTTTCGCCGATTACGACGCCAGTGCCGTGGTCGATGCTGAAATATTCGCCGATTTCGGCTCCGGGGTGGATGTCAATGCCGGTGTCAGAGTGAGCGATCTCAGTGATGATGCGGGGTATCACGGGCATGCCGAGCTTGAGCAGGGCGTGGGCCACGCGATAGTGGACCATTGCCTGCACCACCGGGTAGCAGAGGATTATTTCGCCAAAATTTTCGACCGCAGGGTCGTTGTTATACATCGCCTCGACGTCGGTAAGCAGCAGACGCTTGATCTCGGGGAGTGAGTCGATAAAGCCGAGCACGATGCGAGTGGCTGTCGCCTCGGTGTCGTCGGCGTCTTTAGTCTCGTCGAAGCGCAGGCCGTTTTCGATCTCGCGGCGCAGCAGGGTGTAGAGCTTGTCGACGTCGACGCCGATATAGTGGGCGCGCGTCACGCAGTTGTTGCGGCGGCGGTTGAGAAAGTCGGGAAAGATGATGCGCTTGACCAGCGAGATGACTTCGCGGAGACATTCGAGCGAGGGGAATGCGCCCGAACCTTGGGGCACCATCAGCTCTTCTTCGGGACCTGACTTGGCGAGCAGGCCGATGCTTCGCGACAATATTTCTTCAGCTTGATTTTTCATAATTGTGGTGAATGGTTCTTTACTATATTTATAAAAAACACGGGCTGCTAATTGTTCGCGGCGCTGATCAGTAATTTGCCAGCGAAGCCGAGAGGCGTTCTCGGATGATGGCTCTCAGCTCGGGAGGCGACACGACCGTTACCTTCGGGCCGTAGGACAGGAGCTCGGCGATGAGGTCGTCAGTGATGCGCATTCGGTAGGAGAAGTTAGAGAAGTCGTCGTGGATCATCTCTCGCTGGGAGTGGTGGAGCGGGAGCGCCCTGAAATATTTGGCCTGACGGGCGTCGGTGCGGATGACGATGTCCTTGACTTCGCCCTGCGAGAAGATGATGCCGAAGGAGTCGCGCGAGTAGGTCTCGGCGTCAAACGACGGGTCGGGCGTGAATTTATCGGGCAATACCATTGGCGAACTGATGCGGTCGAGCGCATAGGTCTTGATGCGGTTTTCGGCGACCACGCGGCCGGTGAGATACCATCGCTGACGGAAGATCTTGAGGAAGTAGGGCTCGATGATGATGCCGGTCGTGGGCGTCGACTTGGTGTAGGGGTGATAGTCAAACTTGACCGGGCAGTTTGACTTGAGGGCATTGATCACCGTGGCGAGGTGATGACGGGCTGAGGGGACGTCTTCGAGAAATATTTTCTGCGAGATGTCGCGTGACGAACTGAGTACATCGTTGGTCGCGGCGGCGTTGAGCAGCCACTCGGTGACGCTCTCTTTGTGAGAGTCGGCATCGGCGATATAGTATTCGTAAGTCATCGGGTCACACTGTATGTTGACATCAAAGAGATCTTCGATCGCCTGACGATAGTTGTAGAATGTCCGGCGCGTCAGCACTGTCTCGCCGTCGGAAAAGGCCGACCGGCGCCAGCAGTCGTCGAGCTCGCGGCGCGTGATGCGTCCGTAGCGGCGGATGGTGTCGACCAGCCAGATGTAGCGGTTGAGGAGTTCGTTGGCCATAGGTCAGTCGGCGGCTTGCTCGGCGCGTTTCTTCTTTAAGGAAAGCAGGCGGAGGCCGGCGATGGTGATGAGAGCGTTGATTATCAGCAGCTCAAAGCTGGTCTGATATTCGAAGAAGTGCATCAGCAGCCACTGCACCACCCATGACAAGGCCGGGGCGAGCACGCAGACCAGCGGCACGAGGCGGTCGTGGACGGGGCGGCGCGTGAACATGCCGTAGACAAAGAGTCCGAGTATCGGGCCGTAAGTGTATGACGCCAAGGTATAGACGGCGCTGATCGCGTCCTGGTTGCTGATATAATAGAAAACCACTATCACCAGGCCCATAAGCACCGACATGACGACGTGGACGGCGCGGCGGGTGCGGGTGACGCGGCGCTCGTCGTCAGACTTGTGAGCCTGCAGGATGTCGACGGTGAAAGATGTGGTCAGAGACGTCAATGCCGATCCGGCTGCTGAGTATGCAGCAGCGACGAGGCCAAGGATGAAGAGCACTCCGACGATCAAAGGCATCGACGAGTGGAAGGCTACAAGACCGAAGAGGTCGTCGGTCTTTTCGGGGACAGCCATGCCCTGACGGTCGATGAAGATGAGCATAAGGGTGCCGAGCAGCAGGAAGAGCGCGATGACAAAAAATTGGGTGATGCTGCTCACTATCATATTCTTGCGCGACTGCTTGGCGTCGCGGCAAGCAAGGTTGCGCTGCATCATGTCCTGATCGAGGCCTGTCGTTGCTATGGCCATGAAGACGCCGGCAAGGAATTGTTTCCAGAAATATGTTCCCTCTTTGGGATTGTCAAAAAAGAAGATGCGCGATGTCGGGTGGTCAGCGATGGCTGATGCCATATCTGAGAAATTGTAGCCGAGGTTTGTAGCCACGAAATAGATGCAGAGGATCACCGACATGATGAGGCAGAAGCTCTTGAGCGTGTCGGTCCAGATGACAGTCTTCACGCCGCCCTGCATGGTGTAGAGCCAGATGAGGGCGATGGTCACGATGACGTTAAACTCAAAGGGGATGTGGAGCGGGTGAAACACTAACAACTGGAGCACGGCGCACACCACAAAAAAACGCACTGCGGCTCCTAACATCTTGGAGATGAAGAAAAACCACGCGCCGGCCCGATAAGTCGACCGGCCGAAGCGTTGCTCGAGGTAGCCGTAGATTGATATTAGGTTGCGTCGGTAGAAGAGCGGCACTAACACGTAGGCTATCAGCACATAGCCCACGAAAAATCCAAGCACCATCTGCAGGTAGGCGTAGCCTTTGCCGACGACCATGCCGGGCACTGAGATGAAGGTAACGCCTGATATGGCGGCCCCCGCCGTGGCAAATGCAACAATGGGCCAGGGGGTGCGACGGTTGCCGGTGAAGAAGGTTGTATTGTCAGATCCTCGCGATGCTACCCACGATATAGCGAGCAGCAGCAGGAAATAGGCAGCGATTGTGATAATGATGATTACGGGTTGTGACATATTGGTTTGTGATTTTTTATTCTTTGTAAAGCAGGTAGGGGCGGCGCTGCTCGCGGAAGCGGGCCACGTCATCGGCCCATGTGGCCTTGATCTCGTCGGCCGACATGCCGCTCTCGATCATCCGGCGTATGTCGCCGCGACCGATGAGACGCTCAAAAAATGATGTGAAAAATTTATCTCCGATATTAAGGTCGCGGTAAGCGTCGATAAGATAGCCGAGGTTGATGCCCTGAGCGATGGCGTCTTCGTCAGAGATGTCTGAGAGGTCGACGCCGTGACAGAGCATGCCGAGCTGCGGAGGCTTCTGCGCGCCGGGCATGCTCCGCGGCGTGAATGAGTAGCTGCGGCCCTTCATGTCTGGGTGACCATAGATCATAAAGGGGCTGTCAGTGCCTCGACCCAGACTGACAGGCGTGGCCTCGAAGTAACACAGCGACGGATAGAGATATATTGCCGTCATCGTCTTAAGGTTGGGCGACGGAGCGATCGGCAGCCGGTAGCGGGTCTGGTGAGTGTAAGCCTCACAGGGTATCACCGTCAGGTCGACTTTTGCGCCATCGTCGAGCCAGCCCTCGCCGTTGGCCATAAGGGCGAGCTCGCCGAGGGTCATGCCGTGGACAACCGGTATCGGCAGCCTACCCACCCCCGAGCGGTAAGTCATATCAAGTATCGGGCCGTCGACAGTCATGCCGTTAGGGTTGGGGCGGTCGAGTATCAGCACGCTCTTGCCCGCCTTGGCAGCAGCGTTCATCAGCTCGATCATTGACGCATAATAAGTATAGTAGCGCAGACCCACGTCCTGAATGTCAACGACGATCACGTCGAGCGAGTCGACGAGAGCCGGGTCGGGACCACGGCGTTTACCGTTGTAGAGCGAAGCGATGGGTATGCCCGTTTGCGGGTCGACCGACGAATTGACGTGCTCGCCGGCGTCTGCCGTCCCTCGGAAGCCGTGCTCCGGCGAGAAAATACACCTCACGTCCATGCCGCGATCAAGCAGATGGTCGAGTGTGTGACGCCCGTCGACCACGCCCGTATGATTAGAAAAAAGAGCCACACGTTTGTCCTTGAGCAGTGGGACGTACTCATCAAAGCGCGCCGCCCCGACAGTCAGAGAGTCAGCTCGGCGCTCAACCCCTTCAGATGACTCAGAGACCGCAATGGCCTCAGGTTTAGACTCAGCGCCCTTGCCTTGCGACGGACAGGCCGTCAGCACAGTCGCGCTCAGCCCTAATAAAATGTATGATAACAAATGACGGAGCATTGATTTTTTCAATAAGCCTTAAATATTCCAGCGTAAAGTTACGACAATAAGACTTATGGGGATGTTAAGCCGGATATATAAATGCTAATAAAGCTTAAAATTAAATTAAATTATCCGCGGACCGCAAATAATAACTATATTTGCAAAAAAATAATCACGGGGTATTAGCTCATCTGGCTAGAGCGCGACACTGGCAGTGTCGAGGTGAGCGGTTCGAGTCCGCTATACTCCACCAAAGGCGAATTCAGACCAAAATCTGAGTTCGCTTTTTCTTTATTGCCGCTGCAACTCTCTGTGAACTTGCGAAATACATCGAGGGCTGAGTTGACAGAATCGGTTCGATAGCTCTCAGTTTCTTTCGCGGCAACAGCAAAAGTCTGTGGAAATGTTAAAAAATCAGGCACATAGTTTGCAGAGTCTGAATTATGTTTATTTGACGGTATTTTCAATAGGTCTTGACACTAAAAAACCACCCAAAATTGGAGTGGTTTAAGCTTTAATTTATTGATTACTAAATCAATACCTTTGAGTTACCGTATTAATACTCATCCTCGTTGAAGTCTCCCTTCAAACGGGTTAAACTTTTGATATATAGGATTTTATGCTGCGCTATTTTGAAATGACAGCAAGAAGGGTAGTATCATTACATACAGATTATTTTAACACATTAATGTTCAGTAGATAGCGAGATTATGGCACTAATTCAAGAGAGAAATGGAAGAATTCGTAGCTATAGTAGTATGAACAATGTCGATTGGGAAAACGAAACATAACCTTGTATTAATTTTGGAAGTTGGGGCGCAGCCGCCGTGTGCAATATGATATATGCATTTATTACTGTCCGCTCAAAAATTTAAGCGAACAGTAATATTATTTAACTTTATCTTCCAACCTCCTTTCTCATAATGGCTCGCTCGATATACATATCCACCGCTCGCACAAAGCTAAATTCGGGCAACCCTGTCGATATTCGCGCGGCGGCGATTAGCGCGTGTCGGCTGAAAGTCGGTGCGCGGTGACGTAGGCAAATCGACCGACCGCAAATCCGACGGCTCGATACCCGAACTCGGCAATGTCATATCGCTGCGCTATTCCTTTTACGGAGGTTGGCGCAACGTCAAGTTGCTTACCTCCGGCGAGTGCCGCCTTGTCCGCGATTGCTGCATCTTCCGCGTCAATGACCTTGAAGTATACCTCTGACTTGTATATCTCGCTATAAATGCGTAACTTTGCACAGTTACAATCAATATAAAACAATGAAAAAATACTTATATTTATTCTTACTGCCAATTCTCGCTTTTGCTGTCGCAAGTTGTGACGATGACGAGGAGAGAAAGCCAACAATCTTAATGAATTATCTTGTTGGCAAGTGGGAAGTAGTTGAATCCGACCAA
>CAYRFB010000019.1:0-23903 GCA_964423485.1 uncultured Bacteroides sp.
AGAAAGGTCTCGTTGCCGTTGCCTTCAAGCGCGTCAACCTCAACCAGGACTAATCATCCGCAAAAAGTCATAACGATTAAAATACCCACCCTCGTCGGCGGTCTCATTCCCGAGACCGCCGACTTATTTATTGCTCGCAAGCCCATTTCATCCCTCCAAAAGGGACGGTTTTACGAAATTCATCCCTCTAAAAGGGACAAATTACCCATAAAACATCCCTTTTAAAGGGATTTTTTATATCTTTGCGGTTAGAAAAGCATTACAACTATGATTGATATTAGCCTCATAAATTATATGCGCGAAGAGCTCGCTAATACACCTACGAGCTTCCACCGCTACGCATACAACCGCATCTTATGGGATGACAGGATGATTGGTATAACCGGCCCGAGAGGTGTCGGAAAGTCAACTATGGTAAAACAGCATCTTCTGCGACAAGACAATAAGACTGAGTGGCTCTATGTATCTGCTGATCACATCTACTTCGCTTCCCACTCACTTTACGACTTAGCACAATCATTTGTTCAAGAAGGCGGAAAACACCTTATTATAGATGAAATACATAAGATGAATGGTTGGTCGCGAGATCTGAAAATGATTTACGACGCGTTTTCTAATCTCCAGATAATCTTTACAGGCAGCTCAATCCTTGACATCCACAAGGGTACAGCTGATCTTAGTCGGCGCGTGCTGATGTTTGAGATGCAAGGACTGTCCTTCAGAGAGTATCTCGAGTTATACAAAGGTATTAGCCTGCGACCATACTCTCTCGAAGAAATAATCAACCACGAAGTCAACATCCCGCCCGATTTCCATCCGCTTCCTCTCCTTAGAGAATATATGGCCAATGGGTATTACCCCTTTTCCCACCTCCCCGGTTATGACATACGTCTGCAACAAATTGTCACGCAGACAGTCGAGATGGACATCCCACAGTTTTGCAATATGAATGCAACCACCGCGCGTAAGCTTAAGCGTATGCTCTCTATCGTAGCCGCCTCAGCTCCCGTCAAGCCAAGCGTGCAAAATCTATCATCAGAATTGAATATCAGCAAAAACGATGTGTCTGATTATCTACTTTACCTTGAGATGGCCGGTATGCTTGGCCAAGTCAGAAACGACACCGGCGGCTTGCGAGGGTTAGGCAAAGTGGATAAAATCTATGTCGACAATCCAAACTTGATGTACGCCATCGGCAATGGCGACCCAAACCTTGGCAATTTGAGGGAGACCTTCTTCTACAATCAGATGCGTGTAAACAACGACGTGATGACATCAAAGAAGACAGATTTTACAATCGGTGAATACATCTTTGAGATTGGCGGTGCAAAAAAAGGATCACGCCAACTCGATGGCGACCCCAAAGGCATAGTAGTGAGAGATGATATCGAATTCGGGCACGCTTCATTCGTCCCTCTCTGGTGCTTCGGCCTTAACTATTAGCTCCGACCTATTGCGATAATTTCATCAGAATTTGCCTAATAGAAAAAAAGTCGCTAACTTTGCGCCATCTACTTAAGGTTGCCCGAATGGTGGAATGGTAGACACGAGGGACTTAAAATCCCTTGGCCATTACGGCTGTGTGGGTTCGAGTCCCACTTCGGGTACAGTTATTATTCATTGGGCTGCCGACCGTCAGGTTTGCAGCCTAAATTATTAACGTTATGAAATATAGCTACGACACCAAAGGCACATGCAGCCGAAACATACAGTTTGAAATCACCGACGACGGACTCATCGGCGACGTAACATTCGTTGGCGGTTGCCACGGCAACCTACAAGGCATTTCCGCACTCGTGCGCGGCATGAAACCCGCCGACGCTATCGCCCGTCTCGAAGGCATCGACTGCAAAGGCAAAGGCACATCTTGCCCCGACCAGTTTGCCAAAGCGCTCAAAGCCGCGCTGGCCAAATGATCATTTGCCAAACTTCATCGCCTTTACAACCTCATTCTTAATAGCCTCAGATCGCACTGTGTCAACCGGCTCCGCTTTAGGCTTCTTATCAGCTTCGCGCTCTACCTGGGTGGCCTTGACCACCTTGCCATTGACTACCATTGTTGGCGACTCAGCGGTCTGCTTCTCCACTGTCGGAGCTGAAGGCGCCACGCTGTCAACCCGGGCCTCTACCTTTACGCTATCGGCCTGAGGTTTCTCTTGCTGCTTAGCTACATACTCATCAAGAGTCATTTCAGCTACCACCGGCGCCGTGGTGCCTGCGACAGGCGCATCTTGAGCCTTAGCAGCATCATTAGTCTTAGCCTTGTTGCTCTTATTGCTCTTATTGCTCTTCTTAGTCTTATCAGATTTATTCGACTTATCAGGCTTTGGCGTAGCCTTGGAAGCCGCCACTCCCTCGCTCGCTAACTGCAGATCTTTCATATCGCCCGACTTCGGTTTCTTGCCGCCGGTTGCGGCATATGTGATGCCGTAGACGCGGCCGGATGAATGATAGTGGCTCGCATAATATTTCTCGTCAAGTCCGCTTTCTATCACCCCCCGCGAGGTCGATGCGTGTATCATCTTACCGTCGCCGATATACAGACCCACATGCGTCACCCTGCCTCCTTTGGTCGATGATGTAAAAAACACTAAATCGCCCGGCTGCATAGCGTTGCGGGGCACATTAAAACAGTAGTCACACTGCTCTGCCGAATTTCTCGGCAGCTTCAGATTGGCCACGTCCTGAAACAGCGACATCGTAAGCCCCGAGCAGTCAGTGCCCTTCTTTTTGACGTTAGACCCATAACTGTATGGCGTACCGATCCATGTGCGGGCCTGCTTGACCAGCTCGCTGCTTATGCGCTTATCGTTGGCATATTCATTCTGCGTGGCAGCGTTTTTTGGCACACTTGTTTCTGTAGTCTTAACGGTTGACGTCTTGGCCGTCGCGGTGGTCGCAGGCTTTCCTGTCGCGCGCACCACAGTCGCCTTGTGAGACTTACACGCTCCAAGGCCCAAGGCAAGTATTATAGCGAGGATGAGTGACAGACGGTTCATAATGACAAAATTAAGTCATTCGCCCGTAAGTTGCAAACCGACAGTCGCTATTAACATTTGTTTTTCTTTATCACATATTTTAGACAAACAAATATTAAACACCCCAATTTTCAGCAAAATATCTTTAAACCGATTTGACTTTAGAAAATTTCACAGTCTAAATCAGTAAATTTGTATATAGAAAAAACTGATTCATATATCATCACAAGAAACTAACCATTAAGAAATCTACAAGTATCTATGAAAGTTTCAAAGACAATCAAACTATCATTTTTTGCTGCCGCAGCTATTGTGGCCGCAACTGCAGCCGTTACTCTTAATGCTGCAAACTCTTCAGAGCCCGACAATCAGACCGAAAACGCTCAGACCGAATCAGAGAAACCATCTAAGCGTAACCGCTCAGGCGCAGGACGCGTAATATATCAGGACGATTTCACTAACGCGGCCGAGCAGACCGTCAACGGCGTGGTCAGCGTCAAAAGCTATGCCACCCCTCATCAGCAGCAGCGTCGCGGCTATGGCGATGAATATTTCAACGATCCCTTCTTCGAATTCTTCTTCGGCTCCCCGCGCCGTCAGGCCCCGCAGCCTCAGCAACAGCAGCCCGAAGAGGCTCAGCCGCGTCAGATCGGTCTCGGATCTGGCGTCATCATCAGTGCCGACGGTTATATCGTGACCAACAACCACGTCATCGAGAAAGCCGAGAAGCTCGAAGTCACCCTCAACGACAACCGCAACTTCCCCGCCACTGTCATCGGCGCTGACCCTCTCACTGACCTTGCCCTGATCAAGATCGACGCTCCCGACCTCCACGTCATCCCGATGGGCAACTCCGAAGACCTCCACGTCGGCGAATGGGTGCTTGCCGTCGGCAATCCCTTCGGCTTCACCTCGACCGTCACCACCGGCATCGTCAGCGCAAAGGCACGCAACATCTCCACCACCACCCAGTCGCCCTCGCGCGGCAACATCGAGTCATATATCCAGACCGACGCAGCCGTCAACTCAGGCAACTCAGGCGGTGCGCTTGTCAACCTCGACGGCGAGCTCGTCGGCATCAACGCCGCCATCTACTCTAACACCGGCACCTACGCCGGATGCTCGTTTGCCATCCCGACATCAATCGTCCAGAAAGTCGTTTCCGACCTCAAGCAGTTTGGCACAGTGCAGCGCGCCTTCCTCGGCATCACCTTCCGCGAGCTCACTCCCGAGTTCATCGCCGAAAAAGACATCAAGGGCGCTAACGCCGGCATCTATGTCAACGAAGTGACCGATCGCTCCGCTGCCAAAGAAGCAGGTCTTGAGGCCGGCGACATCATCACCGCCATCAACGGCCTGCCGACCCTCTCTACCGCTCAGATGCAAGAGGCGATCACCAAATTCAGCCCCGGCGACAAGGTGACCATCACCTACGTCCGCGACGGCAAGCAGCAGCGCTGCAGCGCCACTCTGCGCAACAATCAGGGTAACACTGCCGTGACTCGCGCCGACAACCCCTCGTCGCTCGGAGCCAAACTCGCAGTCCCCGACGCTGACACCTTGCGCAAGCTAGGCCTTTCGGCCGGTGTGTCTGTCGGCTCGATCAGCGATGGACGCTTCAAAGACGCCGGCATCAAAGACGACTTCATCATCCTGTCGATCAACCGCACCCGCGTCACCTCCCCTGATCAGGTCGAGTCTATCTACTCTGCAATCCGCAAGAGCTCCGATCCCGAAAAAGTGATGTTTATCTCAGGCATCTATCCCAATGGGCGTCAGGCCTATTACGCAGTTGACCTGAGCGACTGATCAAAATTTTAATCAAATATTTTCACCAAAGGTAGAACCATTTGCCCCGCAAGTGTGTTCTACCTTTAGTCATTAATACAAAACTGAAATATTATAACCAATAAAAATTATAAAGATATGAAAGCCGTAAATTATGCATTAGCAGCCATTGGTGGCGCAGTAGTTGGCGCAGCCGCAGCAATCCTCTTCGCCCCCCAGAAAGGCAAAGACACCCGTGATGACATCGTTGACTTCATCAAGTCTCATTGTCCCAAGATGAAGGAAAGCAAGCTTCAGCAGCTCGCCGAAAAGATTAGCGACGAAATCAAGGAGGCTAAGCTATGAGCGGTTTCTTGAAATTTCTCGCAGGCGTGGTCGTCGGCGGCGTCACAGTCGCGCTCCTGACCCCCACTTCCGGTGATGAACTCCGCGCACGAATCAAAGAGACTCTGCGCCGCAAAGGTCTTATCGCCGACGAAAAGCTCGATGAAGTCGTTGAAATGATTGCAGCCGAGCTCGAAGAAAAATAACAAAAAGGCAACGCGGCCGCGACATCTCGCGGCCGTCTTTCTCTCTGCTCCTCTTTTATTTATCACAATTACGCACCAATCACAATGAACGAAAATCAGACAGGCAACTTCAAAAGGCTCACATCGATAGTGTTCAGATATCTGACGCTTCAGCTTGACTATGCCAAACTGACAGCGACCGAAAAACTGACCGTCCTGCTGTCGACCATTGCCTTTTTTGCCCTTATACTCATACTCGGATTGATCACACTCGTGTTTATCTCGATTGGCATTGGCCATCTCCTTGCCTCCACAGTCGCCCCTTACACAGCTTATCTCTATGTGAGTGCGTTCTACCTCGTGCTTTTGGTGTTGCTGATTGTGTTCCGCAACCAGATTATTTTCAACCCGGTGTCGCGCTTCCTCTCGCGCCTCTTCCTTAAAAATCCCGAAGAAGATCATGAAGAATAAGCAACTCCAACCGTCAAAGTCTGCTTGGCAGGGCTATTCGATCGAAGAGCTCCGCTATGCCCGTATGGTCGCCCTGGCGCGCGTCGAAATCGAGAAGTCTAAGCTCCTCGATGCAGCCGAACACACCCGCGACAATCTGCCGATCATCGGCCAGTCATCATCGTTTGGCAGCGTGTTTAAGTCGATCAATAAGATCGAATACTTCATCATCGCCTTCAAACTATTTCGCAAGATCGCTCCTCTCTTCCGCAAGAAGAAATAACTCCTTTAAAGATAAAGAATAACTGCAATGAACATTATCGAAGCAATCAAGGAGCGCCGATCAGTGCGCACTTATAACGGCGAGCCACTGAGCGAAGTCATGAAATCTGAGTTGTTAAAGGCTGTAGCGGCTGCTACGAGTCCGTTTGACGGCAGCGTGACCATCAGGCTCAAAGAGTTTGATCTGAAAAACGGCTTCAAGCCCAGCACCTATGGCATGATCAAAGGCGCCAACGACTTCTTTATGCTCGGCATAGCCGACGGTGACGAATCGGCGCTCACTGCCGGCTTCAAGTTTGAGCAGGTCGTGCTCAAGGCGTGGCAGCTCGGCTTAGGCACATGTTGGATTGCAGCAACATTCAAAGGCACCGACTTTGACAACGGCGAAGCCTGGCCCGATGGCCAGCAGCTCCGCATCATCAGCCCAGTCGGCGTGGCCGCAAAAAAAGGCGTCATGGAGTCGTTAACCCGCCTCACCCTTGGCAGCAACAACCGCAAGCCATTTTCCGAACTCTTTTTCAACGGAGATTTCTCTACCCCACTCTCTCCCGAAGGCCGCTTCGGCCAGGCCCTTGAGATGATGCGCCTCGCGCCGTCATCGACCAACTCCCAGCCTTGGCGCGCATTGGTCATCGGCGACACCGTCCACTTCTATTACGTGCCCAAAAGCAAGGCATCAGTGCTCGATTGTGGCATCGGCTTCTGCCATTTCTACGAGACCGAACGCTTCAACAGCCGCGCCGGCTCCTTCTTCAAAGACCCCGCCGCCCCAGCCGCTCCCAAAAACTGGATCTACCTACGCTCCTATAAGTGATCTGGCCTATACGCTCTACAAATTTCACTTCGGACCGTATTTTTTCTCGAAGATTTCAAAATGCGCCTCGCCCCATCGCAGCATCTGGTCGATGATGGGTAGCAGCGATTTACCCAATTCGGTTATCCTATATTCCGATCGCGGCGGCAACTCAGGATATATTTTCTTGGCCACCAAACCGTCCTCAACCATTTCTTTCAACTGAATATCGAGCACTCTTGGAGCGGCTTCAGGAAGACATTTATGCACTTCGCTCGGCCGCATCGGTGCGCCCGATCGGAGTTCGTCGAGGATACACGACTTCCATTTTGACTCAATTAGACTCATCGTGAGCCTTAAAGGACAGTCAAGGTCAACAGGTATTTTCTTCTCGTATGCCATAACTTGATTTTTTCACCGTAAAATTAATGAATATTTCTGATTATCAGCATACCGAATAATTTTTCGGTATATGAATAATTTTTCGGTACTTGCAGCAATCGTATCAGTATCTTAATTTTGCTCTCGAAAAAACAACTAAAACTCAATGATATATGAGAGATCAAATTAAGGAATACGAAGCAGTGGCAAAAGCCGCAGAAAAATTTGTCAAAAGCGTTGCCGAAGGCAACAGCCAATACGCCAAAACCTTGTTCACTGATGATGCCGTCCTCTTCGGCATGCTCGACGGAGTACTCGAACACGGTTCAATTGATCAGTTCTACCATAACGTTGACACCGTTGGAGCCGGCGATAATTTTAAGGCCCGCATTGACGTCCTCGCGGTTGAAGAGACTGTTGCGGTGGTGCGTGTACTCGAAGAAGCTTGGGGCGGCCGCATCGACTTCACCGACTTTTTGCTACTTTTGAAGCTCGACGGCCAATGGAAGTGCGTCGCTAAGGCCTACAATCAGAACTCCGACACAATAAAGGGTTAACGCATACGCCGCATCAGACTAAAAAAAGTTTTATAGCACAAATAACGGAAAAAACAGTCCAAAACGTGACTCGTCAGATCTTTACTCCTCTCCGTGTGTTCTAAAGATAATTATAAAAATATCGCAATTATGAATACCGAAGAATTACGTGAGTATTGTCTTTCACTGCCGGATGCAGTAGAAGATCAACCGTGGACCGAGCCCCAATATCAAATGCTTGTAACTTTCAAAGTCGGCGGCAAATGGTTTTGCCTTTTTAACCCTGACGAGAAATTCATTGACGTAAAGTGTGCTCCTGATGTTATCGAGGAGATGCAGTCGAGATACAATGGTGCATTTCCCGCTTGGCACATGAATAAGAGTCATTGGCTTGGAGTCAAACTTGACTCAGATATGCCTGATAGTCAGATTAAGGAATTGATCCGCAGTGGTTATCAGCTGATCGTCGACCACCTTAGCGCCAAGAAGCGTGAGGAACTCGGACTCTGACGGCTTGCAACAATAGAGATAAATATAATAAATATTATGCGCGCGAACAAGTTAAGGTCTGCGCGCATTTTATATATAAAACACTATTATGAGCAAACTTACAATTTACAGCCGTTTTCAAGAAATGGTATCAAAATACCCTGACTCCCCTGCAATAATCGAAGATGGTCGCACAATCAGTTACTCTGAGCTTGACGCAATGGTCAACTCAATTGTGGCAAAGTTCTATAATCAGAAACAGTCGTTTGTCGGCATAGTAATGCACCACGGCGCTGAACAGATCGCAGCCATGCTCGCCGTTCTGAAGAGCGGAGCTGCTTACGTGCCGGCCGAACCATTTTTGCCTAAAGACCGCATCGACTATATGATGAAGACGGCCGGGGTGAAACTTGTGATCACTGATGAATACTGCGAGGATCTGACCCCGGCATCAGAAAATTTCGAAGACCGCTCGACTCCCGACGGAATAGCTTATATACTTTATACTTCAGGCACCACCGGAAAACCCAAAGGCGTCATCCAGGAAAACCATTCGGTCGTAAACTATTGCGAAGCATTCGAGGCCGAGATGCACACCGGTCCGGGCGACGTGATGCTCCAGTACTCGGTATGCTCGTTTGACATCTTCGTGGAGGAAGTGTTCACCACCCTGCTTAACGGCGCCACGCTCGCGATACCCACCATCGAAGTGCACAACGGTCCGCTCAGCGGATTGATGGATTTCTGCACTCGCCACGGCGTAACAATCATCGACGGCTTCCCCTATCTGATCGCCGACCTCAACAAGCGCCCCGACTTGCTCCCGAAATCTGTTAATCTTATCATCAGTGGTGGCGATGTGATCCGCGCAAGCTATATCGCCAACCTGCGAAACAAGGGCATAAGAATCTACAATACATACGGACCCTCAGAAACGTGCGTATGCTCCAACTACTTCCGCGTTGACAATGCCGAGCCTCTCGAAGACGGCACATTCTCTATCGGCAAGGCGATCAAGGGTGTTGAAGTCAAGATCCTCGACAAAAACCTCAAGGAAGTCCCCAAGGGTGAAGTCGGTGAAATCTGCATCTTTGGCGAAGGCGTAAATCAAGGTTATCTCGGAAATCCTCCCGAACAGGCAAACTTTGTGACACTCCCTGACGGCACGCATTTTTATCGCAGCGGCGACATGGGCTATGTGCTTCCCGACGGCAATATGGCGTTTCTCCATCGGCGCGATGAGCAGGTGATGATCCTCGGCAAACGTGTTGAGCCAGAGGAAGTGGAGAATGTGCTTAATGAATATCCCGAAGTGGAGCGAGGCATAGTCCGTGCCTTCCTTGACGAAGGCGGTCTGCATTATCTTGTGGCCTATATCATCCCGCGCAAAGGATTCTCACTTCATGACGTGCGCGAATACCTGAAGTCAAAACTCACCGACTTTATGGTGCCCGAGTTTTTCGTTGAGGTCAACGAACTGCCCCTCACCCACCGCGGCAAGATCGATATGAAGTCACTCCCCAAAGTGCTGAAAGAAGGCAACTATAAATAAAGCCCGGCTTCGTTCAAACGATATTTCTGCGGCTCCACAGCGCATTTCTCTTTATTTCGATCTATTAGTGATTGTATCGGGAATTAGTGTTATCTTTGCAGAAAAGATTTAAGACGATGAACGATTACTACGAAGTGAGGTTTGACCTCGAGCCCTGCTCTGAGGACGCTTGCGATTTATTAGCCGGAATGTTGGCTGAAAACGCATTCGAAAGTTTTGTGCCCGACCAAAAAGGCCTGACCGCTTATGTCAAAAAAGAAGATTATTCTGATGACGCCGTCAAAGCCGTCCTCGCCGACTTTCCATTTGAATCTATGATCGTGAGCTCGGCCAAGCTGATCGAGGGCCGCGACTGGAACGCCGAGTGGGAAAAAAATTACTTCCAGCCCATTGTAATCGGCGACCGCGTGGTGGTCCACAGTTCGTTTCACACCGATGTCCCGGCTGCCGAATATGACATCGTCATCGATCCTAAAATGGCTTTCGGCACCGGCCACCACTCTACCACCTCTCAGATTCTCACCGCCCTTGTCAACACTGACCTCACCGGAAAATCAGTAATCGATATGGGCACAGGCACCGGCATTCTCGCCATCCTCGCCGCCATGCGCGGCGCCCGACCCGTGACCGGTATCGAGCTTGACGGATTTGCCTACGAAAACGCCGTCGAAAATGTCGCCCTTAACGGCCACCCCGAGATAACCCTGATCAACGGCGACGCTTCGGCTCTCGCCGGCGTCGACCCGGCCGACATATTCATCGCCAACATCAACCGCAACGTTATCCTCGCCGATCTCGCCGCCTATGCCGGCCGCCTGAAGAGCGGAGGCACCATGCTGCTCAGCGGCTTTTACGAGGGCGATGATTGCGACATGATCATCTCCGAGGCCGCAAAATATGGCTTAAGCCCCGTCGGTCAGACCTCCGACAAGCGCTGGGCGTGTCTAAAACTTCACAAGTCATGAAACTGGCGTCAAGACTGACGGCGATACTGATAATCGCCCTTTGCGCCCTCAGTGCGTCGGCCGACAAGACCGTGGTCCACGTCGTGACCCTTGTCACCACCGTCTCCGACTCGACCACCACAACCCGCATCGCCAACATCACCGACGGAGTCGTGCCCGACTCACTGATAATGCAGAGCGACAGCGTGGCCATAGCCCTTAGCTCGCCGCTGATACAGTCGATACTCGGCAACGCCACCGACACCGTTGCCTCATCCTTGGCCAAACTGACATCCACCACCCGCCCGGCAGCCACGCCTGACCGCAGCGTGCGCGGCGCCTTTGCATGGGAGGCCGAGGCCGGCAGCTCAATCGATATGAGCGGCAACGACATGTCATCGCTCGACATCGGAGCCTCGTTCGGCTACAAACGCGGCTTGATAAAATTTATCGGCGTCGGAGCGTCGATGAACGTTATGGTCAACAACTCAGCCCGATCGTTCCCCATCTACCTCGGCTTTAAAACCAACTTCCGCCAGCGTCCGAGCCTTGTCTTTCTTGACCTCAGAGGAGGAGTGTCGCTCAACTATCTCCCCAACGACTACCAGCAGAACGGTTTCTATGGCATGGTCGGCCTCGGCATCAACCTCGCCCAAGGCAAAAAATTCTCCTCCTATCTCGTGCTGGCCTACACCTACAAACAATTTGAGAACATCGAAACCTCATCCACAAGCTACATCCGCCTCGACGACATCCACACGGCCACCGTCAAATTAGGCGTCACATTCTAACCGGCCCATTAAAAAGCATCAAGGCCATTAAGAACCCTCCGGTCCTTAATGGCCTTGATTACGTTAAAATCATTATTGTCGTTACCAGATCACCACGCGCTCTGACTCGGGGCGGAACATTTTGTCGCCATCCTTAATGTCAAAGGCTTTGAAGAAGGGGGCGATGTTGCGCAGGGTCACGTTAACGCGATTTTTGCCGAGCGAGTGAACGTCGCCTGTTGTCAGCGAACGCATTTCTTCGGGACGGATGTTGTTGGCCCAAAGGTTAGCATAGTTCATATAGAACACCTGCAGGGGATCGTAGCCGTCGATCTTGGCTTCTGCTGAGGTGATGTCAACGCCTTTTTTCTTCTGGGCGTCGAGGAAGGCTGTCATCGCGATGCGGAGGCCACCCTGATCGGCGATGTTTTCGCCGAGAGTATACTGGCCGTTGGCGTTAAGGCCGGGGAGCACCTCTACTGCATTAAACTGGTCGATCAGACCCTGGGTCATCAATGCAAATGCCTCGGCGTCTTCGGGGGTCCACCAATTGACCATATTGCCTTCGGCGTCGAAGTTGCGGCCCTGGTCGTCGAAGCCGTGGGTCATCTCGTGGCCGATCACTACGCCGATACCGCCATAGTTTTCAGCGTCGCTGGCCTCGGGGTCGAAGAAGGGAGCCTGCAGGATGCCGGCTGGGAATACGATTTCGTTGGCCATCGGATTGTAGTAGGCGTTGATGGTCTGAGGTGTCATGCCCCACTCGGTCTTGTCAACGGGCTTGCCCCACTTGGCGAGCTCTTTGGCCTGATGCCACATGCTGACATTGTGCATATTCTCGTAGTAAGACAGCTCGGGGTCAATGACCATAGTCGAGTAGTCTTCCCACTTGTCGGGATATCCGATCTTGACGGTGAAGGCATTGAGTTTCTTGATGGCGTTGAGCTTGGTGTCGTCGCTCATCCACTCGAGGTTGATGATGTGTTTGCCGAGAGCGCGGCGCAGGTTCTCAACAAGTTCGAGCATATACTGCTTTGAAGACTCGGGGAAGTATTTCTCTACATACAGCTGGCCGATAGCTTCGCCGAGAGCTCCTTCGGTAGCGCCGAGAGCGCGTTTCCAGCGGGGACGCTGCTGCTGCACACCGCTGACTACTTTGCTGAACTCAAAGTTGGCGTCGTTGAAGTCATCGCTGAGCTTGCCGGCGGCCTGAGCTACATATTTCCAGAGATAATAGTCTTTGATCTCGCGGTCGGTCAGCGAGGCCATCAGGTCGATGCCTTGCTTGACGGTGTTGGGGGTCATCACGATCACTGATTCGGGTGTGGCGATGCCCATGGTCTTCACGAAGTATGTGTCCCAGTCGGTTGCGGGATAGAGCTCTTTGAGCTGGGCGATGGTGCGTGGATTGTACATCGCCGGGATGTTGCGGCTCTCTTCGCGGGTCCAGGTTGAGTCGGCGATGGCGGTCTCGATCTTCATCACGTTCTTGCAGATGCGGTTAGCGTCTTTCTTAGAGTAGCCGGCGTTCATCATCTGCTTGACGATGAGCTTCTCGTAGGCATCGCGCACCTTCTTGTTGTCTTTGTCGTCGAGCAGGTAATAGTCGCGGTCGCCCATACCGAGGCTCGCACCGCCGAGATACATTGCATACTCATTGCTGTTGGCGAGGTCAGGCGAAGGGCCTGCGCTGAAGAAGGGGTTAGAGTAATTGGTGTGCATCCAGAGCATGAGGTCATACATGCCGTCGTGGGGCGTGGTCTCAATCTTCTTGAGGTCAGCCTGGATGGGCTGCGCGCCTTCGCGGTTGCGACGCACAGAGTCGAGAGCCTGGTTGTAGATGGTCGACACCATGAATGCCACGGTGCCGGGCTGAGGGTTGGTGGCGGCGAGGTTGGTGACGATGTCGCGCACACGGTTTTCGCTTGAGTCGTTGAGTATGTTGAACTGGCCGTAGCGGGCGTGCTCGGCAGTCAGCGGATTTGCTTCCATCCATCCCTTGTTGACGTGAAGATAGAAGTCTTCTGACGCGGGAGTTGCCGGGTCAAAATATCCCGGATTGAGGCTCTTGAGATGCTCTTCGGCGTTGGCGCTCATGCCGAGCGCGAGTGCTGCGATAGCCCCAATAAAAAGTTTGCTTGTCTTCATTATTGTAATATGTGATTGGTCAACTTTAATGGTTTACTTGGCCATCTCCAAGATTATGTTCTTGACCGAGTTGCCGAGCTTCTTGGCCTCAAACTCTGTGTGGGCCTCGGCGATGACGCGGATGATAGGCTCAGTGTTTGACTTGCGCAGATGAACCCATGAGTCAGCAAAATCAATCTTCACGCCGTCGATGTCAGAGATCTTTTCATCTTTGAAGCGGTCTTTGACGGTCTCGAAGAGGGCGTCGATGTCGAGCGAGGGCGAGAGTTCGACCTTGGTCTTGTAGATCGAGTAGTAGGGGTATTTGCGACGGAGCTCGCTGACCTTGCGTTGTGACTTGGCAAGCATAGTCAGGAACAGAGCCACACCGACCAAGGCGTCGCGGCCATAGTGGAGCGGAGGATAGATGACACCGCCGTTGCCTTCGCCGCCGATCACAGCGCCGGTGCGCTTCATCTCGGTGGTGACGTTGACTTCGCCGACGGCCGACGCTGAGTAAGAGCAGCCGTGCTCGAGGGTGATGTCGCGCAGGGCGCGGCTTGAACTGAGGTTGCTCACTGTCGGGCCGGGAGTGTGCTCGAGCACATAGTCAGCGATCGACACAAGGGTGTTTTCCTCGCCAAACATGCGGCCGTCCTCCATGATGATGGCCAGGCGGTCAACGTCAGGGTCGACCACAAAGCCGAGGTCGGCGTCAGAGTCGCGCACGAGTCGCGAGATATCGGTGAGGTTTTCGGGTATCGGTTCGGGCAGGTGAGCGAAGCGGCCTGTCGGCACACAGTTGAGCTCAATGATATTAGTCACGCCCAAGGCGATGAGCAGCTCGGGGATGACAACGCCGCCCACAGAGTTGACTGCATCGACGGCCACCTTGAAGTTGGCCTTGCGGATGGCCTCAACGTCGACAAGGTCAAGCGCAAGCACCTGCTCGATATGGCGGCGGTTGTAAGTGGTGTTGACAAACTCACGGCCAAGCTTGAGCACGGGCGCAAAGCTGTAAGATTTGTTTTCAGCGATGTCAAGCACCTTGGCGCCCTCTTCGGCATTAAGGAACTCGCCGCGCTCGTTGAGCATCTTCAGTGCATTCCACTGAGCGGGGTTGTGAGAGGCTGTCAGGATCAGGCCGCCACAAGCTTCTTCGCCGACAACTGCCATCTCGGTGGTCGGGGTAGAAGCGAGGCCGATGTTGACAACGTCAAAGCCCATGGCCATCAAAGTGCCGACAACGATGTCGCAGACCATGCCGCCCGAGATGCGGGCGTCGCGACCGACGACCATCAAGCGGTTTTTGCGGGTGGTCGTGCTGTCGATAAAGGCTGCAAACGCAGCTGTAAACTTCACAATATCAATCGGCGTCAGTGCCTCACCGGGATGCGAACCGATGGTGCCTCTGATACCTGAAATAGACTTAATAAGCGTCATATAAACCTTTTAGATAATGAGTGAGATATTTATGTAATTCAAAAAAACGGATTTTAGATCTTCGGGCGGAAGTAACGGAGCTTGAAGAGATAGGGCTGCACCTCGGCGAGCTCTTGCGTGAAGCCATACTGCGACTTGACCACGAGATTGACCTGACAGTCGACAGGCAGGTAGGCAAGCGGCTGCTGCACGCCCGAGCCCCATTGCGACGAACTGTCGAGCGAATAGTTTTCGAAGCGGAATGAGTAGTTGCCTGAGCTCATGTCATCATCATTGCCGTCGCCATAGACCAGGTTGCCGTCGTCATAATAGCGGAGATTATAACGGGTGTAGCGGAAGTAGATAAGGTCATCAGGCTTGGCCATGTTGCCGGGGGTGCCGGCAAAGATCACCTGCATATAGAGCTGACCTTCATCATCGAGACGGTAATATGGAGCGTCTTCGCCGACCTCAAAGACTGTGTCGGCCGGTATCTCGTTGATGACAATATTGTCAGCGAGGAAATTATTGACATAGTGGTCTTCGCTTTCGAGCAGCTCGGCGTAGGTCTTGCCGTCGTTGCATGACGAGAGCACACACACGAGAGCCGCAAATACCGAAGCGAAAATAGCTTTTGACTTCATATATTATAATTACTTGGTTAACAATGGTCGGTTAATCTTTTTGGTGGTCCTCACCGATATATTTCTCTTTGTTCTCCCTGAGCAGTGACCTGAACAGCGCCGCACATTCGTCAAGCGTGCCGACAAACTCTCCGCCGGCGGCGTTGAGATGGCCGCCTCCTCCGAAATGCTCCTTGCATAATACGTTTACGGGAAAATCGCCGGTGCTACGCATCGACACCTTTACATAGTCATCCTCCTCGCGCAGGAAGGCCGAGTAGACGATCCCCGGTATGGCCAAAGGCTTATTGACCAAGCCCTCGGTGTCGCCTTTGACATAATGGAAGCGGTTGAGCTCATCGCGGGTCAGGCAGATCAGCGCAGCGTTGTAATCGTGGAAGACCTCCATCTTTTCGAGCAGCGCATAGCTGGTGAGGCGCAGACAGTTTTCGGTCGTGCGGTTGAGCAGGCGGTTGTAGAGCATCACCTTGTCGGCGCCCTTTCTGACAAGCTCGGCCTCGATGATATATGCGTCGGGGTCGTTGGCGTTGTAAGCAAAATTACCGGTGTCGGTCATCATACCCGCAAGCAGACATGAGGCGGCGTCCTTGTCAATGATGTTAAAAAGCTCGAGACGGCAGAGCACCCTGAAGACCAGCATGCAGGTCGACGACATCTCGGGGTGAGAGATGGTCACGTCGGCAAAGTCGCCGGGATGGAGATGATGGTCGATCATCACTTTGGGCGCCTTCGAGGCTTCGACATAGGGGGCGAGGCGGTCGATGCGCTTAAGCTCGTTGAAGTCAAGACAGATAATCAGGTCGGCCTTGGCGAAAAGCGTGGCCGCGAAGTCGGCATATCTCGAACCGACGATGACATCTTTTGCCCCGGGCAGAAACATCAGCTGCTGCAGCGGTTGGTCGGGCACGATGACCGCTACATCCTTGCCGGTGTTGGAGAGCACCCGCGACAATGCAAGCGAAGAGCCCATCGCATCGCCGTCGGGCGACAGATGGGCAGTTATCACTATGCGGCGCGCGCCGTCGAGCAGACGGGCGAGCTGCTTTATCTTTTTTTCATCCAAGACTCGTGATATCATTGCTCGTTTTAAATTAAGATGCAAAGATAGCACGATAATCTGTTTTGTTGCAAAGATATTACAAGCTTTGTGGAAAAATTTAAACTATTTTATAACTTAATATATGTGTGTCGCGTATGCGGGGACACGTCTTAAGCGATTTCGCCTTTGATCTGGTCGGTCCAGGCTTTGATGCGCGCATCGCTCATGTCGGGATGATTGACCTCATCGAGCACGAGGCCCACGAAAGCTCCGTCGCGCTCAGCCTTTGAGCTTGAGAAGTCATAACCGTCGGCGTTAAAGCGGCCGATCATTTCGGCGCCGGTGTCTTTCATCTCATCATAGATCTCGCCAACGGCGTCACAGAAAGTGTCGGTCATCGACTCGTCGCCACAACCGAAGACTGCGATCTTCTTGCCTTCGAGCGCCAGTGACTTAGCGCCGGCGATGAAGTCATACCAGGCGTTGGCGAGCTCGCCGGCGCCCCAAGTGCTTGAGCCGAGCACCAGCACGTCATAGTCGCCTAACGCAGTCGGCGAAAGCTTGGCAACATCGTGGATATCAGCATCGGCCACGCCTAACTGTTTAGCGATACGGCGGGCGACGTCGGCCGTTGTTCCTGTCTCAGATCCGTAGAATATACCTATCTTTTTCATAATTATTTCTTTTATTATTGGGTTTTTACTAAATGTCTTTACATAAAAACGCACCACACATCATAGTTGTTGACTTAACTTGTTAGATATTTTTTGCATTTTAACAAATTATTTGTAATTTTGCGCCGTCCCCGACATAACAACACAATCTGATCAAATCTACAATAACTCTATAAAACATTATTCATCATGATTATCCAGCTTAAAGACATCAACAAAACCTATCCGGGAGTTGTGCCTCTTCACGTGCTGAAAGACATCAATCTCGACATTGATCGCGGAGAGCTTGTCGCGATCATGGGTGCGTCAGGTTCTGGCAAATCAACCCTGCTCAACATTCTCGGCATCCTTGACAACTATGACTCAGGCGAGTATCATCTCGACGGAGTGCTCATCAAGGATCTCAGCGAAAACCGCGCCGCCGAGCTGCGCAATCGTCTGATCGGCTTTGTGTTCCAGTCATTTAATCTTATCAGCTACAAAAATGCCGTCGAAAACGTCGCGCTGCCGCTATTTTATCAGGGCGTGTCGCGCCGCAAGCGCAATGCCTTGGCAATGGAGCAGCTCGAGCGCATGGGTCTCGCTGACCGCGCCCACCACCTGCCCGGCGAGCTGTCAGGCGGTCAGAAGCAGCGCGTAGCCATCGCCCGCGCCCTGATCACCAAGCCATCGATCATCCTCGCCGACGAGCCCACCGGCGCCCTTGACTCCACGACGTCTCACGACGTGATGAATCTCTTCCGCGAACTTAACGCCGAAGGCATGACCATCATCATCGTCACCCACGACCCCGGAGTCGGCGCGGCGACCAACCGCATCATCCGCATCTCTGACGGCCGCATCGTGCCCGACGAGCCCATAGTCACCGACATCAAACCCCAAATCATCGTCTGAGCCATGTTTGACTTAATCAACGAAATTGGCCAGACCATGCGCAACAACAAGCTGCGCACCGGTCTGACAGGCTTTGCCGTAGCTTGGGGCATATTCATGCTCATCATCCTGCTCGGCCTGTCGCGCGGCATCATGAGCGGCTTTGAGGAGCGTTCGAGTGAGCGCGGCATGAACCAGATAGATGTGTGGCGAGGCTACACTTCGCTTCCTTATCAAGGCTATAACCAGGGCCGATACATCAGCCTGAAAGCCTCCAACATCGAGACTCTCAATAAGTCGGGCAATCCATATATCGGCAGTGCCAATGCATATAAATATATTGATTCGGCTAACGTAGTCGGTCCAAAAGACTATGTCTCCAACGGCATCGAGGGCGTCAGCCCCGAGGCTCAGCGCGACCAGCGCGTCGGAATGACCGAGGGCCGATTTATCAATCAGTCTGACATGGACGGCAAGCGCAAGGTGATGGTAATCTCTACAAAGACAGCTAAAACAATTTTCGGCACGGACGGCAAAGAGGTGATCGGCAAGCGAGTAAAATCACTCGGTCTGTCGTGGACCGTGATTGGCCTCTACAACCGCGAATGGAACGAAGATGACAACTTTGTGCCATTTACCACCGCCATCGCACTTTCGGGTGGCGACCCCAACATCTGGTCGATGAAAGTTTCTGTAAACAACGTCTCAGATGAAGCATCGGCTCTCGCTGCCGAAGACGCTATCCGCGGCGAGCTTGCAAAAATCCACCATTTTGATCCAAATGACCGCAGTGCCACCCCGATGTGGAACCGCTTCACTAACTACCTGCAAAGCAAACAGGGCATGAAGATACTCGACTACGCCGTGTGGGCAATCGGAATATTGACCATGCTGTCAGGCATCATTGGTGTGAGCAACATTATGTTTGTATCTGTCCGCGAGCGCACTCACGAGATCGGCATCCGCCGCGCCATCGGCGCCAAGCGTCGCAATATCCTCACCCAGATCATACTCGAGAGCGTGTCAATCACGACTGTCTTCGGTTATCTCGGTATAGTCATGGGCATGGTCGTAATGCAAATCATCGCCTATTTCAACGATAAAGCCGGTGATCCCCCATTCGGCAACCCGACGGTCGATCTGGGCATAGCTTTTAAAGTGACTATCGTGCTCATTATCGCCGGAGCTCTCGCCGGACTCTTCCCGGCTCTTAAAGCAACCAAAGTCAAACCTGTCGAAGCTCTGCGCGACGAATAATCACTGCCATTATGAAAAATCCAATTTTCGACATAGAGAACTGGCGCGAGATCGGAGCAACGCTTGCACGCAACAAAACGCGCACTTTCCTGACGGCTTTCGGCATCTTCTGGGGCACGGCCATGCTCGCTATGCTCTGGGGTGGAGCTCACGGACTCGAAGGCACGCTAAAGCGTAATTTCGCCGGCTTCACCACAAATATGGGTGCCATAATCCCCAACACAACTTCGGTTGCCTACAAAGGCTTCAACAAAGGCATGTGGTGGAGCATGAACCAGAGTGACGTCGACGCTATACGCCGCGTCACCCCCGGGATAGAGTATTCGACAACGATGAACAGCTCCTATGGAACCATAAGCTACGGCACCAAGGAGCGCACGGCAAACATCACGGGCTACGAACCTGATTTCTCCAAGATCAACCTGCCGGTGATCCACAGCGGCCGTGTGCTCAACAGCGCTGACGAAGCGTCGAGCGCCAAGGTTGCCGTCATCGGCAAGGATATCGCCGCCGACCTCTTTGGCAACGAGGATCCGATCGGCAAGATGATCAATGCCCGCGGAGTCTACTACCGCGTGGTCGGCGTAATCAGTCAGCTCTCCGAGGTCAGCATGAGCGGTCGCTATGATAGTTCGGTGATCATCCCGGCTTCTACGTTCCGCCGCACATTCAACAGCGGCAACCGAGCTGACTTCTTTATGTACACCGCCGCACCCGGCTACCGGCCCAAGGACTTAGAGCCCTACATCCGACGCGTCATCTGCGCCAACCATCCTATCTCGCCCGACGACGACAAGGCGATGTGGTTTATGGACATATCAGAAAACTTCGAGATGATCGACAATCTGTTTCTTGGCGTCAGTCTGTTGGCCCTCTTTGTCGGTACCGGCTCGCTTCTTGCCGGCATCATCGGCATCGGCAACATCATGTGGATCATTGTCAAGGAGCGCACTCAGGAGATCGGCATCCGCCGAGCCATCGGCGCCAAGCCTCGCGACATCATCGTGCAGATCCTCTCTGAGGGCATGGTGCTTACGGCCATCGCCGGACTTGCCGGAGTGTGCTTTGCCACTATTGTCCTTGGGGTCGCCGATCACCTCACCACCGACCCTCTGCGCGGCTCGGCAGGATTCACCCTCACCTTCTCACAGGCGATTGGTATAGTAGTGACATTCCTGATATTAGGCACAGCCGCCGGCACTCTCCCCGCAATCAAGGCTATGCGCATCAAGCCTATCGAAGCGATGCGCGATAAATAAATGACTAATTAATATTGTAACTAATAACTACACATCTAAAAAATATGAAACGCTTTTTCAAAATTCTTATCTGGGTAATCGTAGCCGCTGTGTTTATCGGCACATTTGTATTCCTCTACAAAAACTCTCAGCCCAAAGAGGTGACCTATCAGATCGTGACACCCGAAATCGGTACGATCGAGCGCACAACTGTGCTCACCGGCAAAATCGAGCCCCGTGACCAGATCGACATCAAGCCCCAGATCTCGGGCATCATCTCTGAAATCCTCGTCGAAGCCGGTCAGAATGTCAAGGCCGGTGACGTCATCGCCCGCATCAAAGTAATCCCCGACGCTTCGCAGCTATCGTCAGCCCAAAACCGCGTCGAGCAGGCAAAAATCGCTCTTGCTGATGCCACTGACAAATATGAGCGCGCCAAGAACCTCTATGAGCGCAAACTTATTTCGCGCGAAGAATATGAAACAGCTAAGGCGACCTACGACCGCTCGAAGAGCGACGTCACCGGCGCCGAAGATGCCCTCGACATCGTGCGCAACGGTGTGTCGCGCTACAATGCGTCGGAGAGCAACACCATGGTCCGCGCCACTATCGACGGCCTCGTGCTCGACGTCCCCGTCAAGGTCGGCAGCTCTGTGATCCAAGCCAATACTTTCAACGACGGCACGACTGTAGCGACCATCGCCGATATGACCAAACTTATTTTCAAGGGCAATGTCGACGAGACCGAGGTCGGACAGCTTTCGGTAGGCATGCCGATGACCATCTCGGTCGGCGCGATGCCCGACATAGAGCCTCACGCCGTGATCGAATACATCTCGCCTAAGGGCAACGAGTCTAGCGGCGCCAACACTTTCGAGCTCAAGGCTGCAATCGACGTGCCCGAAGGCGTATCGCTCCGCGCCGGCTACAGCGCCAACGCCTCGGTGACGCTCAACAGCGCCGTCGATGTGCTGACTGTGCCTGAAAGCGTGGTCGAATTTGCCGGTGACAGCACCTTTGTCTACTGCCTCACCGACTCAATGCCCCAGGCTTTTGACCGCACGGCCATCACCACCGGCCTCGGCGACGGCGTCAACATTGAGGTCAAGAGCGGCATCGACAAGGACGCCCGTCTGCGCGGAGCTGAAAACAAAAAGTAACTAACCAATTGAAATCTACGTTTATGAAAACTACAATCATAGCCGCGGCAGCCCTGCTGTCAGCCCTGACCCTCAGCGCCGAGACATGGACGCTCGACCAGTGTATCAACTATGCGCTCGAGCATAACCTCACCGTCAAAGCCCGCCAGATCGAGATAAAATCAGGCGAGCTCGACATCACCGCCGCCCGTGACCGCCGCCTGCCCCAACTGAGTGCAGGCGCCTCTGAGTCGTGGAGCTTCGGCCGAGGCCTGACATCTGACAATACTTACACTAACCGCAACACGTCAAACTTTGGATGGAACGTCGGTATGTCGCTTCCCCTCTTCCAGGGGCTCTCGACCGTGCGTCAGGAGGCCTATGCCAAGGCCAATCTCCGCGCCGTCGTCGAGGATCTCGAGGCTGCCAAAGACGACATTACCCTCAACGTCATCTCAGCCTATCTCCAGGTGCTTTATGCCGGTGAGATGTGCGACGTGGCCGCTGAGCAACTTCGCCTGGCCATCGTCGAGCAGACCCGCCGCGAGCAGCTTCTTGAGGCCGGTAAGATCCCCGAACTCGACCTCACCGAGGCCCGTGCCCAAGTCGCCCAAAACCAGCTTTCGCTTGTCAACTCTCAAAACGACCGCACCCTCGCCCTGGTCGACCTTGCCCAGCTGCTCGAACTGACCGATGTCGAAGGCTTTGACATCGTCCCCGTCGAGGATGACGGCCTGACACTCTATTCGCCCGACGAAGTCTACCGCCGCGCCCTTGACAGCAACCACTCGATCCTTGCCGCGCGCCGACGCATCGAGGCTGCCGACCGCAACATATCGCTTGCCCGCTCGTCATATCTGCCCAGCCTCTCGTTTAACGCCGGCTTAGGCAGCAGCTACTACACCGTCAGCGGCATCAACTCCGAAGGTTTCGGACGCCAGATGAACCATAACTTCAACAAGTCGCTCGGCTTCTCACTGTCGATACCGATCTTCGACGCATTCTCGTCGCGCAACTCTGTGCGCCGTGCAAAAATACAGCACATCAACGCCCAGCTCCAGTATGAGACAAGCCAGCGCACACTCTATAAGACCATCCAGCAGGCGTACTACCAGGCCCAGGGAGCGACCGAGAAACTGCGCGCTGCCGAAATCTCAGCCGACGCTACCCGCGAGGCATTTGAGGCAATGCAGCAGAAATATGACTACGGCAAAGCCAACGCAACCGAGTATGAGCAAGCGCGCTCCAACTACGTCCGCGCCACCCTCGAAGCCCTCCAGGCCAAATACGAATCAATCCTCCGCCGCCGCATCCTCGCTTTCTATAATAAGTGAATATAAAGGTCTCTAAGGCCCCTAAAGTCCTTAGAGACCTTAAAGCCCTTAAATTCCTTATAGGCATTAATAGCCTCTTTTCTGGCGGCGTAGGGCGGTCATACGCTCTGAAAAGCCGCCAGTTTTTATAAAGTCGTCTGAGAGTTTAGACAGTTGTTTGAAGAGCAAGTAATCCGCTTGATTTATCAAGATTATGACCATATTGGCAATTGTCTCGGGAGGCCGCGTCTCAATCAATCTCATAAAAAACTCAGCGTCATTATGTTCGCGACCGAGCTTGCGCATCGCTTCGTATTCACGGCTTCCCTTTTCCCACTGTCTGTGATTTTTGACCTTTAAATAGTCTTCATAATCTTCAAGAAGCTCTTTAAGACTCGCTTTAGCAACGTTGATCAACTTTATCTCGGTTTTTGCAGATGTCGATGATGCAGCTGATCCTTCGATGATATTTTGCTTACCACTTCGAGCAGCCTGGATCATTTGATCGACTGTGCGATCACCTCGGCATAGGTAGTGCTGACAGAAATAATATGTAATCTGATATATCACATCCGTTTTCTGGTAGCTTAACAACTTCTTGTAATTGCCTCGATTGGGAATGAGCTCATTCATAATGCAAATGTAGGCATTTTAACCACAATCCCAAAACTAAATCACAATTTAATTAAAAATTCCAAATTAAAT
>CAYRFB010000020.1:0-23284 GCA_964423485.1 uncultured Bacteroides sp.
GACAGCTTTCAGATGAGTAAGGTTGGCACAGGCAACTTGACTTGCTCCGGGGTATTCATCCAGCAGCGTATAGACCGAGGCAAGATGCAGCGAAGGGACAAGACTTTCGAATTCCGGGAAGAGGATGCAGACCAATCTGGCAACAGAGGATTTAAGTTTGGCACGTTCCTGAACCTTAGCAAATCTGTATCTGGTTAGTGACTTTAGCTCCTCATTGTGGTATGCTGTGACTGCGTAGGGCTTGAGGTTCATACCAGACAACAGCATAGCCGCAATGGTACGCGCATCGACACGGTCAGTTTTGGTTTTGCGAAGGCTGAGGCTTTTCCGGTAGAGGTTCGTGTGCAGAGGGTTCAAGACATAGGTTGCCAGGCCGCAGTCAAGAAGAAACCCAAGCAGATTATAGCAGTAATGTCCGGTTGCCTCAAGCCCTACTTTTATTTTGTTCTGACTGCCGGCACAACGCTGGATCTGTTCGAGCAGATACTGAAAGCCATCCAGCGTGTTGGAGATGGTAAAGCCATCCACCAATACTGTCCCTTCCGAATCTACGATACAGTAATTTTTATTGTTCCTGCCGACACCGAGATCTACACAAATCATTTTGACCAGTTTAAGCTCCAGCTTACGCGCGAGCCGCGCCCGTTGCCCAAGATGATCCTTAACCCTGAGGTCAAAGACATCTTCGACTTCAAATATGAAGACTTCCGTCTCGAAGACTATGACCCCTACCCCGCAATCAAAGCTCAGGTTTCAGTATGATCCGACCCCAAGTTAATATTATCGTAGCTGTCGCCCCTGATCTCGCCATCGGGCGCAAGGGCGATCTGCTCTTCCACGTCAGTGCCGACCTCAAGCGCTTCAAAGAGCTGACGATGGGGAGCCCCATCATCATGGGCCGCAAGACCTTTGAGTCGCTGCCCAAGGGTGCGCTCCCCGGTCGCCGCAATATCGTGATCTCACGCAACAACGACTACAAGGCCCCCGGAGCCGAAGTCGCTGACTCGCTCGAAAGCGCCATCAGCCTTTGCGACGGCGCAGATAAAGTCTTCGTCATCGGTGGCTCTCAGATTTATCAACAGGCCATCGATGCAGCCGACCGCCTGCTGCTGACTCGTTTTGACCGCACGCTGCCCGACGCCGACTGCCATTTCCCGCCGATATCGCCCGACCAATGGACGTCAGAATCCTGCACCGACTGGGTGGCCGATGAGAAATCGGGCGTGAAATATTGTTTTGAAAATCTTGCCCGACGCAAATGAAAATCATTTCGACATTAGCATCTTGCCTGTTATTGCTGGTTGCCGCCTCCTCATGCGGCGGACACGGCCGCGAGTCAGGGGAGCCGGTCGAGGGCGACACACTGACTTCTCACGCCGAACTTCTGACCCTCGTCGACTGCGGTGATTATGTCGCGGCGATCGTTGCCGACCCCTGGAATCCCGGCAAGACCCTTGCGTCTTATGCCCTTGTGCAGCGCGATGCAGGCGAGGCGCCTGTTGTGCCTGACGGTTTTCAGATTGTCACAGTCCCGCTCAGCCGCTCGGTGGTCGATTCGTCGACCAACTCGGCCGCGATTGCCCAACTCGGCGCCCTCGGCGGTGTAGCAGCCGTTTCTGACGGCAATTACTACGCTCCCGGCGACACCATAACAAAGCTCATCGCCGCCGGTCGCATCGCCGATATCGGCAGCTCGATGTCGCCCAAAGTCGAAACCCTCGTCGACGTCTCGCCCGACGCCATCCTCAGTTCCCCATATAAGAATGCCGGTCACGGCGTGATCGAGACTCTCAAGGTGCCCATCATCGAGTGTGCTGATTATATGGAGTCTACACCGCTCGGACGCGCCGAGTGGATCCTGCTCCTCGGCCACCTGTATGGCAATCCCGACGGCGCTGTTGCGATATTCGATAAAGTCTGCACCGACTATAATGCACTTTGCTCGCTCGCTGCAGCCGCACCCGGCACAAAACCCAAAGTCTTGCCCGAAATGCTCACCTCGGGGGTGTGGTATGTGCCCGGAGGTCAGAGCTATATGGCCCGTATGCTCGCCGATGCCGGGGCCGACTATCCCTGGGCCGACGACTCGTCGACAGGCTCGCTGCAGCTCGACCTTGCCGCTGTGCTCGACCGGGCTGCCGATGCCGACATCTGGTTTATGCGCAACTATGGCATGCCGACACTTGCATCACTGCGTGAGACAACCCCCCCTTACGCCCAGATCAAGGCTTATGCCGACGGCAATGTCTATAACTGCGACACCTCGACCAGCCCATTCTTCAATGACATAGCCTTTCATCCAGAGCGCGTGCTCTCTGACTTCATCACGCTCTTCCATCCTCAACTGAGGCCCGGTGTCGACCTTGTCTATTTCTCTAAAGTAGCGCAAAAATGACCGCTCATCGCCGGCATATCATCGCAAACGCAGCCTTCGGGCTTATCGCAGTGGGGCTCTTTCCCTTGCTGCTGATCATCGGCTCGGTCGAGATACCCTTGTCTGACGTCTGGGCATCGCTCACTGCAGGCGAGGTGTCAAAAGAAACCTGGCGCACGATCGTGGTTGACACACGCATTCCCGCCGCCTGCACCGCCGCCATCGCCGGAGCCGCACTCTCGGTTGCCGGACTGCTGTTGCAGACGACTTTCGACAATCCTTTGGCCGGGCCCTCGATACTCGGCGTGTCGACCGGATCGTCGCTCGGCGTGGCCATAGTCATGCTTGCCCTCGGGGGTGCCGGCTCGCTTGCCGGTCAGTCAGCAGTGCTCGCCGGAGCGCTGATAGGCGCGATGCTGATAATGGCTGTCTTGGTCGTCATGTCATCGCTCGTCCGCTCTGCCACTATGCTTCTTATCGTCGGCATCCTGATCGGCTATATCAGTTCGTCGGCGATCTCGCTGCTCAACTTCTTTGCCACCCAGGAGGGAGTGCACTCTTATGTCATCTGGGGGCTTGGCAATTTCTACGGCGTCTCATCAGAGCGCTTACCCTGGTTCGCCCTGATCGCCCTGGCGCTCCTCGCTTGCTCACTGCTCTTCATCAAGCCGCTCAACGCCCTGCTCTTAGGCACACGCTACGCTGAGAACATCGGTGTGCGCACGGTCCGTGTCCGCAATCAGCTGTTGTTGCTCTCCGGTGCTCTGACGGCGCTCGTGACGGCGGCCTGCGGGCCGATAGGCTTCATCGGCCTCGTCGTGCCCCACATCGCCCGCCTCGCCTTAGGCACCTCTAACCACTCGTCACTCCTGCCGGCCACCATCCTCGCCGGGGCTGCCACCGGACTGCTCTGTGCGCTGATCAGTGTGCTCCCTACCCGCTGGGGCGTGATGCCTATCAACGCCATTACGCCGATTATCGGAGTGCCGGTCATAGTCTATATCATCCTGCGCCGACGCAAAATCTTTTATTTCAACTGACCCTATGGACATACTCACGACCGACCATCTCACCGTAGGCTATCAGACGCGCCGTAGCGCTGAGCCCTCCCGTGTGCTGTCAGGCCTCGATCTAACTCTGCCCGAGGGATCGCTCACCCTGCTGATCGGAGCCAACGGCAGCGGAAAGTCAACGCTATTGCGCACCCTCTCAGGCGCCCAGCCTCCCATCGCCGGAACGGTGACCATTGCCGGGCGGCGCGCCGCTGAGCTGTCGCTACGCGAGCGCGCAAAGCTCCTCGCCCTCGTCTATACCGACCGCACCGGCGGCGGAGGTCTTACCGTGCGCGAACTCGTCGCTCTCGGGCGCCAGCCTTACACAGGGTTTATCGGCCGACTCTCGGCCGAAGACAAAGCCGCCGTCGATACTGCGCTCCAGGCTGTAGGCATCGCTCATAAGGCCGACTGCTACACCGCCACACTCAGCGACGGCGAGCGCCAGAAAGCAATGATAGCCCGCGCGCTCGCTCAGCAGACACCACTCATCATCCTTGACGAACCGACTGCTTTCCTCGACATCGCCAGCCGCCTCGAGGTGATGCAGCTGTTAGGCAGCCTTGTCAAAAGCGACAAAAAGACAATCTTGCTCTCCACCCACGATCTCGCCTCAGCAGTCGCCGTGGCCGACCGCCTCTGGGTCGTCGACGCCATTGACCGCACCATCACCCAAGGCCCAACCGACGTGCTTATCGCCGACGGCACTATGGACCGCGTCTTCCCCCACCGCCCGGTCCGCTTCAACCCTGACCTCAACGACTTCACAATCTCCAAATAGAAACCCCCGTTTCCGAAACCCCGGTTTCTATTCCCCCGCTTTTTCTTGGCAAATATCCTGCCGGGGCAAAATATTGGTCGAAATATTAGCAAAAGAGCGGCGGGGTCGTTATCTTTGCACAATATTATCACATTTAGCCTATATTATATGTCACAAAATCTACTCTGTTTTGCAATAGCCGCCTCAATGGCTATGATTCCAACCTTCGCCGGAGCAAACACCTTGCAACGCGACATTGAGACAGTCACTGCAGGCAATCATTCGGCAACCACATCAACTGTCACGCCGGCCTCACTCGAGCTGATCAACGCACGCAAGTCGCCTATGTCAGCTGACGCTGATGGGGCGACGTTGACCGTAAAAATCCTCAACAAAAAGCGCCAATACGCCGCTAAGCGATATACGATCTACAACGAAGACAGCTTTGCCAGCGACTATGTCGAATCTTCGCTCAACGCCGCCAAGGATCTCGAACTGCGCAACATCGTCCCCGGCACATATACTTTTATGGTCAACTTTGAGGAGACTTCCAACGAGCGTTGGGGCTATAACTGGACAAAGTGCTTTGTCTTCCTTGAGGACCTTGAAATCAACGGCGACACCACAATCGAAGTCGATCCCGACGACGCCGACAACCAGTTTATCGGCAAATCAATCCTGCCCGACGGTGAGACCGCCCGTGTCAGCTCTTATTCCAAAGACGGCGAAACAATGGTCAGCGAAGGCAATATCTTCGACCAGCTCATACAGGTGACCATCTTCGACACCAAATATAACGCTTGGGTGGTTGTCGCTATCGGCAATCCCGGCCCGGCGGAGACAGAAGACTTCTTCGGGCCCGGTGTCCACTGGGACCCGCAGTCGATGTATAACATCCGCGTCAACGACATCTCTGACCGCTTCATCATCACTATGCAGCGCGACAACTACTATGAGGAAGGCATGTACTCGACCGTGGCATACTCACGCGGCATATCAAACCTCGACCTCAGCAACGACTACAACAATTATCGCTCTATCACCCAAGAGTTTGTCCATACTCCCTGCTTCGAGAAATTTGGTGGATCGGGACGCATCCAGCAGTACACCGAGCTCGGCTATGAAGGCTGGGTCTACTTCCCATTCGCCATGCTCCCCTGGGAGTATCCCTCCGGTGTGATCGGATCGACAGTGATGTTCTCTGACGGAGCCAACGCCGATGAGTTTGAAATGATGCACCCTAACTACCGTCAGTCATTTATCGACGTTTACAACTACCCTGAAGAATACTGCGTCAAAGGCCACAAGATATACTTCGACTCCAAGGGAGCATACTTCGAGTTTAACAACTTCAGCGCCGACCCCAATATCACCGGCGTCTTTCCTCTTGATGCCGACGGCGAAGAGGTCTACTATGAGTTCCCCGGCCATCCCGAGCTCCGCGTTTTGGGTTCACAAGTGCGCGACTACATCAACGGCAACTCTGTGCCTGTCAACATTATGATGCCTCTCGTCTATAGCGAAGACGGCGAATTTAAAACCAATCTCAACCCCAACTACATCGGTCTCTTAGGCGAAGATCGTGAGGCCGACAAGATTGGCCTTGACGCTATTGTGCAACACGACGGCTCATTTGGCGCCACAAGCGCTGACTGGAACTATTATTGGTCGACCGAGCCCAACCAGTCGCCCGAGGGCATCTACGAAGGCATGATCGACGATGTCAACGTCAATGTCGACGGCCTTCCGGGTTATAACTACACTACGCTCGTGATCAGCTATACAGGCGAAGACATCTGTCCCCCCGCTCTTCAGGCTTTGCAGGTGCGCGACGTCAACGGCGATGTCACCCTTGGCTTCGAGTCATTTGACAAAGTTGAGCTGAGAATTTGCGCCGGCGATTATGACTACCGCCCCTATGAAGACGGCGTCTCTTACAACTACGAGTCAAAGCCCGTCATCATTACAGTCGAAACCGCGCCTCACGGCGCCGACAACAGCGAGTGGACTGCGATGACAGTTCAGGCCGACACTGACTACGATAACATCGCTGGCTATGGCAAATTTTTCCGCGCCACCCCCGCTGCCGACGCGAAGGCCGGCGATGAAGGTTGGGTCGACGTGCGCGTCACTCTCGAGGACGAAGCCGGCAACAAAAACGTTCAGATCATGGGCCCGGTATTCTGCGTTGGCAAGATCGCCGGTCTGGAGACTGCCACCGTTGCTGACGGGGGCATCGTCGAGCTTAACGGCAGGGTGAGCTTGGCCGACGGCGCTGAGGCAAACTTCCAATTCTATTCGCTCGACGGCCGCAGCATTGCCTCATTCAACGGCACATCAGCCCCCACCGACGCTCTCGCCGGAGGCGTCTACATCATCAAAGCCACCACTGCTACAGCGACTTACACCACAAAATTGATAAAATAACCCCAATCCAATATTATTAGCAACAGCCACTTTGCATCGGAGCAAAGTGGCTGTTGTCATATCCTTCTATAAGCCCATTAGTGCGTTAGCGCCAGACTCGGCGTTAGCCGGGTGCCTTTGATTAGGCTATGGCAAATTGTGCGTAGCCAATGCCGCCATAGTTCCCGACACATACCCAACCTCCGTTGTTCCGCATCGCGGGACAACGGACAATCCTGCGTAGGGTAGTGCTGCCCTCCTCCCCACATTTTCTTCGATATGGTGCTATGATTGTATTGCGCTTTCGGTGCGGTTAACAAAACCTCATTCGAGGTTCTCGATCGCCATAATTTCCAACTGATTGTCTTTGCGAGTCAGATATAATTCGGAATCATCCAGATATGAAGATCCGATGTACATTTCATCGTCAAGTTTGATGGTGCGTTCTTGGCCATTGACTTTATTCAAGATATGGAGATATACCTTTTTATCGTACATAAACTTGATTACGAGAAAACGTTCACTCTCTTGGAAACGAAGGGCTTTTATAGGAAAGTGCATAAGTTTTGGTGCCCAGTCCAGTCCCGTGAATTTAGCTTTAAACTCATCGTCATCTGGCCAAACGCCATTAAAATCAAGATGATATTTCAGTGTGGCTTTACCGTCAGACAATGAATATAGATTATTTTCCATAGTCGGCATATATCCCACCGTTCCGTCAAAGAGTATTTGTAGAGGCTCTACTTCAATAGATGTAATGCCTTTCTGGAGTTCTGGCACGGTCATTACAGGCTCAAAATCAGAGATATCTGCCGCTTTCCAAGATACTCTTACGCTATCATAAGGTTGGTTCGAGAAATCAGCCCAGACATCGCCTTTCGGATCAAGAATCGCGCTGAGCGACATTGTTGGGGCATCAATGCTTCTGCGATATACACCATCTTTTCCGATAACGACAATCTTATATGATGATCCGTCATATGTCGAAATCTCATCATCTGTCACAGACAGACAGCTGGGCATGTTTATATCACCTGGTCCCGAACCCATATGGCAGTACGCAAACACTTGCTCCCCATTTTTCAGGTATGCAAAAATGCCGGGATTACTATAAACGTCAAGTGCATAGATCGTGTCTCCTCTCACTACCATATTCTGTGGTATGCCCATAATGTTTTCAGTATCTTCGGTAAACGTTATGATTTGCTTGGATTTAAGGGCTTTATCCATAGGCACAGCTTCATCTATCTTGATACTTACAGTTATTGGATAATCTTCTGTTAGCGAGAGGTTAGCCTCCTGAGCGCTTCGGCCATTTGAGCATGCGGAAAGAGCACACAGAGACAACAGGCCAATTAAATGGAAAAATTTCATATTTAGGCGGTTTTAATTAGTCAGATGATTATTGTTTTGCAATAACTAAAATATTTAGTTTTTGCAAAGATAAGCCGCAATTTTATAATTTCCAAAAAAATGTTACCCTGGCTTGCACCTTGGCTTGCACACTGTTGCAATGAGTACACCCTTAGGGTTAAACTTTTTTCATTAATTGGCGGTAGTAGGCGTAGGTCATGGAGGGGTCGTTGTTGAGTTCTTCTTTTTCATCGACTTTGCCGATGAAGAGGAGGTGGGTACCGAGGTCGATGGTCTGCTCGACGTTGACTGATATAAATGAATTTGTTCCGGCGATGATGGCCAGGGTGCCGTTGGGGAGGCGCCTTACGGCACCGAATGTTGCAAATTTATCGACATTGCGTCCTGATTGGAAGCCAAAGGTCTTGAATAGCTCTAAGTCAGCATTCTCGCTTATGATCGATGCCGTAAAGCGTCCGCTTGCCTCGATAAGCTCGCAGGTGTAATCGGCTTTGTTGAGACAGAGTGAAACTTGTTCGGGCAGGGAGGTGACTTGCTGAAAGGCATCGGCGATGCAAGCGTTGTCGTGGCCGTCATTTGAGGTCGATATGACGTAGAGTCCGTAACTGATGTTGAAGAGAGGATCGTTCATTTTGATAATTTTTTCTTGCTAAACGTCGCAGCAAAAACAATTGTTTAGCCTTAAACACTCTCATTTTTGGCCTTTTGGATAAAATTTGGCAAAAATTGGAATATTGTCTAAATTTGCGATATTATGAAAAGGATTGCAATTGTTTTTTCAGTAATGCTTATGGCTGCGGGTGCGGTTTCGGCTCGAGAACTGAAGCTGCCGCAAGTGCCTGACAGCTTGTATTCGCCGGTCGACAGAGCCGCTTACATTATTCAGCATTATTGGGACGCTATGGACTGGTGCGACACCGCCCTTACGCGCAACGATAAGTATATGGAGCAGGCGGCCGCTGATTTTTACAGCGCGATGTCGTTGGTCGACAGTCTCAAGGCCTCACAGGCCATGGCCACCATGCTCGCAGGAGCGTCGGCCGACCCTGACACTTACAAAAGGATAGCCGTGATCTCGCGAGATTATCTGTTTGACCCTCAGTCGCAGGTCGCTGATGATGAGATTTTTCTTGCGTTGGCCGACAGGCTGTTGTCCGACGCTAAGCTGGGCGACGCCGATATGCTGCGCCTTGCTGACTCAAAGGCGGCTGCGATGCTCAATCGCGTCGGCCACAAGGCAGCTGACTTTGACTATGTCGACCGCAGCGGGGGCGTGTCAAGTCTTTATGAGGCGCTGAAGCTTCACCCTGATAATATGTTGATCTTTTATGATCCTGACTGTCATCTCTGTGGAGAGCTTGAGCAGGCGCTTATGGACACAGATCTCGGCGATATTGGCGTGATAATGATCAGCCCCTTCGGCGAGCAGGACGCCCTGTGGTCGCAGCACGCTGTCACCCTCCCCGATGATTGGATTGTCGGTCGACCCGTCGATGACGATTTCGAAGATCAGGATATCTATGAGCTCAGAGCGATCCCGACGATCCTGATGATTGACGGCGAGGGAGTTGTTAAGTCAAAAGTCAAGTTTTCAGATATTCCCGAAACGATAAAATTCTTGAAGTTATGCGAACGATGAGAAAAGCTTCGCGGATGCGTGACGCCGATTGGGCGTTGGAAGTGTTTGACAGAGCGCCGTATGTAACGGTGAGCATGTGTCGTCCCGACGGCACACCTTACGCTGTCCCCCTGTCACTGGCGCGCAAAGACGGAGTGACATTTTATTTTCATTGCGCCGACGAGGGCGAGAAAATTGACTGTATAGCCGCCAATCCGACAGTTAGCCTTTCGGCTGTCAGCAAGTGTAGTCCTGTGTTTGAGGAGGATAAGTTGAATTACACCGAGCACTATCGGTCAGCGATTGCCGTCGGACGATGTGAGAAGATCGATGACCGCGCTGAGAAGATCGATGCGCTCAGGCTTATCTGTGAGCGCTTCCTGCCTCATCATATGGAGCATTTTGATGAGGCTGTGGCGCGCAGCCTTGACCGCACCACCATAATCAAGGTCACCCTTACCGAGCCCCCTGTCGGCAAGTGCAAACAATAATATGCGGTCAATTATAACACCCACATCTCCCCAAATTACCGGGCGCTTTGCTGTATTATTTTGAGGTTGTAAACAATTATGGAATGTTTGTCGTTAATCATAGACAATTTTTCAACTAATTTAAACATTGATTCACATGAAGAAATTTTTACTCTTAGCCGTTGCTGCGGTGATGGCCTTAGGCGCAAGCGCGCAGACTAACAGATGGTATGCAGGCGGTCAACTCACTTTCGGTCGCACGACTGAGGCGGCCAGCGGCGTAAAGAGCACTCAGGTGACTGTGCTCCCCGAATTAGGTTATAATTTTACTGATAATTTTGCCATCGGCGGTCAGGTGGGCGTGCAGTATCGCAAGTCAGGCGGAGAAGAGAAGACTGTCTTCCAGGTTAATCCTTATGCCCGTTATAATTATTACCGTTATGAGCGCGTGCGTCTCTTTGTCGACGGTTGCGTCGACCTTGGCATCGGCGGCGCCCACGGCAGCACGGCTGTGCAGTATGGCATCGGCTTCCGCCCCGGCGTAGCGTTTGACTTAAATGATAAGTTCAGCCTTGTGGCCCATGTCGGCTTCTTGGGTTATCAAGGAGGCAACCACGCGGCTAAAGAAAACGGCGCGCCCGAGAACTGGGGTCTCAACCTCAACTCCAACAACCTGATGTTTGGTTTCTCATATAACTTCTAACGCATACAAAGTTGACGTTTCATTCACCCCTGAAACGCATCAAAGACATTTTTAATCCGAGTGCCGTCTATGCCGGGCAAAGTTTCGCCGGCATAGACGACACTTTTTTCTGCGACAAGGCCAGGAAAGGCCTTTTCAAATCGATCCAATCCTTTAGTAAACGAAGGGTGGAAAGTCGCGCGAATCGATCAAAGAATATTTTATGCAAATTTGCAGTGGAATTGCAAATTTGCATAAATCAGTATGCGATTTTGTGGGGCTTGCGTTTTTATTGTACCTTTGTCGGGTAATAATCATTTGTCTGATCACTCAATATTTTATCTATGAAATCTGCTGTAAGATTAGCTCTTGGACTGATGATGGCGCTGCCGTTTGCCGGCTGCCACCACGGGGCCGCGACCGGCGCCGCTGACTGTGACACCCTGACCTACGCCGGGACAAAAAATCTGGGCAGCATAGCAGATATAACTGTCGATCGTCATGTGTTTATCGCCGAAGTAAACGATAATTCGCTGATCGGTCGGACTCTGAAAAGAGTGATCGGTCATGACTCGCTGCTGATCTTTGTCGACGATATGCAGCAGGTGCTTGTCTTCACCCGGGAGGGCAAGCATAAATTTACGATCCATAACGTCGGGCAAGGCCCCGGCGAGTACACCTACTTGGCCGACGCGGCTGTCTACGATAACAAGAATGAACTGCTCCTGCTGACTTACGACAAGCTGCTGAGCTATTCGCTGGCCGACGGATCGTTTATCGAAGAAAAAGCCAGATTTGTATCATACCCCGACGAGATCGTCATCAAGGTCGACAAGGCATATCTCTTGGAGTCGACCTACCTCAACGATAAGGTGAGTGACAATTCGGTCGCCGTGGTTGATCTGAGCGACGGAAAGATGATTGAATATATGGAGCCCAACGAGCAGTTTGCTCCGTCGGTGTCATACAACGGTCCGGCGCTCAACACCTTTGGGCGCGACCAAGTTGTCATGACCCGCAAGTTTGATCCTTGTATCTACTTACTGGAGCCAGATTCATATGCTCCACTCTACAGCATCGACTGGGGCGACAAGGGCGCCGAGCCTGAGGGCAGCAAGGTCTATACGTCAGAAGAGTTGACCGATCTGTCGATGAAAGCAGGCAAGGTGTTTGTGGTCAATGATCTGCAGCGGGGCGACTCAATCATGACCTTTTCAACCAATGTGCCCAAAGTCTTTTATGCCGATCTTGCAGCCAAGGAGGTCTACAGCACTATGATGATGAAAGACGCCGAGCTGCCGCTCTCGACCATCAACCTTTATCCGGTGACTGGCAGCGACGGCTGGGTAATAGCGGTCTACAATAATATTGTAGCCAGGATGACAGCACAGCGCTTCCCTGACAACTCCGCTCTCCAGTCTATAGCCGCTCAATTAGATGACGACGCCAATCCACTGATGATAATGTATAAATTGAAATAGCGCCGCAACAATTAGGGCGCGATGGGTGTTAGAAACTTATATTACGTCAACTATTTTTACTCACCCTATAAATAAAAATTCATGGACTGGTTTGTTGAGACGCTAAGAAATAACCCTTCGTTAGCGGTGTTTCTTACGATAGGCATCGGCTTTTTTATCGGCCAATTAAAGTATAAATCATTTTCATTAGGCACGGTCACGTCGGTGCTCTTAGTGGGCGTGGTCATCGGCCAATTTAATATCCCCATACCGGGTCCGCTCAAGGACGTGTTTTTCCTGCTCTTCCTGTTTTCGATCGGCTACAGCGTCGGTCCTCAGTTCTTCTCATCGCTCAAGGGCGACGGCATCAAGCAGGTGATATTTGCAGTGGTGGTCTGTGTGCTCTGTCTGCTTGTCACCTGGGGCGTGGCCGAAGTGATGGGCTACAGTATCGGTGAGTCGTTGGGCTTGCTTGCAGGCGCTCAGACGATGTCGGCGATCATCGGCGTGGGGACCGACACACTCAACACTCTTTCGGTGTCAGACCAGACAAAACAGGCGTGGATCGCCGTGATACCGGTCTGCTATGCAGTGACTTACGTGTTTGGCACGATCGGATCAGCCTATATCCTCGCCAACCTCGGCCCGTGGCTGCTCGGCGGCATCAAGAAGGTGAGAGCCGAGACTGCCGAGCTCGAAAAGAAACTCAATCAAGGATCAGCCAACTCTGACCCTAACTGCCTGAAGGCCTTGCGCCCGGTGGCATTCAGAGCCTACAAGGTTGACGCTGACTTCTTTGCCGAGCCAAAGACCGTCGACGAGATAGAGCAGTATCTCGCTTCAGAGGGACGGCGACTTTTTGTCGAGCGCGTGCGCAAAGACGGCAAGGTCCTCGAGATCAGTCCTGACCTGAAAATTGCAAAGGGTGACGAAATTGTGCTCAGCGGCAGACGAGAGTTTATCATCGGCGATGAGCAGTGGATCGGTCCCGAAGTGGTCGACACCGAGTTGCTCGACTTCCCCGCCGAGCAGCTCGACGTGACTGTCGCTTCAAAGTCAGTCGTAGGCAAGACAGTCGACCAGCTCAGAGCCATGAAGTTTATGTATGGCGTGGCGATCAAGAGCATCACCCGCGGCGGTGTCGCGATGCCTTTCCTCGCTCAGCTCAAGCTGCAGCGCGGCGACATAATGACCATCGTCGGCCTTGCGCGCGAAGTCAACGAGGCTGCGCCTCAAATCGGCTACGCTGACCGCAAGTCGACCAAATCTGACCTTATCTTCGTGGGGCTCGGCATATTTATCGGCGGCCTCCTCGGCGCGATGGCAATCCATATCGGTGGAGTGCCCATCAGCCTGAGCACCAGCGGTGGCGCGCTTATCGCAGGCCTGCTGTTAGGCTGGTTGCGATCCAAGCACCCGACCTTCGGACGCATACCTTCATCGGCCGTTTGGCTTATGGACAATCTCGGCCTGAATATGTTTATCGCCGTGATCGGCATCACGTCAGGCCCGTCGTTTGTGAGCGGCCTTAAAGAGGTCGGCCCGATGATGTTCCTGATGGGCGTGATTTGCACATCTGTGCCACTGATCCTGGCGATGATAATCGGCAAAAAGGTGTTTAAATTTCCGGCAGCGATTAACTTGGGATGTTGCGCGGGCAGCCGCACAACCACTGCCTCGCTCGGAGCAATCCAGGACGCCCTCGGTAGCACCCTGCCGGCAATGGGCTACACTGTCACCTATGCCATAGGCAACACCCTGTTGATACTCTGGGGCGTGGTGATCGTGCTGCTGATGAGCTGACGTATTTGAAATTACTCTGACAGCTCTGAGCGATAGCGGTAGTTGTTGCGCAGGGCTTCGAAAGCCGAGGGATCATTCTTCAGGGCGACGGTGTCGGCCAGGGGATTGTAGCTCTCGGCTATTGCAAGGGGCTTTACGGTCTTTGCTACGGCCTTAGGAGTGGCAGCCGATGTGGTCACACGCGGCAGGTAGAAAAAGGTGGTGATGGCGTCGAGTATCATCTGAGTCGCGCGCACCTTGCCGTCGTGAGAGTAGCCGGCGATGTGAGGCGTGGCGATGGCAGCGCGCTCGAGCAGATCGAGAGAGATCTCCGGCTCGCCCTCCCAGCAGTCGATGACGGCCGCGCTGACCTCGCCGCTATCGAGAGCGTCGATGAGCGCCTGAGTGTCGCATATCGGGCCGCGGGCACTGTTGATGATTATCGGGCTGCGCTTGAGCGACGCAAAAAAGCTCTCATCGGCAATATGGTAGGTCGCATCTTGGCCCTCGCGGGTAAGAGGGGTGTGGAAAGTGATGATATCTGCCTTGTCGGCAATCTCTGAGAGCGATGACCATTGGTCGCCTCCCTCGGCGCGCATGCGCGGAGGATCGCAGACCATAACGTTCATGCCGAGACCGCGGGCCCAACGCTCTACGATAGAACCGACGTGACCGACACCGACGATGCCGATAGTGTACTGCGACAACGGACGGTTGGCAAGCTGCATAATGGAGGCAAACACATACTGAGCCACAGCAGGAGCGTTGCAGCCGGGGGCGTTGATGACGGTTATGCCATTAGCGTCACACCACTGTGTGTCAATGTGATCTGTGCCGATAGTGGCTGTGCCGATAAAGCGGCACTTCGACTTGGCAAGCAAGTCGGCGTTACACTGTGTGCGGGTGCGCACGATCAGCGCATCGGCGTCTTTGACAGCAGCCGGCGTAAACTCGTCGGCAGCGAGATAGGTGACGTTGGCATAGGGTTCAAGCAGTCCGGCGATAAAAGGCACGTTTCGCTCGATTACGAAGTTCAGACGAAAATTCTCCATATATAGATAGCGTAATATAGTGCGGTTATTGCAGCGATGAATATCCAGGCCCGCTGATGGTTGCGGATCACAAACACGTGGCCGAGGAAAAAGGCCGTGCAGCAGTTGAGCAGGGTCAGATAAGTTATGAAATTGGTGAAGTCGACCGCCATAGCAAACACCGTAGCGACGGTGACAAGCGACAGCAGACCGTTGCACGCGCGTGTGCGCGCATTGTAGGTAATGAGCTTCAGCAGGCTGAGAACGTAAGCGGTCAGCGCCAAGAGCACGGTCAGCGATATCGTCACCACGATTATGATGGTGTCGAGCGTGATGGCGGCATCTATAAAGTTGATAGAGTGAGGGATATGAACGTCAGAGGGCGAAATCACCCCGGCGCCGAAAAGTATCCACCAGGGCGTGATGATGCCGAGCAAAGCCGCTAAAACGGTCTGCACGGTCAGGATGCGCATCTGGGCGCAGGCGATCAGGAAGACCGGGAGATAGACCGCAAAGCCGTATTGCACCGTCACGGCTGCCGACAGCAGAAAGAAAGCAAAAAACACCCTGCGCCGCGAAGCCGGAGAGTCGAAAGTACTGAACATCACCATCATAACGCCGACCACGATAAAACTCATCACCGACCCGGAGCAGAGCTGAGCGCTGATCTCGGGCGTGGCCGTCTGCAGGACGACAAAGAAATAAGCATAGATGAGCGTGATGGTGCGCGGGATGTTATAGGTCTTGTTGATGAATATCATCATCGACATCACGGCCAACACCAACGCGAGGTTGACCCACATCGAGATATATGGGTCGGCGATCCATTCGTTGGGCGACGGGAAGAGGGTGCCGCTATCGTCGGCGATGCGGTTGACAGCTCCGTCAGTGAGGGCATAGACGGCGGCTATGACCATGACCGCAAAGGCCGCGATCAACACTCCGCGAGAGTGGAATGCCTTGGTGACGACAGCTGAGTTCAACGCATTCAGTTCATGAGGTCACGGCCGATGTCGCGACGGAAATATTTGCCATCGAAGTCAAATTCGCTGACGGCCTTATAGCTTTTGGCGAGCGCATCGGCGATTGAGTCGCCATAAGATGTGGCTGCTATCACTCGGCCGCCTGAGGTCACGAGTCGACCGTCGGCGTCGCGCTTGGTGCCGGCGTGGAAGAGTATGCTCTCGTCAGGATTGAGGTTGCCGCTGATTTCGAGGCCTTTGGGGTATGAGCCGGGATAACCGCCTGATACGGCCATTACGGTCACGGCTGTGCGGGGATCCTGATCAGCAGGGATGTTTGCGAGGTCGCCGCGGGCCGCGCCTTCGAGCAGATCAACGATGTCAGAGGCGATGCGAGGCATCACGACTTCGGTCTCGGGGTCGCCCATACGCACGTTATACTCGATCACCATCGGATCGCCGCCGACGTTGATCAGGCCGAGGAAGATGAAGCCGCGATAAGTTATGCCTTCCTCTTTGAGGCCGCGGACAGTCGGGAGGATTATGCGCTCTTCGACCTTGCGCATGAACTCACGGTCGGCAAAAGGCACCGGGCTGACTGCGCCCATGCCGCCGGTGTTGAGGCCTGTGTCGCCCTCGCCGATGCGCTTATAGTCTTTGGCCACGGGCAGCACACGGTAGCCGCCGTTGCCATCAGTCAGCACAAACACCGAGCACTCGATGCCACTGAGAAACTCCTCGATGACAACCGTGGCCGATGACGCGCCAAACATGCCGCCGAGCATCTCGGCCAACGCTTTCTTGGCTTCGTCGAGATCGTCGATGATGAGCACACCTTTGCCCGCAGCAAGACCGTCGGCCTTGAGCACGTAAGGCGCTTTGAGCGATTCGAGAAATTTGTAACCCTCGTCGATGCGGTCAGCCGTAAAGCTTTCGTAGCGAGCGGTCGGGATAGAGTGACGCACCATAAACTGCTTGGCGAAGTCCTTGCTGCCCTCGAGCGCTGCGCCGGCCTTCGACGGGCCGACAACGAGCACAGGCTGATCTGCGAAATAATCATAGATGCCGGCCACGAGCGGATCTTCGTTGCCCACAACGATCATGTCGATAGCGTTATCGGCCACAAAGCGCGAAATGGCCTCGAAATCAAGGGGCGACATATTGACATTGGTGCCATAGGCATCAGTGCCTCCGTTGCCCGGGGCGATAAACAGGCGCGCTTTGCGCGGGCTTTGAGCGATTTTCCAAGCGAGGGCCGATTCGCGGCCACCGGAACCTAAAAGCAGTATGTTGAGCTTTGACATGATGTAACGTTTTGGTTGAGGATTAGTTATGTTAGGATTATTTATTATCGTTGTTGTCAGCGTCGCGTTTCTTCCAGCCTCTCGAGCGCATCAGCGGACCGCTCTGAGCAGGCAGCGAAGGCTTCTTTGAGCCGATAGACTTGAGGGCGTAGGGGTTGCGACGCACTGCAAATGGATTTTCGGGCTCGACGGGCTCTTCCTTTGTCTCGAATCGGCCTGGACGGTTGTCGCCGAAACGGCGGTCACCCGTCTTGCGGTCGCCGAATTTACGGTCTGAACCGCGGCGGTCGCGGTCAAAAGGACGGCGATCTGACTTGTCGCTACGGTCGCGGCGCCCTTCGCGCGACTTTTCTTCGGGCTTAGACTCTTTGAGCTTGCCACCGGCGGCCATAAACGATTTTTTATCGCCGTCAAAGATGACATACTCTCTGAGCTCGCACTCGAGCGAGCCGTTATAAAGAGCTATCTTCTCTGAGGCCGAAAGGCCGATCTTGCGGAAATATTCGTCGCGATAACCGATGATCCAGGCGTTATAGCCCGTGAAGACGTGTTTGAGCTTGCTGCCGATGGTCTCGTAGAGGGCGTCCATGTCGGGGGCACTGATGCGCTCGCCATAAGGGGGATTAGTCACCACGACGCCTGCGGGCTTAGGAGCCTCGGTCCATTTTGACAAGGGCTTGACGCTAAGTTCGACATATTTTGCCACGGCTGCGCTCTTAAGATTTGACTCAGCGATGGCTACGGCCTTAGGCGAAATGTCTGACCCGACGATCTTGCACTCGACCGGGCGCTCGCCGCTCTCGTCGTTATAAAGACGGTCGAAAAGCTCGGCGTCGAAGTCCTTCCAGTGTTCAAACGCAAAGCCCTTGCGATAGATGCCGGGATTGATGTTGGCAGCGATGAGGGCTGCTTCGACAAGGAATGTTCCTGAGCCGCACATAGGGTCGACAAACGATCCCTGACCTTTCCAGCCGCTGAGCAGGATGATGCCGGCTGCGAGCACCTCGTTGATGGGAGCCTCGGTCTGAGCCACACGGTAGCCGCGCTTGTGGAGCGACTCGCCCGACGAGTCAAGCGAGAGCGTAACCTCTGTGCCTGAGATGTGGACGTTGATCATCACGTCGGCGTCCTGAAGTCTCACGCCGGGACGCTTGTCAGCGCCGTAACGGTCTTTAAACCAGTCGACGATAGCGTCCTTAATGCGATAGGTGACATAGCGCGAGTGAGTAAACTCAGCGCTGTATGCCGTGGTGTCGATAGAAAATGTCTTATCGAGGGTCATTATCGATGACCAGTCGAAATCTTTAGTCTTTTCGTAGAGGTCCTCGGGGTCTTTGGCTGTGAATTTATAGAATGGCTTCAGAATTCTCAGAGCCGTGCGGCAGCAAAGGTTGGCCTTATAGAGCATCTCAAGGTCACCCCTGAAGGAAACCATACGTTTGCCCGCTTCGACTTTCTGGGCTCCGAGCTGGCGGAGTTCGTCGGCAAGCACGCCTTCCAGCCCTTGGAAGGTCTTGGCAACCATTTCAAATGTGTCGTTGCTTCTCATCATTGTAAGTTTTTTGCAAAGTTACAACATCCGCGGCTGATTTCCACGCTTGCATACCGCAAAATTTCTCTCGGGTTACAATGTTTTTTTACAACCTATAGAACAGGCGATATTACTGTCATCCTCAAATTAAAATTCTCATCATTATGAAAAAACGCAACGATAAAGTTGGATTATTGTGGAGATAATGTTAACTTTGCAATATGATAACGAAGGAACAAGTTGAAAAATTCTTAGAAGATTTCAGCCTGAAGGTTAAAATCTTCGGAATAAGGTTTCGTGATGACCGCCAGAAAAACCAGAATAGTCTCCTCGAACTGGGAATCACGCCAAGTCAACGTATGGAGGTCATAATGAATCTCAACTGCTATGACTATTCGGAAGGCCCTATTGTCGACGCGTTGAATAATCAGGGCGAAATGTGGGTGTTTGGCAAAGATGTAAGGGGAAATGAAGTTTATATTAAAATCACTCTTGGCAAGCCTAATTCTCACACAATATGTATTTCCTTCCACAAAGCCGAGCATCCGATGTCTTACCCATTAAAGAATGAGAACCATGGAAAATAATAAACTTCAGCCTGGAGAAATATACTTTCAGGAAGTAAGAACCACATCTTTCAGGAAAGACGAATACAAGTATATCCATACAGGAATTATTGATGAAGATGGGGAGAAGTGGACCACGACTGAATTAGATGAAGCTAACATATCTCAGGTCTACAATCAGTATCGTCTCAAGCATGGCATACCTTTTCCCGATGAGATTGCCGGCATAAGGAAGCATTACGGGCTATCTGCAGCCAAGATGGCGCAGATTCTTGGCTTTGGCGTAAATCAATACCGAATGTATGAGGACGGAGAAGTGCCGAGCATTTCCAATGCCCGCACAATTATGGCGGCTCGCGAAAAAGCCGTGATGATGTCATTTGTCGAAGCATCAAGGTCAGAAATGAACGAAACCGAATATTTGAGGGTGAAAAAGAAAGTTACTGTAGCTGAGGGTGATTATAAGCCTGGCTGCCAGCCTTCAGAATACACGGGTTATAGGCTTGTTTCATTGGCTAAGATAGCCAGCATCGTGCAGATGATAAGCGCGTCGATTGGACCTTCGTTTGTCACAAAAATGAATAAACTCTTATTTTACGCAGATTTTATCCACTATAAAAAATACGGTTTCGGCATAAGCGGAATTACTTATAGGGCGCTGCCTTTCGGCCCTGTTCCGGAGCAATGGGGCTCACTCTATGCCTCGCTACCGGGAGTAGACATGGAGGAATATGTCTATCCGAGCGGACAAAGCGGTGTCAGACTCGTTGTTAGTAAGGCTTCCGGTAGTGTCCTCAATGAATCAGAAGCGAAGACAGTCGATCAGGTTTGTAAAATATTTTCAAATATGAGTGCCGGCGAAATATCCCGCATCAGCCACCTTGAAAAAGGCTGGATCGATAACAAAGATGATCGCGCGCCGATCTCTTATCAAAATGCCTTCGCTTTGAATTACAGCTAAGTGTAAAAAATGACATAAAAAGAGCCCGTCGACCGAGGAGGAGAACGGGCTGAGAAGGTAATCTTACATTTTGAGGTCTTGACTTTTTAATAACGTCAGCAAAATGCCTTCTCATACCTTAATAACATCGATGAGACAAAAAATGTTTACCACTCATCCTTTTTTTGTAATTTTGTAGCGCTCATCGGAGGGTCGATAGTCGCAACTATATGGCTGGATAAGATGTCGGGTGCGCCCGGTTATCTTGTCTAGCATATTTTTTGCGTCATAGCCAATCAGTTAACATTTATGATACAATATGCCACAGTCTAATCAGCAGGCCGGACTTGACTATGCCGGCGGCAATGTGCCGAAATTATTTTTCAAAATCTTTTTCCCGACCTTGTTGGGCATGACCTTCAATGCACTGCTCACGGTCATTGACGGCATTTTTGTAGGACGCGGCGTCGGCCCCGACGGCATTGCCGCCGTCAACATTATCGCGCCTTTATATATGATCGTGACAGGTATCGGACTCATGTTTGGCATCGGCTCATCAGTGGTAGCGGGAGTGATGCTTGCGCAAAACGACAGTCGGCGCGCTTCAGTCGGCGTCACTCAGGCAGTCGTGGTATCGAGCGTATTGGTCATATGCCTGATAGCCGCACTATGGCTGATGCCTGAGCGCACAGCCCGCATGTTGGGCTGCTCTGACGCGTTGCTGCCTCACGCGCTCGACTATCTCCTCTGGCTCTTGCCGGGCATTCTCTTCCTTTTGCTGCAATGCATAGGCATGATGGTCATCCGCCTTGACGGCTCACCCAAGTATGCAATGATGTGTAACGCGATCCCGGCCATAATCAATATCGCACTCGACTGCTGGCTGGTATTTCCGTTGGGAATGGGAGTCAAGGGCGCTGCGATAGCCACGTCGGCGAGCACAACCATCGGAGCCCTGATGGTTGCATATTATTTTTGCGGCCACTCTTATGTGATAAAGTTTGTGTGGTCGCGAGTCTCGATATTAAGCAATGTCTGGAGGCAGGTTTGCGTAGGCTCATCGGCGTTTATCACCGAGATAGCGATGTCGGTCATGATGCTCACCGGCAATTACGTCTTTATGAAATATTACGCAGAGGCGGGCGTAGCCGCCTACAGCATAGCCTGCTATCTCTTTCCGATAATGTTTATGATGAGCAACTCGGTCGCTCAGTCGGCTCAGCCGATTATAAGCTTCAATTATGGGGCGGCTAACGCCGGGCGTGTGCGCAAGGCTTTCAGTGTAAGCCTGATTGTGGCCGTGGTGTGTGGATTGATTGCTGCATCGGGCATAGCGCTTGGTGCAGATTCGATCGTCAGCATGTTCATTGACCCCGACTGTGAGGCCGGAATGCTTGCCCGCTCCGGACTGCCGGTATTTGCGATGTGTGCAGTTTTCTTTGCAGCCAACATTTCTGTGATCGGATTTTGTCAAAGTGTCGAAAATGCTCTTTTCGCAACAATGCTCACGCTTTTGCGAGGTGTAGTGCTCTTAGTGCCAGCATTTATGCTGCTTCCGCGCCTTGGCCAGTGGTGGTGCCTATGGGCTGCAATACCCGTTTCAGAAGCCTCAACATTGATTGTAATTATAGTTATGGCGATGTGTAAATGCTTCAGGGTCAAATAAAATGAAAGTGCGCTACTTCACAGCAACGCACCTCCCTCATAACCAAAATTCAAGTATATATTGTGAGTCTAACAAAACGTTATTTTAAATCCATTTTAGATTGATTTTTGCTAATGCTTAATCAATAACTTTATTTTCCTACTGCAAAGTTAATTTATTTTTTTAAAAAGTCAACCCGCCTGCAGTAAATAAGATGTTAAAATATGCAAATTATGCTCATTTAATAAACTTCTTTCCTCAATGATTCGGCAAAAAGTAAGCTGAAAACAACAAAAATCATCAAAACGCACTCCCAAACCGACGCATCAAGAAAAGAATTTTGCAAACGCTTTAACATTTACTCATTCTTCACTTTTCATTTTTCATTCCACGTTTGAACGTAGAGATTTTTCGGCTGATTTTTTGTAACTTTGTACCATATATTATGGTTATGCATAATTTTGACATCAAACGATTATCATTAAAATTTTGAATTATATGAATCCACTGGAACTCAGCGAACAAGAAATCATCCGCCGCGGTAGTCTCGACACTATGCGCCAGATGGGTATTGACCCCTATCCTGCTGCCGAATACCCCGTGTCGGCTCACTCTGATGAAATAAAAGCTAATTTCGCCGATGATGCCCCCGCACGCGAGGTCTGCGTCGCAGGCCGAATCATGAGCCGTCGCATCATGGGCAAGGCTGCGTTTGTCGAACTTCAGGACTCTAACGGCCGCATCCAGATCTATGTGTCGCGCGACGAGATCTGCCCCGACGAAAACAAGGACCTCTACAACGTTGTGTTCAAGAAACTGCTTGATATCGGCGACTTTATCGGAGTCGAGGGTTATGTGTTCCGCACTCAGACCGGCGAGATCTCAGTTCACGCCCGCAAGCTGACAGTGCTCAGCAAGTCGCTCCGTCCGCTGCCCATCGTCAAGGTTAAGGATGGCGTCACTTACGACGCCTTTGACGATCCCGAGCTGCGCTACCGTCGCCGCTACGTCGATCTGATCGTCAATGAGGGTGTACGCGACATCTTTGTCAAGCGCACCAAGATGCTCAACTCTATGCGCAGCTTCTTTAACGAGCATGGCTATATGGAGGTTGAGACGCCGATCCTGCAGTCAATCGCCGGAGGTGCGAGCGCCCGCCCGTTTATCACCCACCATAACTCGCTCGACATCGATCTCTATATGCGCATCGCCACTGAGCTATATCTCAAGCGCTTGATCGTGGGCGGTTTTGACGGTGTGTATGAATTCTCCAAAAACTTCCGCAACGAAGGCATGGACCGCACTCACAACCCCGAGTTCACCTGTA
>CAYRFB010000021.1:0-5193 GCA_964423485.1 uncultured Bacteroides sp.
ATCATTTGAATAAAATCATGGATAACTCCCTACCCCCTTTCAAAATCTTCGCCGGCACTAACTCTCAGTATATGGCCGAGGAGATTTGCAAACATCTTGGTGTCGAACTTGGCAAGATGAACATCCAGCACTTCGCCGACGGCGAGTTCGAAGTATCGTTCGAAGAATCAATACGCGGATGTGAAGTTTACCTCGTGCAGTCAACCTTCCCCAACAGCGATAACCTTATGGAGCTTCTGCTCATGATTGATGCGGCCAAGCGCGCTTCAGCCAAGTCAATCATTGCAGTGATGCCTTACTTCGGCTGGGCTCGTCAGGACCGCAAGGACAAACCCCGTGTGTCAATCGCCGCCAAGCTCGTTGCCGACCTTCTGATGACAGCCGGTGTCAACCGAGTCATCACTATGGACCTCCACGCTGACCAGATCCAGGGCTTCTTCAATGTTCCCGTCGATCACCTCTATGCATCGTCGGTGTTCATCCCCTATATCCAGTCGCTCGGTCTCGACAATATGGTCATTGCCACTCCCGACGTTGGCGGTGCGAAGCGCGCCAATAGCTACGCCAAGTATCTCGACCTTCCCCTCGTGCTCTGCCACAAGCAGCGCGCCAAGGCTAACGTTGTTGCCAAGATGACTGTCATCGGCGACGTGAAAGACAAAAACGTTATCCTGATCGATGATATGTGTGACACAGGCGGCACAATCGTCAAGGCAGCCAGCCTGATGATGGAAAACGGAGCCAAATCAGTGCGTGCGCTCTGCTCTCACGCCATCATGAGCGACCCGGCAACCGAGCGCGTTGAGGAAAGCCCGCTGACCGAAATGATCTTCACCAATTCAATCCCCTATCGCAAGCATTGCGACAAGTGCACCATCATTTCAGTTGCCAAACTCTTTGCCGACACCATCCGCCGTGTCCACGACAACGAGTCGATCTCATCTCAGTACCTTATCAAGTAAATAAAGGTTTCCGACACACAATACACAGGCCGCGTCTCTCATCCAAGAGCGACGCGGCCTTATTTTTTGTTTCTTTTGGGAGTCGGACTTGTCAGACGTGTCGGACTCATAAGACGTGATTAGCAGATATTTACTTTGGTTGTTTGTGGAATTTGTAGACTTTGGCCATATGGCCGATGATTGGGCGGGGACTTGCGTAACACTCGTCGAAGACATAGCCTTCGGCCTCAAACTGCGGCATATACTTTTCAGCATCCTGATTGCCCATAAGTAAGAAACCACTATCGGGTTTGCGCTTATAGAAGCTCGAGATGCGGTCACCAATATAAAAGTTTACCTCAAAATAATGCACGGGATCACCTGCTGCAAACTCTCCGTCAGAAATAAATTCATACAATTCGCCTTCTGACTGAGGTGCAACCTTGTCGATTTCTGCAGCCAAATCTTTTTCAGACTTGACATTGAGCACCGCCGGCTGATAGACGCCTGACAGTGAAATATAGATGCCCATGATGACCGCTGAGACAAAGGGCACGATCGACGACGGCGTTGCGGCTCTGCGCAATTTTGTCCACCAGAGGATAGCCAGCGCCGGCGACACGAGTGCCCAGATAAGACCAAAGCCATTGATAGCGCCGAGGGCGTGAAGCATAGCGACGTTTTCGGCGGCGTGTTTGCCGTGGTTGAACCATTCTTCGGGCACCAAACCGCATTTAACAGCGATCGCACATAGCGGCAACGCGATGGCAATGAACGCCATTATGTCGCCAAACAATTTGACGATGCCAATCCTCCAACGCGAAACATACATCAATAACTGAGCGACATAGAAGGCCACAAAGGGATACATCGGCATCAGGTAGACGCTGCGCTTGCTCTGGGGAATGCAATAGAAAATAAATATGGTCAGCGCGGCAACCGTAGCCAAAACATTGACTGAAGGCAGGCTGCGACTTTTCCTGAACAAAGCTTTCCACGAATCAGAAGCCTCACTCCGGGGATATCCGGGGGCAAAAGCGACCATTACCAATGCAAGCGTCCATGGTATGAATCCGGCAACGAGAGTCGTAATGTTGTAGGGCCACGGATTGACGCAGGAGTTATAACTCATAGTGCTTGTCATGCGGCCGAAGTTCTCCTCCATCACCAGATCAAGGAACTCCTGGCCACCCTGACCGTAGGCTGCAAGATACCAGCACAATGGCAAAACAAGTGACATCAGTCCCCAAGCGGTCATCGAGAAAAAGGCTCTGAAAAAGTTGACACGACGGAACAAAAGGAAAATTCCGGTCACTAAGCAGGGGATTATCACGCCGACGGGACCTTTGGTCAGAGTGGCGCAACTCATCAACAACACTGCGAGCCAAGGCACACCTTTCATGCCGCGCTCCCACCACCGGTAAAGCAAGTATATCGCTCCGACGGTCAAGGCCGTCAGCACCATATCGACGCGGCAATTTCCACCGGCTCTATGGAGTTCGAATGTGGTAAAGGTCACGAGCGCCGTGGCCATACCGGTAGCGGCGTCCTTGCGGCGGGCGAAAAACACAAAGGTTGACACAGTCAGCGCGATTAGCGCGATAGCCGACGGCAAGCGAGAAGTGTACTCATTGACTACACCGCCGTTGAGGTATGACAAAGCGGCTATGCACCAATGAAAAAACGGTGGCTTATAAGGGATTTCCCCTCCATTGTTGGTCGGCAGAATCCAGTTGCCGCTCTCGAGGATCGAGTAAGCGACAACGGCCTCGCGAGGCTCACCTTTAGTGTGGTACTCGGCCAATCCCAAAAACGGCAACATAACGATAGCGCAGACTAATAGAAGCATCCACGCCGAACGGTCGATTTGAAAGACTTTTTTCATTGTGTCAAAAGTGTTAATGCATTGCAAAGTTAGGTATAATAAATATGAATTACAATATATGCCAACTTATCGCGTTATAATATAGCACTTAAAAATTGATGTTAGAATGAAACAACTCCTCTATTATATAGCTTCTTTAGCTGCCGCCGCTCTAATGATGACTGCCTGTATTGACGACAGTTTTACCGACTCGCCGTCAGATCAGCCAAAATTTTCGGTTGACACCCTCAATATGGGCGTGGTCTTTACCGAGCAAATGACTACGACACATCGGTTTACCGTAACGAATCCAGCATCGAAATCATTGTCGATCAGCCACATCGGTCTGTCGGGCAGTGACGCGCAATATTTCCGTCTGAACGTCGACGGTTTCAGCGGGCGAGAGTTTAACAATGTGGAGATCAGAGGCAAGGACTCAATATTTGTGTTTGTCGATGCTACCCTGCCTCCGTCTCAAATTGACATTCCGTTAGAGATCAAAGCTTATGTTGATTTCACCACCAACGGCGTATCTCGCAGCGTTGTGCTATCGGCATTAGGACAGGACGTCAACCGTCTGCACGGCGAGGTCATAACAAAAGACACAACGCTTGACTCAGCCAAGCCATATCAAGTTTTCGACTCATTAGTTGTAGCCCCCGGCGCCACTCTTACTCTCGCTCCAGGCACACGTCTTCTCTTTCACGACGGCGCCTATATGGCTGTCGACGGCCGCCTCATAAGCAATGGCACGGTCGAAGCTCCTGTCACCTTCGCCGGAGACCGCACCGGCAACGTTGTAACCGATATATCATTTGACCTTATGTCGCGTCAGTGGCAGGGTCTCCTCTTTTCTTCAGGCTCAACAGGCAACCGCTTAGAAAACACGATTATCAAGAATACTACATTCGGCGTAATCGTTGACGGCACGGATGAAGCGGCTACCACTCCGTCACTCGCGCTACTGAACTGCCGTCTGCGCAACTCAGGCGCGACGGTGCTTGCCGCAATCCACGCTGATGTGACGGCTGTTGGCTGCGAGTTTGCCGAAGGAGGTGACGGGCTTGTAGCGTTGCAAGGTGGCAATCACAGTTTCAATCACTGCACTTTTGCCAACTACTATCTCTTTGCGGCCATCGCCGGTCCGGCCATAACGTTCAGCCATATGAACGGCGACACTGATGACCTGACAGACCATCCTTATCTCAGCGCCAAGATCGACAACTGCATAATCTACGGTCTCGGAGCAGACCTGTCGCACGGCGACCTTAACGGCACAGAAATTTATTTGAGAAATTGCCTGCTGAAGAGCGAGGGCAGCGATGACGATAACTTCTTAGCCTGCATCTGGGGCGAAGATCCGTTGTACTACACGATCCGTAACGAATACATCTTTGACTATAGAGTGAAAGATGAATCACCGGCGATAGGCGCGGCTGATCCGGCGCTTACTGCTGCGGAAGCGGCAACAGACGGCTATGGTCTGCAACGCGGGCCGCAACCAGACCTCGGCGCCTATGTCTATAGCTCGGGCAATTGAACGATATGAATGTCTTCGTCGAGCGGAGAGGTCAGCAACAGCCGACCACGGTCCTCATCCAACAACATACTTATTGATATAATATCAAGCTTAAGCTGCGCAACTGGATTGCCGGCATAGTCATAAATCTCAATATCGCTGTTGCCGCTCAGGCCATCCTGCCGACTGAACTTTGCGTTTTTTTCTGACAAGAGATAGAAATACTCTTTTCCACACACCACGTCAACGTAATATGGGCTCTCAGGCGACAAGGCGTCAGAGCCTTTATAAACAGTCCGTTCGGTGACTTTGCCGTCACTGCTGACTTTGGCTATCTGAAATTCATCTTTGGGAATATTGACGAAAACTATGTATTGTCCATTAGTCGCAGTCTTCAAGAACAGTCTAACGTCGGGATCCGACTCGTCGTGGGCGTTAAAATTGATAGAGTCGATCTTCTCACCAGTGGTGACGTCCATTATTCCCCACTTTAGGACTTCACGCCCTTCGTTATCTCGACCGAGTTCGTATGAAGATATGATCGGATAATTGACATCGCAAAGCTGATTGAAAAGCGCCCATTTGTCCGGGCACACTATTTCCGACTTTTCACCGCCTTTAAACTCAGTAAAAATTCGTGTCTGGCTATCTGCCACAATAGTCTTTTTATTGGCCGACTTCATAAGATGAGGAGAAATAAACTCTCCTGGGCCCTGGCCTATTACGCCAAACGAGTCGACGGTCTGGAAATTGTCGAGATCAAATATGTAAAATATCCTGTCGGTATTATCACTCTGGCAGACAAGCGCAGAGTCACCGAGATTCCACCCATCAATGCTGATGATTGATTGAAGAGCAATCGCCGAATC
>CAYRFB010000021.1:5293-22604 GCA_964423485.1 uncultured Bacteroides sp.
ATCAGACCGAGGAGGGTGCCCCACACAGACAGTGAGAACAGGATGATTGCTGGGTTGAGACCCATAGCCTTACCCATAATTTTTGGTGTCAGTATATAGTCACAGACACTCTGGCTGACGGCATAGACAATCAGACACTGGCCAAAAGTGGGCCAGAAATCCGCTTGGCCTCCCATCGAATAAATCAGACAAACTATAGCGACGGGTATTAGCGTGATATACTGGAAATAAGGGATCATATAAAGCACACCGACCAAGATGCCGAGGACGATTGACAGCGGTATTCCGACAATTGAAAAACCGATGCAATAAAACACTGCTGCACAAAGAGCTATCATAGCCTGACCGCGGAAATACTGGTTCATATTGGTCTTGATGTCATCTTCAATCTTATAAGCTACCTTGCGGTATTTTGGCGGAACAAGCTGACGGAAGCCCTTCATCAAAGGATCATAGTCTATTAGGATAAAGATTACATACACGAAAGTCAGCAGCCACTCGATGACACGCATCAAGAAGTCGATCGAGGCCGACAGGAAGGTTGTGCTCTTGTCGAGCAGCGCCTCGATGTTATCGCCGTCAAGCAGACTCTTTATATTTTCAGATGAAAGCATACGGCCAACATATTCGCTGACCTGCGACGGAAGATAAGGCACAGACGCTCCATCGGGAGAATAATCCTTTATGAGGTCCTTCATCTGGTCTATTTCCTTCAAGATTGACGGCACACAGAAATATAGCACCAACCCTAAGACAAGGGCCACCTCAATCAGAGTAAGAATTGTGGCAATCGTTCTGCCCTTAAGGTGATTGATATGCTGATTAAACTCCACGATGGGATTGAGGAGATATGCTATCAGACAAGCGAGGCAAAACGGCAACAACACATATTCCAGCGTATCTATGAGCCAGATTACACCAACCACTGCCAACACAGTGAGAAACATGCGCACAACCCGATCAAAGGTAAAAGGACGTGAAGACATAAAATGATGAATGTTCAAATATTAATGCTGCAAAGATAGTCAATTTTTATTAATTGCGAGCTCCCCTCCCCGGCCAGTGACTCCAATTCCGAATAGCGCGAAATCATAAAGAGTAGGATCGTCGGGGTTGAACTCACGCAAACGCGCCGTAAGCTCATCGACAGCGGCTTTGTCGTTAGCCTTGCGCTGCAAAAGTCCGAGCTGTCGAGAAATGTTGCCTACATGGACATCGAGAGGCACATAGAGCTGACGTGGTTTGATAGCAGACCAGACGCCAAGATCGACAATGCCATCATCTCTAACCAGCCAACGCAGGGCCATGTTAAATCGCTTCAATGCAGATTTGTCCAAGCCTAATGGCAGGCAGCGGCAGTCGCCTACTCCACAGTTAGCTGCGGCCAACTCGCCATTTATCGCCTCGGCGAGATGCCATGCAGCGTGGTCGTCGACACCTTTGAGTTTCTCGCCGGCAAAATCCTCGAGGCTGTCATAGCGACTGTAGATAGCGTGGAGACCGCGCAAATAATGGCGCAAGTTCTTAGCAAAGAAAGTGCGATGAATATTACAATCCGGCAAATCCTCATAGCCTTCTTCAATGACGTATTTGTAAGGCTGATTATCCATAAGCGCCAGCATCCTGTCAGCATCGCGGCATATCATCGAGCGTTTGCCCCATGCTATCGTAGAACTCAGCAACGCGGCAATCTCAATATCGCGCTTATCAGTGAACCGACGCGGGAACTGCACCGGATCATCAGCTATAAAATCAGGATGGTTAATGCGCTTGGCTTCAAAGTCTAACAGCTCCTTAAGATCGCTATCTGTCATAATTGCAATTAAATTCAACGTTAAACACTGACCGGGAAGATGCTCGCATACATCACCGGGTAAAAAAAAAAAGCGTCTTCGCTTACAAAGCAAAGACGCTATCTGAGGGTGCCTTAGGGGCCTCGAACCCTTGACCTTCGGAACCACAATCCGACGCTCTAACCAACTGAGCTAAAGGCACCATTTTTCTAAAAGCACTGCAAATGTACGCCGATTTTTCGAAACTTGCAACTTTTCGCCTAATTTTTTATCGCAATTTTTTACACAAGGTGGCCAATGCAAAGAGATTCAGATAAATAAAGCGGACCGCCCATAGTGGGTCAGCCCGCTTATTATAAGATAGTCCGTGAAAGATCAGCGGATATATTCCTTGGTGGTCACATTGCCACGGCGAACGATGAAAAGGCCCTTGCCGGGAGAAGCTATTTCCTGACCCTGGATGTTAAAGTAACGAGCCGGGGCAGTCTCAACCGCCTCAATTTCACTAATGCCAGTGGTGTTAGCGGCAGGCATAAAGATTACTTCACCGAGCGATTCGTCATCATTTTTGTGAGAGATGACTGTCTCGATAAGTTCTTCAGTCTGCTCTTCGACGCTCCAAGTATTTAACTGAGCATAAACAGTCTTTGGACCGTTATTGTAAAGGTCATATTTCATACCATTATTGCCATTGTTCTTGAACACGTTTCCACCGGGCGACGCAGCGTTGCCGACCTCACCGCAGTTGATATCGTCGCATTGGATGAGGGTTATACCCCAAAGATGACCTTCAATATAGTTGCCTGAGATGATACCGCTCTGACCGTAGTTGTAACCGGCAAGGCTGATGCCTGAGCCACCCGCCATAGGATTAGGATCATGATTGTTGTTGATCAAAGTATTATCGCGGATCTCGATGTAGAGCGGACCGACAGTTGTGATGCCGTAGCGGTTTTCGGTGATGTTATTATTTTCGATGTAGACCTTGTTAGAACCTGCACCTACAAGCATATTGCTGATGGCGATGCCGCCTACCTTATCGCGACCTGTGCCAGTGATTGTGCAACCACGCACGACAACGGGATTGTCGCCACCGACTGTAATGTTGATCTGGGGTTTATTGGTGTTGGAAGAGTTGTTATCGTAAAGCTCGCAGTCCTCGATAAGAAGATTTGTATAGATGTTAGCACCAGTGCCGATCGCGGGAACAGTACACTCAGTGAATTTACAACCTGTAATTACATAGGTTGCGCCGGCCTTGCCACAGTTGATCGCACCGGTTGAGTTGATCAGGCCATTGGCCTCAGTAAACGTGCAGTCAGTTACTGTAGCGCCGCCTTCAGAGTAGTCAGCAAGACCAACGTAATTCATATCTACGTTAGACACCACAAATGAACCTTCGGCCAATTCTGACATAATGCCACGGGGAGCAACTTTGCCATTGAGGCGTGTGAAAGTCGTACGGGCTTCACCACCGTCCAGGACGGCAGCGCCGTAGAAAATGACGCGGACATCGTTGCCTAATTTTACGGTAACTCCTTGGTCAAGCGTGAAGCTGTCGCCTTCAGATATAGTGACGTCATCGGCTACCTCAAACGATCCGTCGGCAGCTTTTGTCACGTTTGAACCGGCAATCCCCGAAAGGATTTCAAAAGAGTAAGCGGTGCCGTCGCCAGGAGTAACAAACCCCTCGGCAAACGCCGGAGTCACGCCTGCTGCAAAGAGCGCTGCGGTAATGAGAGTAAATTTTTTCATACGCAAAAATGATGTTAATTGTGATTTTGATTACTATTTGGCTGCAAATTTAACAAAAAGATACCATTCTCACAAAAAATTTAAACAGGCGTTTCAGCGTCTGATCACTTTTTAGTAATTTTGTGATTAACATTCATCACTCAATATTTAATATGAGGACTCAGCTGTTACTGACTCTTTTCGTTACAATATTTCCACTCATAATATCGGCCCGGACGCTCCGAGGCTCAATCACTGATAGCTCTGGAGAGGCCGTGGCCTATGCCAGCATAGCCATCTATAACGATTCAACATTTATATTGCCTGTCACGGCTGACTCGTGTGGAGTGTTCGCTGCTCGATTAGAATCAGTAAGCCATCCACGACTGCGCGTCAGCATGATTGGCTATGAAACTGTTGATACGCTGATTTACAATCCGCTTAACAATATCAGTATAGTCCTTAAAAATTCAAATATCGCTCTAAAAGAAATCGAGGTGAGACATGCGCCTCCGATGATCTCTATGAAGGGCGATATGCTGGTAACCAATGTCTCAGGATCTGCTCTTAAGAATGTCGGTTCGGCCAAAGACGTCCTTCGCTATGTGCCGCTGATCTCTATAGGAAGTAACGATGACATTGAGGTGTTTGGTCGTGGAGCTCCCGCTATCTATATCAATGGACGCAAGGTGACCGATCTGCGTGAACTTAACCAGCTTCGGTCAGAAAACATCAAGAGTGTAGATGTTATAACAAATCCCGGAGCAAGATATAGCGCTGATATAATGGCGGTGGTGAAGATCCGAACGGTCAAACCCCGTGGCGAAGGATTTAGCGTAGCCACAGGACTATCAGAAACATACGATGATCATTTTAGCAACGCCGGTGATCTAAGCATCAAATACCGCAAGAACAGTCTGGAGGTCTTCGCCGAAGGAAGCTATTCACTCGGAAAGCACGGTTATCGGACGGGTAATGACCAATGGTCGACGGATGTCCAAGGCACAGTTCTGCGTCAGGATGCAATCTCTGACCGCATAGCAGATATGAAGTGGGGAGCCATAAAAACAGGATTAAGCTACGCCTTTACTCCAGACCACTCAGTAGGCGCATTTTACAATTACGGTTATTGGCGCAAATATGAAACCCTTCATAATGTTCAGGATATCACTGTTGACAGGCTCTTCAGCGGCAGATGGATAACAGACGGAATCGACACTACCCTCTCCGCGCCGAGCCACAACATCAATTTTTATTATTCGGGAGAAGTTTCTAATCTCGCTATTGACTTGAATGCCGACTATGTCGAACGCGACAACACGCACAACTTCTTTTTTGATGAGCTCAATGCTTTGGGTGACTCCGAAGACTTTAAGAATCATAACGAAATTTATATACAAAACGCCAACAAAAGCCGAATGTTTGCCGAAAAACTTATCCTTGATTATCGAGTAGGAGCAACGTCAATTGAATTAGGCGAGGAATACACTCAGTCGCAGCTAAGTTCGCTGAGTCTAAACGTTGGCACACCATTTGAAGGCGCAAAGACCAAAGTCACAGAACGCAATTTCGCGACTTTTGCTGAAGTACATCAGTCATGGCGAGATTTCCGAGCCGGAATAGGTATGAGATATGAGTACACCGTCAATGAGTTCGAGGTCAGAGGCGCTGACAACCGAGAGCGTCGGGTTGACTACTCTAACGTGTTTCCATCGGCCTCAATCAGCTGGTCACATAACGACGCAAACCTCTCTCTTTCGTTTACTAACAAGAGTATACGGCCAAGCTATTCACAGCTCAGCGATATCCTGCAGTATAGCACCAGCTCAAAATATTGGCGCGGCAATCCTGAATTGAAATCGGAACGATTTTATAATTTTCAATTGTCTGCCTCCTGGAAAAACTTTTTCGGACAAGTAATCTACACTCACACCCGCGACGCAATTTTTCAGACTTACGAGCCATATGAAGACAGTCCAAATGTCAGCCTGATAACCTATCGCAACATACCGACTCTCAACACGGTGAGTTCGTCGCTCGGCATTAGGCATAAAGTCAGCTTTTGGTCACCGACAGTCACACTATCTATCGCCAAACAGTGGCATCACATTGCAACGGCCGACGGACGCAAAGGCCTAAGCGATCCGATTGGACGAGTCAGGTATGACAACATATTTAATTTGCCAGATGACTGGACGGCTATGGTTAGCTTTGACTTCACGAGCGGTGGCGACTCGCATAACCAAGGAAACAAATCGCGTAATTCGCTGGATGCGAGTATATCGAAAACTTTGTTTGGCGGCGATATGGTTGTAAGAGCCGACGCCACTGACTTATTGAACCGCTCTTACCTGAGATATTCCATTTATAACGAGGTTGGAAAGATAAGCTGCCTCGACACTTGGCCAAACAGGTCGGTAAGACTCTCGATCCGCTACTCATTTAATACCGCCGCATCCCACTACAAGGGCCGAGGCGCCGGCATCACTGAGAAATCAAGGCTTTAAGACATATCGTCGGAATTATCGGATGAGAATGCATCTAAAAGTGCTAATATCTTAGCCGTATGTCGGTTTTCAAGCATAAAACTACTAATATTTGATCACAAAATTAATAGTTGATTGCAAGAAAAACAAATATAGTTGACGCTTACTTAAGGCGGAAGTTATAGCCGAGGGTTATTTCTATAGAGGTGTTGCGGGAGGCACTGAATGTGTCGGCCTTAGCGGCGGGAAAAATATTGCCCAGACCAAAATAGTAACGACCTTCGAGTGTGACTGAATTACGAGGCGTTACATAAAATTCTACGCCAAAACCACCGACAATGCCGTAATCAAATTTGTTTTTGACGTCCATTGTCAACTGTTCAGTCATTCTGGCCTTAGACGGAAAACCTTCGGCGTGCAACGGATCACGGTAATCAAAATTTGCAGAGATTTTATCGCCAATCATATAGGCGAATTCAGGCCCGAGATTAAAGAAACACTTGAAGCGTGGACTGCCAAAATAGATGTGAGTCAACAGCGGCACATGCAAATATGTCAACGCGCGTGAGTAACGGCACGGGGATTCCTCAAAGTTTTCTTTCCATCCTCGTTGTGACCAACCAAACTCAGCAATTAAGCCAAAGAGCTTTTCCTCTACATAACGGAACGTTATGGCGCCGGTAGAACCATTAGTAAAAGATTGTTTTACCGAAGGCGAGAATGACATTTCAGACATGGTCATACCACCTTTGACGCCAAGACTGATATGCGGCTTATAGTGAGTCTGGCCGACTGCACTCCCGACTGCTGCAATAAGCAGAAATCCGCCAACAAAGGCTCTGATATAAATGCTGATCGACTTCATCGTCATAAATTAGAAATGGAGGCGCTCAACCTTTGTACCTGGATAAAAACGCAATATATAGACCTGGTCATTGAAATAACCGGCAGCAGGGTTGTCGTCAGCACGCTCAAATTCGAAACTTGACTGCACACCCACATAATCGCCAACCATAGGATTGAAAAAGCCGTTATTCTCGCGAAGGTTGCGGATCACAAGGTTGCCGACATCAAATCCTAAAACACCGTGGTTAGGGACTCCTTCCAACATATCTTCACCATACCAGCGCACAAAGGCATCATTGAGGCAGCGGGTGTCAAAACCGTCAGCATCATAGTAGAAGCGAGAGAAGACCGTAGCCCCTACGGCGTGGAGCATTGACTCAGCATCGCCTCTGAATGCGGTCCAGTCAGGATAACCAAAGAGCTCGATTGTGCGCTTGTCGCCTGATGATTCTCGGACGGTCTTGATGGCATGAACCATTTTATTGAAATCAGAGAGCGAACCTGAAGAAGGTATGATCAAATATTTACCCCCGTCGTCAGGGAGCGACTCAACCTGAGCATTTAATAGCGCACCGTCGTAGACGATTTCAAGCGCTTCTACGCCTCGATTACGGTATGCATCTTTGATGTAAGCTATAAACTCAGCTTTGTCGCTGCGTCCAGACTCATTTCTGACAATTACTGGCATAAAGCCCGGATAGAGTTTGTCAATAGCTGCCAAAGCCTTGGCATACATCACCCGATGAGGGACGTTGGTCTGCACCATAGCGTTTTGAGTCAAATACAGGCTATCCTTGACATTGAAAACATTGATGACCTTTGTCTCGGTGCCACCCACCGCTGATGAGATTGCCTCAAGTTGACGCTCGTCGTCAGGAGCGATAATGACCGAAGAATTTTTAACGGCATCATCTTTGAGCAACTGCTTCAAGCGATTGATATCGCCCATAGTATCAAAGGCAAAGATCTTAACGCTGTCTCCTCGATTTGAAAGCGTATCGGCCGCAAGTAGCATACCTTTATAAAAGTCGGTGTAGAGCAATGCCTGTTTTGACGGAGTTTCGGACTCAAGCATAAAAGGCAAAACGACTGCAACCGTAGCTTCACGGCTCGGCACTATCTCTTCTTCAACCTCTTCGCCAGAATCATCAAGGGTTTCGGTCTGATCGGTGTCAGTCGGTGAAACCGGCATTTGAGTCTGCTCAGACTCGGTCTCGCCACCGGTTGCCTCGTTGTCAATATTGTCAACGTCACCTGACTCCTGCTGATCTGTAACGGCAACGGGTATCTGAATGATCATACCGGTCTTAACACCGCTGCGAACTTTAGGATTGAGCTCAACAATCAGATCCTGACTTACTCCATATTTCTTGCTGATACCATAAAGAGTCTCACCCTTCTTGACGTGATGGTCAATGCGACCTTCGGGCATAGGTTGCACTTCGGGCTCACGCTCAATCACATAAGGCTTGCCGTCACCAAACTCTTCAACTGAGAAATAGAGGGTTTCACCGGTTTTAAGGATACCGGCAGCAGAAGGATTGCTGGCAATGAGCTGACTGCGCGTAATGCCAAAGCGGGAAAGCAGCGAGTAGACAGTGTCGCCTTTCTTTACAATATAATAATAGTATGGCTTGCCGTTAACCTCCTTGACGGGGAGATCCATCGCCAGAGAGGCGATACCCATCAAAGCGATTGACAATATGCTGAATATCCGTTTAATCATCAGTCTAACGTTTTATTTTTATCTCATGCAATACATAATGAGTTACAAAGTTACTATTTTTTTGCTAAAATTGGTCGTGAATGGAGTTTTTTGTAATTTTGCCATAGCAAGAATTATATTCAAAAAACAATAATATTTATGCAACATTTAATCAAATCGTTAGCTATGGGCGCAAGTGTGCTTATGCTCGCGTCGTGTGCCGGATCAGGCAGCGGCGAAGAAGAAAAAATCATCGACCGCCTCGATTTCAAAAGCCAGTCAGGGATTTTTGACATCGATGCACTCGAAGCTCTCGGTCGCGTGACTGACCCGGTAGTGTCGCCTGACGGCAGCAAAATACTCTTTGGCATATCATATGAAAGCGTCGAAGAGAACACTTCAAATCGCGATCTCTACGTCATCAACGCAGATGGCACAGGCCAGCAGCGTCTTTCACGCACAGCGAAGTCTGAGAGCAACGCCGTGTGGATTGACGGCGGTGAGCGCATAGCTTTCATTTATCCCGTCGATGGCAAAGGCCAGTTGTGGGTGATGAATGCCGACGGCACCAACCGTCAGGCTGCGAGCAGCGTCGAAAACGGCATCTCGGGTTTCAAATTCTCACCCGACGGCAAGAAAGTCGTGATGATCGGCAACGTCAAATATGCCCGTAACGCTCAAGATCTATACCCCGACCTGCCCAAGGCCACTGGCCGAGTGGTCGACGACCTGATGTACAAACACTGGGACGAATGGGTGACTGAAATCCCCCACCCCTTTATCGCCGACTTTGACGGCGCAGCTGTCAGCAATGTCATTGACATAATGGCTGACGAGCCCTACGAAGCACCGATGAAACCTTTTGGCGGAGCTGAGTCTTTCGCGTGGTCGCCCGACAGCAAGACCCTCGTATATGTGTCGCGCAAAAAGACCGGCCTTGAATACTCTATCTCCACTAACAGCGACCTCTATGCCTACAATGTCGAAACCAAAGAAACCCGCAACCTTACAGAAGGCATGATGGGTTACGACACCGCACCTGCGTTCTCACCTGACGGCGAATACCTCGCATGGCTCAGTATGGAGCACGATGGTTATGAGTCGGACAAGAACCGTCTCTTTATCCTCGATATGAAATCGGGTGACAAGAAGGATCTTACCTCAGACTGGGATTATACCATCGAGGAATTTGCCTGGGCTAATGATGGCCGCTCGATCTTTTTCCTCGCTTATCGCGACGGCGTGAAGCCGATGTTCAACATTGGCCTTGACCGCACTATCAGCGTCGTAGCTCAAGGCGAGTGTGACTATGAAAGCCTCAACGCTCTCGCCGATGGCAGCGTGGTGACAATGGCTCACTCAATGCTGCGCCCCAACGAAATCTACAAAGTCGCTGCAGGCAGCAAAGAAGCTGTCGCACTGACCGACATCAACGGCGACATCTTCAGCCAACTAACTATGCCGACTGTTGAGCGCCGCATGGTGCCCACCACCGACGGCAAGGAGATGCTCACTTGGGTAATCCTTCCCCCCAACTTCGATGCCAACAAAAAATATCCGGCAATCCTTTACTGTCAGGGTGGTCCTCAGCAGGCCGTCAGCCAGTTCTGGAGCTATCGTTGGAACTTCGCTCTTATGGCTTCAAACGGCTACGTTATGATCGCACCTAACCGTCGCGGTCTCCCCGGCTTCGGTCAGGAATGGCTTGAGCAGATTTCAAAAGACTATCCCGGCCAGAATATGAAAGACTATCTTGCCGCTGTTGACTATATGAAGAAGGAAGCCTTCATCGACGGCGATCATATCGGCGCCACAGGCGCAAGCTATGGAGGTTTCTCCATCTACTGGCTCGCGGGCAACCACGACCATCGCTTTGCTGCCCTCCTCGCCCATGCCGGCATATTCAATATGGAATCACAGTATCTCGAAACCGAAGAAATGTGGTTTGCCAACTGGGATATGGGCGGTGCATACTGGGAGAAGGACAACGCAGCCGCTCAACGCACCTTTGCCAACTCGCCTCATCGCTTCGTCGATAAGTGGGACACCCCGATCATGATCAGCCACGGCGAATATGATTACCGCATCCTTGCGTCACAAGGCATGGCCGCCTTCAACGCTGCCAAGCTCCGCGGCATTCCTGCTGAAATGGTAATCTATCCCGACGAAAACCACTGGATCCTGAAACCGCAGAACGCAATTATGTGGCAACGTCTCTTCTTCCGTTGGTTTGACAAATGGCTCAAGCCTGAAACTGCAAATCAATAACAATCCATATTTCACAATCGCCGGACGGTGGAGCCTAAAAAACTTCACCGTCTTTTTATTTGCGTTGCAGAACTATTTCGGTGATGTGGCGTTGTAAATTTATGGCAAAGACAGCCTGAATTAGTTCTCTTGTTTTCATCATTCACCACTTCACCCCGCTTTATGAAGAAATTTTTACTTTGTGGATTTACTTTTCTCGCAGCAGCAGGAATCGCCAACGCCGCTACCCTCACGCCGGCAGAAGCATTGGCTCGAGTTCAAAATTCAAGTGTGAAACGCATCCCGTCGCTCAAACGACAGACATCGGCGATGACATATCAGTCGACTATTGGAGACCTCTATGTCTTTTCATCGGGCGAAGGATATATGATTTTGCCCGACGATGACCGCGCACCCGCGTTGTTGGGTTACTCTGATTCAGGTGTGTTTTCGCTTGACGGAAATCCCGGGTTAAACTACTGGCTCGAATTCTACAACCAAGAGCTCTCCCTCCTAAAAGCTGCTTCGGCCACAACCGAGAATTATATCGGCCACAAGCAGCGGGAAGCAATCTCTCCGATCCTCAAAACCGAATGGAACCAGGAGTGGCCTTACAATATCCTCTGCCCGAAGGTTGACGGCCATGAGACAGTGACCGGCTGCGTAGCGACCGCCATGGCTCAGGTGATGAAACATCACGCTTATCCCGATCACGGCAAAGGCAGTTATTCATATTATTGGGAACCCGGCAAGGAAGAGCTGTCATTTGACTACGAAAATAACCCCTTCGAATGGGGTAAGATGACTGACCGATATGATGACAAGAGCACCGAAGAGGCTAAAACCGCTGTCGCCAAGCTCATGCTCGGTTGTGGCATCAGCGTCAATATGCACTACGAACCCGGAGGCAGCGGTGCGGCGACTACCCGTATGGGCGAAGCTCTTATTGATATCTTTGACTATTCACCATCACTTTGGATGCCCAACCGCACTTTTTACGGCTACGACGAGTGGGAAGATATGATCTACAGTGACTTGGCTGAAGGTCTACCCGTGCTTTACAGCGGAGCCGGCACTGACGGCGGCCATCAATTTGTGTGCGACGGTTACAGCGACGGCGGATATTTCCACTTCAACTGGGGCTGGGGAGGCTTGAGCAACGGTTACTTCCTTTTGACCGCCCTCAACCCTGATGACCTGGGTGTAGGCGGAGGTGCCGGTGGTTTCAATACCAGTCAGATAGCCACTCTCGGTGTGAGACCGGCAAAAGAAGGCGACACGCCGACCTATGTAATGTATAACACCGAAAACTTCACTACCGACGTGAAAGAAGTCAAAGCAGGCGAGGACTTCCGCGCAAGCGGTCTCTATTACAACTACAGTCTCGCCACTATGCCTGACGGCTCACGTCTCGGCATGAAATTTGAGAATGAGAATAAAGAGGTCAAATTTGTCGACGGTCCGGGCGTCGGCGGCCTGCATCTTTATGACGGTCGACGCGACCTGCAAATCCGCTTCCCTGAGTTGGCTGACGGCACGTACACCATTACCCCAGTCCTCTTTGTCGACGGTCATTGGAGCGTCGTTAAGATGCCTGTCGGCTATGTCTCTGTGATTACAGCCGTCGTTAAAGATAATGTTGCGACAATCAAAGCTGCCGAACAAGCGAAAATCGAGATTCGCGACATTGATATGCCTACGGTCATCTATCGCAACCACGAGTTCCCGATGCCTTTCACAGCTGACAACGTGAGCGATATGGAATATTACGGAACAGTCACACCATGGCTTCTTGACTCTGAAGGCAAAGCCGTAGCCAAGTCGAAATTCCGTCCTCTCGATGTCGAAGGCGAGACATCGCAACGCATCACAGATTACGCCGCGGAATTTAAAGCCGTCGAAAACGCAGAGTTCCCGAGCGGGGATTACACACTCGTATTTCGAGACGAGGCCGGCCGCGAGGTGAGCGATCACATAACAGTAACCGTTGATGTCAACGATGAGAAAGTTGAAATCGAGGTAAAGGATTTCGCAATCGAGTCAAAAGATATTTCTGATCCATCGTCAGTGAAATTCACTTATAAGGTAATCTGCACATCAGGCGTGTATTTCGGAAAAACTCGCGTGGCTATCTTCCCCGGCGACGGCGGTTACGAGCTTTACAACAAATCATCTGACGAGATCTACCTCACGCCAAAAGAAGAAAAGACAGTCGAAGTCATTGCTGATCTTGAAAAGCTTGAAGACGGACATTATCAGGCAATTGTCTATAATGGAGGCACAATGGTCGCTGACGGCGTGCATTTCACCATTGACCGCCGACAGACAGGCCTAAGCGATATCTCAACCGGCAATGTCGACAGTACAAAAGCCATTTACGGTCTTGACGGCGTGATGCACAAAGCTCCGCTCTCATCAGGCATCTACGTCATCGACGGCAAAGTCACTTATGTAAAATAACCCGCACATTTATCTACCCAACGATATCGAGACTCCGGAGCCTAAAACTGTCCCGGAGTCTTTTTTGTTGAAATTTTAACTTTACATTATTTTGCTACAAGCGCCCATTTAATTATCTTTGCAATGATATGAGACTGAAAGCGTTTATATTGCCACTTGTATTCCTGCCTTTTTCGGCGTTAGCGCAGATAGAGGCCAGTGACACCATTGCTGTCTCATTCCCTCCCGACTCTGCCAACCTGATTAACCGGTCAGACATCTACTATAATTTTGACCGGCTCTATTCGGAGGTGACATCTGGCTATGCTTTGACCAACGCATTCTCGCAAGATACAGTCATAATAAAGGAAGCCGAAATTGATATTGCGCCCCAACCCGGATTGGCGCGCATAGCGTCGTGGCAAAACGGTTTTGTCTATGCAACCGGCGGTGTGCAAACTATGCCCGGCCTTATGGCTATCAATTCAGGCTCTGTCAATCTCACACATAACTTCGGGCGATTGACTGTCGAAGCTTTTGCTGTGGCAAATAAATATGGTTATTTCCGTGGATTGCAGACATCTTATGGTTTCGGAGGCGCACTCACCTATCGTTTCAGCGACAAACTCAGCGCTACAATCTTCGGCGAGTATCATACGCCGGTCGGCATTTACCAGCCGGCAATGGCAGGCTATGTCAACATACCTAACTTCGGAGGATATATAGACTACTCGTTTTCCGACAAGTTTGGCGTCGAGGTCGGAGCTCAAGGCTATCAGTCAATGCTGACACGGCGCATTGAAGCGCAGCCTATCCTCAAGCCTTATTTCAGGGTCTCTAAGCATAGCAAAATAGGTGTCGATGTCGGTGGCATACTCTATCATTTGATCAACAATCGCGACTCTCAGTACACCGGATCACGCAACCCGACAATCGGGCCGCCGGTCCAGAAACTATCCCAGGCTATGGGCTACTAAAACGCATCTGCTATGTCAAAGATTGCATTAAAAAAAGAATTGATGTCGCTGTCGCGAGAGCAGATCATCGATGTGATGCTTACTGCTTATTCATCTAATAAATCGGTCAAAGAGTACTTCGACTTTTTTACAAATCCTGATGTCGACAAACTCTATGATCGTTTCGCTCGCGAACTGATCAAAGAAATCATACGAGGCAAATATCACCAATCGACGGCCCGAATCTCACGAATAAGAAAGTCAATTAAAAGTTTTGAGTCTTTCAATCCCGGCGTGGAGCGCGTGAGAGATCTCCAGCTCTTTGCAGTGGAGATGCTCATCGAGCAAGAGAAAGTCAAAAATTACTCAGACACTCTGATCAACGGCACGTTAAAACTACTAAACGATGCTATAGCTTTCGCCGATAAGAATCTGATTTTTGACAGCACTATGAAGCAAGTAGACAGTATAATAGCTGAGACTACCGACCGCAGCCGATTTTTCAGATCATTTTTAAGAAACAGTCTCGAATTGCCACATTAGTCAAATTGTAGTAACTTTTGCGAAAAAAAAGTTACTTATGGCATCTGTTCACATCGATTTTACCCAGCCTGCGTCAGATCGAAAAAAGATCACCATTGTTTACAAAATTCAGCACGGACGCAGTCGCGCTTCTATTATCAGCGATATCACCTTTACTTCCGACCCGTCATTCGCTGCTAATCCATTGATAAGTCGGCTCCCTACGGCTATCAGACAGTTATCCCAATATGACGTTGATCGTATCTACAACACAATCATCGAGTTTGAGTCTCACAACGTCAGATTCACTGCCCAGGATATCGCCCATAACTTCAAGCAATATATTAAAGAGTTTACCGTCAAGAAATATATGCTCGACATCATAGCTGCGCTCAGAAAGAAAGGCCGCATCAGGACTTCTGAGACCTATGCTTCAACTCTCAGAAGTTTCCTGAGATTTCGCAAGGACAAAGATATACATCTGAGACTGATTTCCTCACGCGTAATCGAAGATTACGAGACTTATCTACTCAAAACCGGACTTGTGCCTAACACCGTGTCTTTCTATTTGCGCATACTACGCGCGATCTACAATAGAGCTGCAGAGGAAAAAATCATAAGGCAGGAATTCCCGTTCAAGCGCGTCTATACCGGCGTTGCTCAGACCGTCAAACGTGCGCTGCCGCTATGCGACGTCAGAATCCTGAAAGATATTGACCTTAACGGCCGACCGGCTCTCGCATATGCGCGTGACATCTTTATGCTGAGCTTTTACATGCGCGGCATGTCATTTATCGATATGGCCTATCTGCGCAAAAGCGACTTGCGCGGCGACACCATCTGCTATCGACGCCACAAGACCGGACAACTGCTCACTGTCAAGTGGACCGATGAAATGAAAGACATCGCCGAGCGATACAGTAAGAGTGACGACAAATATCTGCTTCCAATCTTTTCAAACGCCAAAACCAACAACCGTATCACCTATCGCAACATTTGCTACCGCATCAACACCAATCTGAAAACAATCGGCCGCATGATCGGACTGTCAGCGCCACTCACGCTCTATTGCGCACGTCACTCATGGGCCTCAATCGCTCATACCGAAGGCATCCCGATTTCGATCATCAGCGCCGGAATGGGTCATAAGACCGAAAACACTACCCGCATCTATCTTTCAACCCTCAACACTGCAGATGTCGACAAGGCCAACAACGACATAATTAGCCTTCTCTTTTGAAGATTTGAGAGATTTAGATTAACTTTGTATATGAAAGAATTGAAATGTCCAAACTGCCAACACGTGTTTCAGGTCGACGACGCTATGTTTGAGTCACTTGCAAACCAAGTTCGTAACGCCGCGTTTGAAGAGGAAGTCAAGCGCAGGGTCGAAGATATGCGCAAACATATTAACCTCGAGCAGCAGGCTCAGTCGCGCCGCCTCGAAACAGATTTCGCCAAACAACTTAGCGCCAAAGACGTGGCCCTTGCAAAGCGCGACTCAGAGCTGGCCATTGTTAAAGAGAAGCTCGACAACATAGCGCGCGACAAGGACGCCCAGTTTTCAAAGACTTTGGCTGCTCGCGATGCAGAGATCATGAAGCTTAAATCTCTTATTGACCAAAGCGACAACACCCGCAAAATTGCCGTGCTCGAAGAGCGGCAGGCTAATGCTGATAAAATCAGAATGAAAGACAACGAGATAGCCCAGCTGCGCACCTCAGCAGCCGTCGAGCATAACAGAGCCATCGAGCGTGAGAATCGCCTTAAGGAGCAACATCATTTTGAGCTCAAGCAGACCTTGGAGCAACTCGAGTACTATAAAGATCTGAAGACACGTATGTCAACCAAGATGATCGGCGAGACTCTCGAAATCCATTGCCGCAATGTCTTCAACCGCATGAGGACGCTGATGTTTCCCAACGCATATTTTGATAAAGACAATGACGCAAGTGAGGGATCAAAGGGCGACTATATCTTTCGAGACTATATCGACGGCATTGAGTATATCTCGATTATGTTTGAAATGAAAAATGAATCTGACACGACTTCGACAAAACATCACAACAGCGACTTCTTTGCCAAGCTCGACCGCGACCGCAAGCAGAAAGGATGTGAGTATGCTGTGCTTGTGTCGATGCTCGAAGCCGACAATGAGTTTTATAATGAAGGCATAGTCGACGTTTCTTACGAATATCCAAAGATGTATGTCATCCGACCACAATTTTTTATGGCCGTCATCTCTATGCTATCGCAAGCATCGCGCAAAAGCGTCACTTACCAGCGTCAGATCGAGACATTGCGTCAGCAATCAATCGATGTGACAAATTTTGAAAACCAGCTCAATGTGTTCCGCGAAGGGTTTGGCCGTAACTACCGCATAGCGAGCGAGAAATTTCACGCTGCAATCGAAGGCATCGACAAATCAATCGCCAGCTTGCAGAAAATCAAGGATGCGCTGCTCAGTTCCGAAAATAATCTTCGCTTAGCCAACGATAAGGCTAACGCTTTGACAATAAAGAAACTCACTCGCGGAAATCCAACAATGAAAGCAAAATTTGACGAAGTGCGCCGCAATCAGGA